>CAZUYK010000001.1:0-55130 GCA_964624905.1 uncultured Candidatus Peribacteria bacterium
CCGGTTCCGTCGTCCGCTTCGCGGATTACGGCGCGTTCCTGAAGCTCGAGAAGGATATCAACGGATTGGTTCACCTCTCCGAAATCGCCCACCAGAAGATCACCGACCCGAGCGAAGTGCTCACGATCGGACAGAAAGTGGAGGCCCAGGTCATCAACATCGACGTGGATGAGCGCCGCATCGGCCTCTCCATCAAGGCTCTCAAGCCGATCGACAAGGAGACGCTGGAGAAAATGAAGGCCGATGAAGCCAAGGCAGCCGAGGCGAAGGAAGAGACGGCCGAGGAATCTTCCGAGGAGGAAGAGGCGCCGGCAGGTCCGTTCGTCGCTTCCAAGGACGGCAAGAAGTACTACGCGTCCGACTCCGCCGCAGGCAAGAAGATCAAGGGCGACAAGCGCGTCTTCTTCCAGACTGAAAAGGAGGCTGAGGAAGCCGGTTACAGCGCGTAATCATACGAATTCCAAAAGGGCGTTCCGTTGCAAGACGGGCGCCCTTTTTACGATAAGGACAAAGCGTGATGGATGGCGAAAATAGCGGTTTTACGCTATAATAAGAGGAAGTATGGAAAACCCGTTCGGACAACCAAGGCAAGCAGAAGAACCGGCTCCTTTGGCGGGGCGCCCGCATGCAGAGGAGCGGATGATCCGCGACGCGCAAACGGACAAGGATCGTCTCGATCTGCTCCGCAAAACATCATTTGCCGGGGAGGAATTCGCGAAATCGTTCGCGCCGCATGCATTGGCACTGCTCCGGGATATCCGTTCCGGCGCGATGAAAGATGCATCAAAAGAAACGGAGGAAGAATGCATACTGCTGGCACTAAAGGGCGAAGGAATGACACGCGATTCCCTGATGGCACTGTCGATCGAGGATATCCTGACGACGGAAAAAAATCCGCCCACAGTCCGCGCCAGCATGGCACTTTTGGATAGGCTGACGGCGCTTACACCCGAAGAAAAACGGCTGTTGTACGAAGGTGTCATCATTCCGAAAATGGATGCGGGAACAGAAGAACAGTACAAAAAGCTTGCAATGTTATTGAGCCTCTTTGCTCCGCAGGAGCCTTATACCAAGATCATTCTCGCGGACCTCAAGAGCCGCACGCCCAAAACGCCCGATGAATTGCTCATGGAAATACAGACCTGCCACAAGCCCGACGAAAACGGAAGGGCGTGGTACGCTATGTACGATCCGAAACGCCCTGCGCTGACGCAAAACGAAAAGGAATGCCTAATTAAAATCGTAGATACGATGCCAGACGGCGCGAAGCAGAGGGCGCTGCGCATCTTGGAATTCGCACGATCCGCTGAGTTTGAAGGTAAGGATCGCACAGCGCTGGCAGAGGTACTCCTGCGCCTTTTGGATAAGCACCCCAACGTATCCGTACGCGCGAAAGCCCTCCTTGCCTTGCAGAAAGCGGTTCCCGAGAAGGTCCCGCGCGAGTACAAGGGATTGGATTGGGAACAGGGATTCAAGAAAATACTGGAAAACGCGACGGATAAGGGCGATCAGGACCTGATCATCAATCTGCCCGGGGGAAACGGCGACGTGCTTCCGGTAGGCGTAGCCAAACGATCGATGCCCGATCCGAACAAAGAGTTCTTTGCAAAGCTTCGCGGAAAAATGAACGGCAAGCCGGAAGCACGCCGGCAACAGATCGAAAAAGAACTACAAGAGCTTGAGGAAGCAATTCTCATGGCTGCAGCTGCTTCTTCCAAGGACCCCATCGCAACAGCGCGCAGGATCCGCGAGATCCTCGCCGAACAGTATGGCAACAAGGAATCCTTGGAGGGATTCAACCGCGCTGGCAAAACGCAAAAAACAAAGACGCGGGAAGCATTCGCAAAGGCATTCGGAGACGAAGCTGACGGGATTATGACATCTTTGGAAGAAAAGAAAGCCGACTTCCGGAAACTGAGTGACCTGGGACTCCTATCGATGCTCCTGGACATATCCCCTGCCGACGCCGATGCCGCGGTACACATCCTGGAAAGCGACAAAAGCCAGCTAGAAAAAAGAGAGGCGCTCATGAAGCTAACGGAACGCGCCATGGGGAAGATCCGCTGGTAATTGAAATGAGTCCATTGTCATACCGACGCCCTTTTCGTATGCTGCCTCTCCCATGAGAAAGGGCATTATCTTCGACTTCGACGGCACGATCGTGGACAGCGAGACGCACTGGCCGCCGGTTGCGCAAAAACTGCTACACGAGGTAACAGGACGGCCTTGGTCCGTGGAAGAACAACGCCAATTCATCGGTCACGGCCTGGATGCCCAGCATTTGGTGCTGCAACGCGATCATGGAATGAAACACACATTGCCCGAGTTCCGCGACGCGGTGGGACGGTACTGCGACGTCGTATACTCGGAGCTGGCACAGCTGAATCCCGGCGCACTGGAGCTATTCCAAAGATTGGAAGAAGTCGGCATACCCTTCACCATCGCGTCTTCGGGACACCGTGACTGGATCATGAAGGCCATGCGCCGGTTGGAGATCGACCGGTTTTTCCGGGACGGAATCTGCACGGCGGACGACGTGGAAAACACAAAGCCTCATCCGGACGTATACCTCCTCGCTGCCCAAGCTATCGGCAGGAGCCCGGCGAATTGCGTCGGCGTTGAAGATTCATCCATCGGACTGCGTGCCATTCATGCAGCGGAAATGACGAGTATCGCCTACCATACGTCCCATAACACGGATCAGAACCTGTCGGTTGCCCACATGCACATACATGATTTTTCACAACTGACGCACGAACGACTCGAGGGATTACTCGCGTAACGCCTGATCGCTGCGGAAATGCAGGTGCAGGTAAGGCACTTCCTGTCCCCCGCCCTTGCCCACGTTGAACTGGAGCTTGTATCCGTCGATGCCGTGTTCTTTGGCGAACGCCTGGGCCTTCAGGATCAGCATCCCCGGAATGTGAGCGGTTTCGGGCGTGGCATGGGCGATGGATTCCAAGAAATGCTTTGGGATAAACAGAACGTGCGTCGGCGACTGGGGGTGGATGTCCTTGAACGCAAGCACGTCTTCGTCTTCGTGCACGATGGCAGCCGGTATTTCCTTGCGGAGGATCTTGTGGAAGATGGTGTCAGTCGTCATAGATATGCCCTATGGTGCCACAAAAGGCATCCATAAGCCAAAATATCATTGATTTTTACGCCAAAAAGGAGCATAATAAGAGAGATGGCAGCAGCTACGCCAGAACGCGGCCTCGACACACATAAATCGCCCGAAACGGTCGTGCAGCCTTCCAAGGCTTTGCAGTTGGAACAGGTCGAAGGACTCAGCGAGTTCGTCGATCAGATCAACCAGATCAAGGAGCACGCATCCGATACCGCGGGCGAACAGTGGTCCGGCAGCGGTACCTCGCAAAAAGCCATAGCGGCGACAGGGCAGCAACAGGCTGCATCCGCGCGCGACATGGCAATGGCCAACCTTCCGCCCGCCAAGACGATGCAGAAGGAGTTGGAGAAGCACATCAAAGAAGAGGTGAAGAAGCTGCGGAAGCAGGCAAAGACGATCACGCGCATCGGACAGCCGGGCGGAGCGCATAAACTCACGCTCCTCTACCGACAGATCCGACACCTCAACTCGCTGCTGGCGGCGATCTGGGACACCTCGTTGGACGTTTTGAAGAGACTCTTCGTCCGCGTGTTCGTGGACAAACAGTCGATTCAGTAAGAATCAACGCACCGACCTCAATACCGGATACACCGCGTACCGAATATTTCCGTCATGCGACAGGAGTCGGAAGAGATCACGGAATGCCTTCACGATCACCTTCAGCTTCGCACCCGTGGGATGACCAGACGTACGGGGATAATGATGAATGGGAACTTCCGCAAGGCGCAGGCCATTTTTTTTCGTATTGAAGAAGAGTTCGGCATCGAATGACGCGCCCGTGGCGTACACGGGGACGATCTTCTTCCACACCCCCCTCTTAAAGGCCTTCATGCCGCAATCGAGATCCGTCATACGCAAACCGAGGATGGCATTAACAAACAATCGGAACAAGTTGGAGTTCACCCAACGAATGAACGGATCGGCGCGCTTCAGGCGGATACCGGACACGACGTCCACGGCCGGGAAGAACGGAAAGAATTTTTCCAACTCGGATACGTGGAACTGGCCGTCGCTGTCCACAAACGCGATGATGTCCATTTTGGCGTTGTCACACCCAGTATGGATGGCCGCCCCATAGCCCTTGTTCTGGGGATGGGTAACGACGACGAGCGTGGGGACCTCTTTTTTTAGCTCACTCAAAACGGATGCCGTGTTGTCGGAAGATCCGTCGTTCACGACGACGATCTCCCCTTTGACGGCGACCTTGGTCATCCAGGAATATGCGTCGCGTACAGTGGCGGCGATGATTTCTCCTTCGTTATAACACGGGAATACGATGCTCAGCGTCATGGAAATAGGTTTCATGCAAATAAGATCAATCCTCTTTTTTACCGTGCTTCTTTTTGCCTTCCAGGAAGCCCGATACCCATTCGATCGCCTGGTCCGTCATGGAAAGGGGCTTCAAAATCACCGTTTCGATCTCGCGGGTGACGTTGTCGGCACGCTTCATGACCTTGCGCAACGATACGACGATGAAGATGAGGTGGTACAGCACCACGAGAAGCAATACGGCTACCGCGATGTACAAGGCTGTCATGATATCGGCTGTGGACCACACCATAGGTTGCGGGGAAAGTGTTACACTGAACAGTACGGACGGACGCGCATATGCGCAATCTCTTACATCATTCGTTGCGACTCATGACAAGCCATTCACTGCCGGCACAACTGAAACATGTCTGGCTCCTGCCGCGCCACGCAATCATCCTGGGACTGCGCGTCTACCAGCTCACGCTCTCTCCCGACCACGGGCCGCTAAAACACTTGTGGACCTACGGATACTGCCGCCATTCCCCCACCTGTTCGATGTACGCCATCGACGCAGTGAGGCGGCGCGGTGCCGTGATTGGAGGCATTTTGGCTGCCAAACGCCTCCTTTCCTGCCATCCATGGGCCAAAATAAGCGATGAGAAGCTACGGGAGCTTGCGGCAAGGCGCTGATTCCGTAGAATAACCGAGCTCCTTCAGAAACGACCGCTTTGTGCGGGTATCGTACAATGGTAGTACATCAGCCTTCCAAGCTGAGGACGCGGGTTCGATTCCCGCTACCCGCTCCAATAATGGAATTTACCGCAGTACAACAAGAGGCATTCAATTGGATCGTCGGAATTCTGCAGAAGCACCAAATCCCCTTTCAAGTTTCGGGAGGCCTTGCGGCAAGGGCTTATAATGCCAGCCGGCCGCTGAACGATATTGATATCGATATACCAAACGAATTTTTTCCCGTAATAATGGAGGATGTACTGCCGTACGTCACACATAGGCTCGCACGGTACGTGGATGCCGATTGGGATTTGCTCCTCATGACCCTTAGCAGCAATGGCCAGTCAATCGACCTTTCGGGCATGGACGACGTACGCATCTACGACAAGGCAGCAAACGTCTGGGTGAAAATCCCCAGTAATTTGGAAAAGCGCGTGATACGGGAAGTCATGGGTATACAAGTACCCGTGATCAATCCCTATGAGCTCATCGCTTATAAAGAAAAACTGAACAGATCGATCAATGGTCACGCCATTGACAAGGAAGACGCCGTCGCGGTACGAAACTTCATCTGTTCCGAAAAGCTCCCATAAAGAGCTCCAACCGAAATTGCCCCTCGGTTCCTTTCGCCATACACTTCACCCACCCCCTGCCCCCTCCCCCGCATGATGAATCCCGTCGTCCACTTCGAACTCCCAGGCACCGATATGGAACGCATGAAGAAATTCTACGGCGAGGCGTTCGGATGGCAGCTCAATCAGCTGGGTCCGGAGATGGGAAACTACGTGATGGCAACGACATCGGAAACGAAGCCAGACGGTTTCCCGGCCGAACCCGGCCGCATCAACGGAGGGTTGTATCCGAATCCCGGGTCGGACAAACCATCCGTGGTTATCGGCGTGGAAGACGTACAGCACCACGTGAAGAAGGTGGAGGAGGCCGGCGGCGAGATCCTCACCCAACCGATGATGATCCCCGGCGTAGGCATGTACGCATCGTTCCTGGACACGGAGGGAAACAGGCTGAGCATCCTGCAGCCTCTAGATATGACCCAAGAGAGCGCATGACAACGCGAACGTGCAGTCGCGGACACGAGTTCCAAGGGGAAGAACCGTGTCCAGTCTGCTGGCCCGGATATCGCACGTTCACCATACAAGCAAAAGTCTGGCTCTACGAAGGAGAGGCAGCATGGCATTTCATCTCCGTGCCCAAAGAAACATCAGAAACGATGCGCGAGCGCTTCGCGGAAATCTCACGCGGATGGGGATCACTGCGCGTGGAGGTAAGGATAGGTGCGACTACTTGGAAAACATCCGTGTTCCCCGATAAAAAGTCCGGAACGTATATACTGCCAGTAAAGGCAGACGTTCGGAAAAAAGAGAATATCAAAGCCGGTCAAACGACGAAGCTGACGGTGGAGGTGCTGGCGTAAAAACGAACCATTACAGGGCAACCCCGACCGCGGAGCGGAATAACATTCCGATGCCGTATGCGGCGAATGCGCCGATTGCCCCGACGAACACGATTTCCAGCGGCCCCTTGTAGAGTTTCTCGCGCGTGACGTAGCTGCGCGCGAATCCGAGCAAGATAAGGGCGGCGAAAGTTCCCGCGATGGCGGTGGAAAAACGACTCGCTTCGTGGATGCCCAACATGTAAGGAAGCAGCGGGATGGACCCGAAGAGCACGAAAGACACGAATGTCATGACGGCATCCAGGAACGGCTTCGAATTGGCATCCCCCGCATGTCCGTGCTCCGCGATCATCATGACTTCCACCCAGTTTTTCTTATCGGAGGTCACGACATCCACCGCATGATCCAGGTCTGCGCCCTTGAACCCGAATTTTTCTATATATTCGCGCACTTCCGCACGTTCCATCTCCGGATGTCTTTCGATTTCATCCATTTCTTCCTTGCGGATACGGCTCCACTGCGCCTGGTCCGACCGTTCGGACAGGTATGCCCCCGTCGCCATGGAAAGGCCATCCGCTATCAGGTTGGCGAGCCCCAGGACGATGACGATCGACGACGGCAGGTCTGCCCCGACGGTGCCGGCCACCACGGCGAACGTGGTGACGATGCCGTCGTTGCCTCCGTACACTATTTCACGGATGGAAGCCCCGAGCTTGTGGCCGTGGAACTCTTCAGCACGGTGCACTTCGAGTTCCGAGTATGCGATGCGGGACATAGTTACCTTTACCTTTGGAAGCAATTCAAAGACTGGAAAAGCATACCCCCATCATGCGCACATGAATATGTTTTCATTCGAATGATATGCACAAAAAGACAATCAACGTCGCGATACGAAATTTTATAGAAAGATCATATGAGTTGCCGGAATATCCCGATTAGCTGCAACGTCACGACAATAACCGTGATTGCGATAAAAAATTTATGCAGGAATGAAAGGCTCATAAATGCTTTGTATCTAATTGCATGTCTGAGTGTCAATTATTCTTTCACCCCTCTCTGGTACTATCCGCTCATGCAACAATCTGAAAGTCAGACACCCTTCTGGCAAAAAACGCAAATACAGGAATGGATGATACCGATCGCAATATGTGTGGCGGCACTCATTCTGTATAGCATTTCAAAGCCTCAACAAAGCGGCGACACAGCCCCAAACCAGTTCCTGCCTATCAGTATCTTGGAAGAAGGAAATCTTTCGCTGAACGAATACCTAAGGAAATCCGAAAAGGTATATAGCAATGGCCTTCCCGAATATTGGATGAGAAAAAGAAAAGGAAATATCGTATCTCTTTTTCCTATCATACCAGGAATCCTTAACGTACCGACTTTCGCCGTGGCAAAGACCTTTGGCATGAATTTAGTTAAGAACCGAGTCCTTCTCTCCCATATAACAGGAGCTATCCTCACAAGCCTCAGTGCGCTTTTTATTTTTAAATTTATGCGAAAGCTAGGTATACGTTGGGATACGTCGATATTGTTTATGTGTGTATATGCATTCGCAACATGCGCTTGGGGAATCGCATCCACTGGAATCTGGCAGCACGGGCCTTCACTTTTTATGTTATTAGCAGGAATTCTTTTGCTTTTACATGAAAGAAAGGCGATGCAAATCACTTCCGGATTCGTACTCGCTTGCGCTGTAATCAACAGGCCTACAAATATCATATTATGCATTCCGATAGGTATTTATGTACTTTTCTACAAGCGCGAGATCGTATGGCAGTTCGTGGCAGCAGGAATTCTGCCGCTCATATTGTCCTGCATCTACTCGGTCGTATATTGGGGAGGGCCGTTCGACTCGCTCATAGAGAGCATCGCCGCTGGCGCAAGAACCGGACCCGGCGGCATATGGCCTTACACCGAGAAGATACTCGGTCACTTGTACAGCCCGAGCAGGGGCATCATCAGTATGTCCCCTATTTTTATTTTCAGCTTCATTTTTGGTGCACGATGCATTTTCGACAAGACATGCCATCCTCTTATTCGCCTTATGTCCGCATCGGTTCCCGTGTACATCGTGATCTATGCGAGGGCGGCGGGTTACGGGGGTTGGACATTTGGTTACCGATACCTGGTGGAAATCATCCCGATACTTATCGTGCTTCTTGCGATGTATTGGGAAAAGACCCTAGTGAAGGCACCCGTAGAGCGCGCGATCTTCTGGGTTTTTCTCGCTTTTTCCGTCTACGTTCAGTTTTTAGGCGCTTTCTATTTGACTGTGGCTTTAATAGCACGCCAAAATCAATAATCGTTACGCCGGAACGTTACTGGAATTTCTTTAGATCTGAACTTACGCTTTGCACTCAAAAGATGCTTAGGTAAACGACAGAAAAAGTTAATACCATTATCATTGTTGTATTAGCTCATCCCTAATAGGCAACTCGTAAATATCCGGTCTATCCGGATAGGTAGCTTTGAGCTCCTCGGATAACTCCTCGAGCGCCTTTTTCTCAAATGGCCTCACCCTCTTGTAGATGTATACGCGTGTCTTTCTGTCTAGCATGAACCGAACTGGGATCTTATCGTATGCCTTGCCTATACCAGTACCCTTGATGATGTGCTGAGCCGGAAGCATGAGTACTTTTTGGTCCACACTCTTCAGTGTATGCCAGACCGGCGAACCCACCACGACGTACTTCGCATCGAAGAAGTATTTTGAGAATCCGTCTCTCTTATCTACAAGCGCAGTGCCGACAACGTTTTTTTCCAATGGAATCGGCCTACCCAGTGCGTAAGAGGCAAATAAAAGGGTACGGTCTTGCAACGTATTCGAATCTGCAAGGACATATATCTTATCCTCAGTTCCCTGCACCAGACTCCACAGAGTATCTACCATACGCTCTAATTCAGGTATATCCGTACGAACAACGGGATAATTTTTGCGTATAGCAAGAACGGAACGCACAGGATTAACAAGTTCGCCGGTAACAGGAAGGAATACCCCCCCGAAGAAAAAAACAACCGCAATCCCATATGCAACAACAAGCAACGGGCGTTTTCCACTGTATTTTTGTAACAAAAACAGGACAAATTCGCTTGCAAACAAAGCGATAATGGGAAGCAATAGATAGTAGTGATAAGGCCCAAAATCCTGGATTGAATGAAAAATCACAAAAGTAAGAACTGCCTGAAAAAGAAGCAACAACGAGGTGCGGGACGATGACTGCCTACCTACGGCCGTGACCACCCCCGCGATAAATAGGAATGTAAAGAACGACCCGAAATATTTATAGAAATCCAAAAGCATGAGTACTACCGTATCCTGCATTTTGTAGGCAGAATAAGACTCCGCATAATCATAGGAAATCATGTGCTGCACCAGCGGCCAGGCGATAATTAACATGACAGCGGCAAAGGAAATTCCAACCATCGCGACCTTCAATAACGCGAGCATCCTGTCGCGAAAGGTCACGGCCATGTCTGTAATGACATCTAGGCCGATCATGCATAGGAAACTGAGAACCCAAATTAGATACGGCCTGCGAAACAGGACGCCAGCCGCCAAAAGGATACCAATTCCGACTATAACCCCGAATGATTGTGAGGAAGCAGGCTTACGGAGCCAAAGCACAAAACAAGCGCAGCTGAATGTCATCAATGCGACGTCGACGTAACCCGTCAAAATTGGAACCCAGAAAGGAGGAATAAACAAAATAACCGCCGCAGGGACTGCAAAAAGCGATATTGCTTCATCCATTCGGACAAATGATGCGCGGAACCATGCGAAAAACGCGATGAACATAACCGCCGCGGGCAAGGCGTACATATTGAAAACCGACAGGAAGAAAACCAATCTACTGTCGCTGAAAAAACGGAACACCAACAGCGGCCAGATGCTAAGGTAGTTATAATCCTGGGTAGTGATGCTCATGATAGTCTGCGTGACGGCTTTCGCGGGATTGTTCAGTAAAGACTGGTAGATATTGTTGTAACGAACCCAAAAACCGTGCGTTTCCCATACCACCTCCTTGTTCTCGTAATAGAAAAGAAACCAATTCCCAATTATCGCGATGCATGCGGCGACGATGCAAAAAATCATTACGTCTTTCTTATCGCGAAAAATGAAACGACTTTCGCTTGCATCGCCGTCCGGCGGTGATAGAAATCGGAAAAGCTTGTCTTTCAGAGCACTCATGTCCAATACCTTATCATCATGGGAAGAAAATATGAAAAGTCGGCTCTCGCCTAACGGGGTACGTGATATACTGGAACGAGTCAGCCGCGATATATATGAAACTCCAAAAAATCCTTCTCGCATCGGCATCGTGCTTCATCCTTTCCGCCTGCACCTCAGGAACGGGAAATGAAATGCAGGGGCATCACGGACACACCTCCCAACAAGAGGACAATGTCGGCAAATACCTGCCCTCAGATACCATCAGCCCGGCGGACGTGCCCGACGCTGCATTATCAGATGTAATGACTGTCAAAGATGGCGACACGATCTCCCTGTCTCCCATGGTAGTAAAAAAGAAGATAAATGGAAAAGAGCAGATCATGTTCGGATACAACGGGCAGATTCCAGGCCCACTCATCAAGGCGGAACAAGGCGCAGAATTCTACGTGAACGTCGAGAATAAAATCCCTTTGCCGACAACGAACCATTGGCATGGAATCAGGTTGGACAATGCCTTCGACGGGATGCCGGGCATCTCCCAGGCGGAAATCCAACCGGGGGGATCCTTCCGTTACACAGTCAAAGTGCCCGATGCGGGATTGTTTTGGTATCACCCTCACGTCCGCGAAGACATAGAGCAAGACTTGGGTCTTTATGGAAACATCCTAGTAACACCGAAAAATACGGCGCCGGTGCCTGCCAATCGCGAGGAAATACTCATCCTGGATGACATCTTGCTTAATACATTCGGCAATATCGTTCCCTATGGCAAGGACGGCGCCACATATGTCATGATGGGAAGATTTGGAAACCAGATGTTGCTCAACGGAGAAACTGATTATTCGCTGAATGTTTCCAAGGGCGACGTCGTGCGCTTCTACCTTACGAATACGGCGAACGCGCGACCATTCAGGATTTCGTTTGAGAACGCGCGGATGAAACTTATTGCGTCCGACGGAGGAGCATACCAATCGGAAACGGCGGTTGATTCGCTCATCATAGGCCCGGCAGAAAGATTTACCATCGATGTCCTCTTCGAAACTGCCGGCAGACAGCACATTCTTCATACTGGCTTGGACGGATCAAAAAAGATTGGAACGGTGACCGTATCGGAAGAAGCAACGGAGGTATCCCATAAGAAGCGCTTCGAAACGCTCGCTAAAAACCCAGGCGCAATCCTACCTGTTACCTCTATCCAACCATACCTCGCTGCCGAACCGGACCAAACCCTCAGGGTAGCGTTCGAAGGAATGAACCACGGAACGATGACAGGGGATGACGGCATTGAATGGGAAGACTCCATGCCCATGATGAACGCGTTGACGAACCAAAATACATTCACGTGGAAGCTTGTGGATGAAAAAACCGGAAAAACAAACATGGATATACATTGGAACTATCACAAAGGAGACTACGTCAAGGTCCGGGTAATCAATGACGACGAATCCATGCAACACCCCATACACTTCCACGGGCAATTCTTTCTGGTGTTATCTGTCGACGGAAAAGAGGAGAAAAACAGGGTATGGAAAGACACCTTCCTGCTGCGTACCGGCGAAACAGCGGACATCCTCATCCATATGACGAATCCGGGAACCTGGATGTTCCACTGCCATATTGCCGAGCATTTGCAGGCGGGGATGATGGGATCGTTTACCGTGACCAATTAAAGGCTCTCCTGGCTATTCTCGATTGCAATAAAATATTGATGCACAGAAAATCCGCAGCATTCTTATACCGCTTCATTGGACCGGGGTCGTCTGCATGTACGCATTCATCGGGCTTCGCTCCCTGCTTCAATTGGACAGGTCATACGACACCATGACAGTACATCTTCCGAGAGCGCTTTCCATGTTTGAACTCACGACGATGGAGCTACCCTCCCGGGCAATCCTAAGAAATATGGCTTTCCCGCCACTTATTTCCTATCTTCAGGGATTCTTCGTTTATACTTCCGGCAGGATCAGCACCGCGAATTTCGTGGCTTTTCTCGGTTTTTTCGTGATGGTCGCAATAATTAAAATCATGTTTCAAAGGACGTTTTCCGTCCGATGGTTCCTGACAATGTGCCTGGCGGTCCCCCTGCTCATCCTCCATTTGGGCAGCACGATGACGGACCTATTCACGAATTGCATGATCACCGTGGCCTTTGCTGGACTCATCAAAATGCGTCAAGAAATCATGAATGAAAAAAGGATTGGACTTTCCGCTTTGGTAGTTATTTTAGGATCGCTCGCATCCATGTTGAGCAAAATGCAGGCATGGCCGGTCATCGGCCTATTCACGGCCTACGCTATCATGCTTGTTATATTTCATATGCGGAAAGATGCCCAGTGGAATTGGAAAAACATAGGTTTGGTTATGTGTCTTGTTGTCGCATTCGCATTTTATCCCACAAGAAATTTCATCCTATTAGGGAACCCCACCTTCCCCGTGCAACCACCATTTGTTTCGACCCCCCTGCCTTCCTACAGGGAGGCTGCAGCCAGACAGGAGCCGTATGTGCCACTGCGAGACAAATCAAACATCTACAAATTCGTTTTCTCGGCATTGGAACTAAATAGAATCGTTCAACCTCAGGATTATGACGGTTGGCTGAAAGTGATGAAGGAAAACGTTATCCATATCAGGATCGGAGGATGGTTCTTCCTCACCGTGATCCTCGCCGGGACTTTCTTCTTGCTGGGCATCCTCGGCATTCCAAAGGATATACTCGCATTGCATGCCCTTAGCTCGCTTTTCTTCGCAAACCTACCTGGCAGTTTTTACCTTAGGTATTCGTTCTTCATCCTGCTGAACTGCTTCCTGCTTTTCGAGGTCTATAAGGAATCCCTCCCCGCCTGGCATAACTCCCTCGCTCGCAAGACGTTGGGGCTGAGTGCCGCAATCGTGCTCGCAACGCAGATGAAAGGATATTGGAAAATCAATACAGCACTGCCAATGATATATGCACCTTCTAATATAAGGACTTTTTGGAAGGAAAATGCACAGAACAAAAGGGAAACGTTCGTGAGGGGAAAGGCAGGTGACTACAACGGCTTATTCTGGGCGGGCCCGACGTTTAAGGAATTCCATATCAAACTCGAAGAAAGCGACCCCCTCACTATGGAAGATATCCTGAAGGAATTGGCAAAGAAAAATGCTAAGTAAGGCGAAGTAATCCTTCATTGCGCAGATCGTAGGCTTGATTTAGAGTTCAATGGATTTCTCAATCCGCATGATCACCCCAGGAAATACAATCATTCGTCGCCTGGATAAGACATGGAAAAAACAAGCGAGGATGGTTTCGTGGGCGCATCGAATATTTCTAGGGCTTATATACGGATTTCTCGTGCTTAAATCCCTTTTGCAATTCAGCCGCCATCCCGACTTACTCGCTTTCCATCTGCCCCGGGGATTGGGCTATTTCGGCATGACGACGTATCAATACGGAAGCTGGGCGATAGAACAGGCAAAAGGATATCCCCCGCTGCCGAACATGATCCAAGGCTTCCTAGTCTGGGCGACGGGAATGATGAGCGCAGCTAATGCCGTGAATGTCCTAGGCTTCGGCTTCGTCTGTGCCTGGCTTTATTTCCTTTTTCCCAGGAAGTCGGCATTGCGCCTATTCATGACTTTTTGCTTAGCACTTCCAATTTTTTACTATCACATTTCAATCGGCTTCATCGATCTTTTCGCGGCATCGATGATCCTGCTCGGGTTTGCGGGAATGCACGGACTTATCGTACGACATAAACCAATCATGTCGGGATTGGCCATGGTAACGGGCCTGACCCTGGCGATGTTTTCAAATATGACGGTCTGGCCAATCGTCGCACCATTCAGCGTATGCAGCCTTTATTGCCTTTGGGAAGCATATTCGGCTCACAAGGTGAATATCTATCAGGCGTTGCTGTTGAGCATACTACTGATAATCGGCGTCGCTTTTTATCCAGTACGCAATTATGTTCAATTCGGAAATCCGACGTATCCCGTTGAGGTGAGACTCGTCGTGAATCTCTTCCCGGAATTCACGGTGATATCCCCTGTTGAAGAACCGAATTTTCCCAAGTTCATGGAAAAGCAGGGAAACATCATGCAATTTTTTACGTCTCTTTTCGAGCTGAACAGATTCGACTCTTATACGCCGTATTCCTGGACATCGTTTGAAAAGCACGGAACGATTTTCCATCGGGATAATCCGGGGGGATTTTTCATCTTCACCATTCTTTTCATGAGCATCGGGTTGCTCTGGGGATATGCTAAGAGCATCTTTCCCAATGCATCCTTCGGCGCGCTTTTTTGGACAACACTGTTCGTTTCCACGCTACCGCATTATGCAGTGATGCGGTACATGCTCTACGTTCCCTTGATCTCGTTCTTTCTTATCAGTTATTACCTACCCGCCTTTGAAGCGCGCGTACGCAGATTGATACTGGTGGGTATTGCCGTATGCATCCCCGTCGTCATGACGAATTTAGGTGACACATTCTGGCATATCGACAATCGTCTCCCTGAAGCGTTCGCAAGCAACGCCGCGCAGAGCTTCTGGAAGGACCGGATCAGGAATATGGATTCCGAGACGGTGCACATCACCGGCGCATATCCCAATACCATCTTTTGGTCTGGGCCGAATTTCAATACCTTTAAAATCAAGGAAGACTTGAGCATTGAGGAGCGGTTTAAAAACACCCTCATCGAAGTGGAGCGCTGATATCACTCGATCTCATCGACCGGTGAAGCCGGCATGACCATCCTCCAAAGGGCGCCATTAAGTTCCGACGGATCGTTGAATGCCGGATTTCCATCCTGATCAACCTTGTTCGCGGTAAACATAGTACCCATGTACAAGTAGCCATCCCTTCCCTGCTGGCAGGAAGTAACGAAAGGCAGGTGTCCAAGCATATTGTTTTCGGACAGAGCCCCATCCGCATCCAGCGCCGCCCCACGAACCCAACCCGCGAACATGTCACCAAAGATAAGATCGTACTTCAAAGCGCCTTGGTACGGGTCGGTTCCGGACAAACGGGCATCATATCCCGAACAAATCCATACAGTACGGAACTTACTTGTCGTAGCAGCGGGATCCTCTTGAACATAGGCATGCTCCGCAGTGTGATCATAACTGATGACTGGATCAATGATGCCGTCGCACTGCTCTTCGCATACACCTTCGGATTTTGGCCATCCGTAATTCGCGCCCGGCTTCAGTATGTTTATTTCCTCAAATTTCGACGAACCTACTTCGGCGATCCAATACGTGCCGGAGGGCCCGTACACGCCGCGCCAAGGGTTCCTGAATCCGTACGCATACACGAGTGGATTGCTCTCCCCTTCCAAAAAAGGATTGTCACCGGGAATGTCGTAGCCGCTTCCTTCAGGATCCCTATTTGGTAAGAGGCGGATAATCTTGCCCAAAGGGGAACGTATATCCTGGGCATTCGTCGTTATGCCCTTTTCACCGAAATGGATAAGCATCGCGCCTTCATTATCGAAATTGATAGACCCCACTCCGTGCACGGGACGGACGGCGCGTGATTCCTGGGTGGAAATAACCTCCCTTTGGGAGAGAAGCACCGCATTGAAATACTGATTGTCGAAGGTGAAGCGGGAAACGGTATTATCCTGCATGCTCGTGCAGTAACCAACGTAGAACAAGTCGTTATCCTTGAAATAGGGATCGAGCTGCAAGGAGCTGGCACCGCAATCCCCTTCCACTTCCACGTCGGGAATGGTGAATGACGCAACAAGGACCGCCTTGCTTTTGCTGAGACGGAAATACCCCACTTTTCCAATCCTGCTTACAGCAAGGAATTCTGTGGAATTCGGAAGAAATTTGAAATCCGTTAATGTCGCGAAATCACCTTCCAAAGGAACTTTCTCAAATGAATACGGCAGGCCCGAGACAGGCTGATCATTCGGTGGACCGATGATGCACGAGCTAAAAAGGAGAACGACAGGGACGATGAAGAGGCGACGCATAACCGGACATTATTATGGAAGGTATTTTTTAGATAGTAGTATTGAGCATAAACAATGATGTAATACATATTGTCACACAACCTTGAAATATGATAAACAAGGAGCCATACAAACGATAAAGCAAATTTCCACGTAATAAATATATGAGCCTGAAAATAGCATACTTCACCATGGAGATCGGAATGAAAAATTCCATCCCCACGTTTGCGGGAGGCCTCGGCATCCTGGCCGCGGACTTCATGCGGTCATGTGCTGACATGAAAGTGCCCGTAGGATGCGTGACGATGTGCTGGAAACATGGCTACACCCATCAGGAAGTCGCTCAGGATGGAACCCAATCGTTCCGGGAAACGGACTGGGAACCCGAAAAGGAGCTCACAAAACTCGACGCGACCGTGGAAGTCTCCATAGAAGGAAGGAGAGTGAAAGTTGGCGCATGGATGCTCCCTATCAAATCAGGAAAACATGTCGTCCCTGTATTTTTCCTTGATACGGATTTACCCACGAATTCACAAGAGGATCGGGATATAACCAAAAATCTCTATGGTGGAAACCTGGCGATGCGCATCAAGCAAGAGGTCGTCTTGGGCATAGGCGGCGTCCGCATGCTTCCGGCACTCGGCCATAACGACGTGAAACATTTCCATCAAAACGAAGGACACTCCGCGTTCCTGACGTTGGAGCTCTTGAAGGAAAACGACTTCCAGGACAAGGAAGTCCGCAAGCTCTGCGCGTTCACCACACACACGCCGGTCGCCGCAGGTCACGACGTATTCCCGTATGACATGGCGTGGAACATCGTCGGAAACATGTTGCCGTGGCACATCAAGAAAATCGCGGGCGACGACATGCTGTCGATGACCATGCTCGCGATGAACGAAAGTTCCTATACGTGCGGCGTCTCCAAGATCCACGGAAAGGTCGCGGCGGACATGCTGGGAAATGGAAACATCGATTACATCACGAACGGCATACATCATCCCACATGGACATCGCCGTCCATAGGTCGGTTGTTCGACAAGCACATCCCAGGATGGAAGGAACAGCCGATCCTCCTGAAGAACGCTATCTCCATCCCCAACGAAGATCTCTGGAAAGCGCATCAGGCAAACAAAAAGGCATTGTGCGTGGAAATCGAAAAAAAGACGGGGAAGAAGTTTTCGCCTGACATCCTGACGATCGTGGCGGCGCGGCGCATCGTCCCCTACAAGCAAACAGAACTGCTGTACGCGGATATGGAGCGGCTCCTGTCCATCGCGGGAGGCAAGTTGCAAATCGTGCACTCGGGGAACAGCCATCCAAATGATTCGTTTTCCCAGGGAGTCGTGAAACATATCCTGGACCGCGCGAAAAAATACGACGGCAGGATTTCCATCGCCTATGTACCGAACCACAGCCCGGACAGCGCCTCGATCCTCACTGCCGGGGCGGACATCTGGCTGAACACCCCCGAAAGACTCAAGGAAGCCTCTGGAACATCTGGCATGAAAGCGGCGGTGAACGGAGGAGTCAACCTTTCGATCCTCGATGGATGGTGGGCGGAAGCGTACGCGATGGATCCAGAATCCGGTTGGCGCATCGGTTCCGAAATGGGACACGGCAGTTTGGAGGACATGGTCAAACAGGATGCCGAAGATCTATACACGCAGTTAGAGTACGAGATCATTCCCGCGTATTATGCCGAAAACAAGGATGCGTGGATTGAACACATGAAACGTTCGATCGCACTTCTTTCCCATTTCAATTCGCACAGGAGCATCGAGGAGTACATGAGGAAAGCCTGGAAATAGCCAATGAATGGGTTTTAACAAGTTCCTGAGGAGTCGATTCCGACGCCGTTTTATGCTATAATCAAGAGATAGCTTTCCGCTTCAAACAAACAAAAAAATGCGCCTTGCGATGATCTCCCCTTACCCGGATAGAGAGCAAAAACGACTCACCAAAATGAGCGCGGTGGCCCAGTACACGGACGTACTGCTGCGCAACATTCCGGAAAGCGACATGAACCAGTGGAATGTGACCGTATTTTCTGAAATCCTGGATAAAAAGGAAGAGTACACCAAGAAATTGAATGAGCGGCATGAAATCACCGTCGAGCGCTGCTACAAAGTAGGTCGGCTTCCCTTTCCGAACCTGTTGCGCAGCATCATGACGAAAAGGTTCGACCTGGTTCACATCCAGCATGAAACGTTCCTCTTCGGCGGGGTGATCAGCTTTTTCTCATTCCCCTTCTTCGTCGCTGCACTGCGCCTGCGCTCGCTCGTGGCGGTCACGCTGCATCACGTGGTGCCTCAAAATCAGGTGAACGCGACGTTCCTGGAGATTTACGAGACCGCCGTTCCGCTCGGGTTGATACGGATTGGATTCAAGATTTTTTACAAGATGATCGGCCTCACCGCCACGGAATTGATAGTGCATGAGGAGTATTTCAAAGAAGTGCTCGCGAAGGACTACGGCGTAAATCCCGATAAAGTGAAGGTATTGGCCCATGGCGTCTCGGATCCCACAATGGACGTGTCCCTGACGCGCAGCGAATTGATGAAGGAATTTTCGATCCCCGACGATGCCACGACGGTATTCGGTTTCTTCGGATACATTTCAAAGTACAAGGGGCTGGAATACCTGATTTCTGAATTCACGGAATACCTGAAGGAATTTCCAAAAAGCGTCCTTTTGATCACGGGCGCCCTGCATCCGCGTTTCGCGAGCGATCCCACATACCAGAAATTCATAGAGGACCTGAAGAACGCGGCGCAATCCGCGGGCGGACGCATCATTTGGTTCGGACCGATCGACAACGCCCACGTGGCACATTTCTACAAACTCGTCGACTGCCTCGTCCTCCCTTACAAACAGACGACGAGCGCGAGTTCTGTTCTATCGTACGCCATCGGAAGCGAGACGGCCTTCCTCGTATCGGAATCGCTCAAGCCAACGGTACGAAACGGTGCCATCACGTTCGGCCTGTACCCGCATGCACTTGAAAAGAAACTGGGTGCCTTCACCAACCGCAACCTGCATACGGAATCGAGCGCCCAGATCTTCGTCGAAGAGTTGAAAAAGAAGCGTGTATGGCCGATTGTATCGCAGAAAACCGCCAATCTCTATTCCCAGATGATGTCCGCGAAGGTGCCCAAGGACGTTTTGATCGCGGGCGCCTACGGGCAATCCAATCTCGGGGACGAATATATGTTGGACGTATGCCTTCGCATGTTCGGACGCGACCGTTGCATCGTTGCATCGTCGAATCCGAGCCATACGATGCATTTGCACCGGGTAACTTCGGTTTCCACGCACAAGCCCTCTTGGAAGGGGCTGAAGGCCTTCCTTGAGTGCTCCACGATCGTCGTCGGAGGAGGCGACCAATTCAAACTCATCAAGAAATCGGCAGGCAGGAGCCGCTACGCACTCCTCGCGGAAATGACCGTGTTAAGCATGATATCGGCGGTATGGAGAAAAAAACTGCAGTTCCTCGGCGTGGGCATCGGCAATATTTCCACTCCCCTGGCACAAGGTCTTTCGAAATTCTGCCTATCACTGGCGGATACCGTGACGCTTCGCGATCAAGGTAGCTTTGAAAAGGCCGTGGAACTTACGGGAAGAACGGACATCCTCCTTGCGGCGGATCTGACATTTTTGGATGTCACCGGTGCGCGTGCGCCCCTGCCCAACCGCCAGGCTACCCTAGGCATCGCGCCTGCCTTCGAAGTGGAACATCCCGAACTCTACGCGCATTTCACCGAAGAATTGGGGAAGGCGGCGCAAAAAATACTCGAAGATAATCCTTCGACGCACATTCAATTCTTGCCCTTCCAGCCGGCTTTCCACGAACATACGGACATACGCGCGAGTCATGAAATATTGCAATACATTCGGGATGCCGAGAAATGTTCCGTGGACGCGAAATTCTCCAAAGATACGATCGCCGAAACGTATCGCCATATGGACACCTTATGGGGAATCAGATTGCATTCCTTGATCTTCGCATGCATCCATAGCGTACCATTCATCGCGCTTGTGTATGACGAAAAGGTCCGCCGCTTCCTGCGTGAAATAGAATGCGAGCAATGGGGAATCGAATTGGACGGATCTTTCTCCGCCGAAAAACTGCTGGCCCTTCACTCGAAACTCATCGAAGAGACGCCATCGGTTATTCGGCATCTCAACAAAAAGAAGATGGAAATGAGAGAACGCGCGGTATTGAGTGAAAGAGACGCGAAAGAATTTCCCAAGAATGAAACTCATCACTTCCTGAATCACCCTGTTATGCCAATCCATTCACTTCCTTCCTGATATGAAAACAAAATTCTTCTACTCTCAGGCAATCATCAGCATTGCGGTGAACGCCGCGAATGCTTGCAACATCGTCTTCATGTTGATTGCGCTGAAGCTTCCAGCAGAGTCGTTTGCGGAAATAACAAGCATCCTCGCGATCACCTTCCTGTTTTCGGTAAGCCAGTCTTCCGCAAGAAACGAGCTCCTGCTCGTTTATAAGGAGACGGGCGCATTGGTTCCTAGTATTGCGAGGGCCTTTCACACCCTCTTCCGTATTGCCCTTCTCGAAGGTGTCGCCGTGGCTATAGGAAGCGCCGCGATCGCCCGTTTCCTGCATTTCTCATCACCGATACCCTTCGTGATCGCCGCGGGATGCTCCATAACGTACGTGCTGAACGGTATTATCCAGGGTATTTTCGCCGCGGAGAATAAGACAAAGAATCATGCGGTCGCGCTCGTGACAGAAAGCGTCGCTCGTCTTCCCCTCGCGTTCATATTCCTCGGAAACGGCTACCAGTCGGAAGACGCCTCTTGGATCATGCTCCTAGCAAGTACGGCATCCCTAGTCGTCTGCCTTCTGCTTCTAACCCCAAAACAACGCAGAGCCCTGTTTGCCGGAGGAAAGACGAAAAAACAGAACGACGACCGCAAGACGGCGACCATCATCCTGGGTTCGACCCTGCTTATCGGTATTGCACTAAAACTCGATATCCTATGGGCAAAGCACGTCCTTCCAGCGGAATTGGCAGGCGTGTACGGCATGATGAGCTTTGTCGCCAGCGTGCTTTTCTTGAACAGTTCGGGAGTACTGAGATCTTCTCTCTCCTTCCTGACGAAACAAAATACGGAAAAGATCATTCGCAATTCCTATCGCATCATTTTGGCTATTTGCGTGGCCTGCGTCGCTGGATTTTACACTATCGGATTCCCCCTTCTCAAATTGCTCAGCCACGACGCGGCGTTGATCGATGCACAGGGCCAATTGATGCTTTTCGTCGCTGCAACGGCATACTGCATTATCAACTTCAATTTCCAGATACTGAGCGTCATGCACCGAAACGTCCATCTCATACTCTCGATACTTCTGGTAGCGTGCATCGTAACAAGCCTGTTTTTCATCGGGCACAGTATGCGCTCTATCGCACTGTCCCAGATGCTGGTAATGATCATCATGTTGTTCGTATACATTCCGACGCTTCTCTTCCATAAAAAGCACGCACCAACCGAACAAATCCATGGACATAACGTCTTCTAACGCAGGCAATCCGACGCCTACGCCCGTTGCGGGCCAAGATGCCACCGTGCGCCCGCGCGGCAGGTGGAAGGGCTACGCCATGGTATTCGCGCTTTACAGCGCGATTTTCTTCTTCATGTTCCGGGACATCATCTTTGCCATTCCAGATATCCTACAAGGAAAAACGATCTTGAATTCAGACGAACTCGTGCCGTTTTTCGACGTGCATTCGCAATTCCTAGACCAACTACGCGGAAACTTCAACGAACTGACGAACGGCTATGAATTCAGGGTGAGGTACGCATTGTTCACTGTGTGGATGCGTTATTACCTACTACTCCCCTTCACCATCGTACTTGCGCCATTGCTAGGCGCATTCGCGAATTTTGTGACGCTCAACGTCTTCTTACGGAAGATCCTTCCCGCCCAATCGGAAGGAAACATCATGAGGGCCGCAAGCCTCAGCATACTACTGTTCTATTTTATCCTGCTCTACGCGAAAGTAATCCACTTTTATACGCTCATCGCGGGATTCACGTTATTCTCGATCGCGTTACTCCTTCTTATTTTCGGACTTTTTTACGAGCAAAAACACCCGTATGTCCGCATCATCGCGGCACATCTCCTCATCGTTATAAACCCGGCCATTCATTACATCGTGATCTATGTATTCATGTTCGCGATCGTCATCGTAACCGCCCTGTTCACCGGCGCACCGATCAAAGACGAGGAAAGCAATCTTCCAACGAAGGAAACAAGGATTCGCACGTTGAAAAGATGCATCATCGCGAGCATTTTACTCGTTTTTTTCACCATTATTCCCTATTCGCTCTTCATTGAATTATTCGTGTTGAAAGGCATCGGTACGGTAGCGGATACCATTCCGTCGTATTTCTTCCTTATTAAAACAAGCTCCATCGCTTTGCTAAGCCAGGTCTCACTGGATACGGGCGCGGTCATCGATGGATTCATGTTCGGCAGATACACCATCCCATACGCACGCATCGCGAATACGTTCTATGTGGGCATAGCACTTCTTGTCGTGACGCCCGCTTACCTTCGCATGATCGGGAAAAAGGAAAAGCACATAGCGAATATTCTCTTTTTCTTCCTTTTGCTCTCCATGTGGTGCGCGATGGGGTATGCGTACGACTATTTGCCCAGCTTCCATAAGACGCTCGGCTTCTTCGTCAACAACCTGTACGAGAACCACGATTTCATCAGCAATATTGTGGTGAAACTCGCCTCAACACTTGTGCAGATCCTCCGCTTCCCGCACAGGTTCCAATTCATCACGTTCGCGATCCTCATCATTATGTTGGCAATGGGCCTCATCAGGGTGCAGCGGGATTTCATCGAAAGAAAGGTAACCGGCCGAGTAACCAAATTCTTCGCCTTGAACCTCTTGCTACCCCTCATTTTCTTCGTTCCCTTTTTCTCGCATTGGGAATACCGCAACGCTTTGTGGTCCGGCGACTTCAACGAATACCTCGCCCCGTATCCCCTCGGACCACTCAAGGAAGTGAAGGATCTTTTGGACACGCTTCCGGAAGGAAAGACGATCGTCCTACCTCCCGCCGAAGCCCAGAAGCGAATCACTGATATCAACGGCATCAGACACAAGTTCATCGATAAATTCTTCATCTACTACCTGAACAAGCCGAGCTATTACTACGGACTGTCCGCAGAACTAGACAACAAGGAGCAATTCTTCATGGTTTTCTGGTCCATTCTCAACGGCACGCGACAGTGGGTGAACATCCTTCAGGACCTCGACGTGAAGTACGTGATCCTAAACAAGGAGGTAGGTCCTGCGGGCTTTTTTGCTGGCGAATACCTAACGGACATCGAATCGCTCCTACCGAGGAATTTTGAAGGCGTGGAAACTATCTTCACGAAGAAATTCGAGAACCAAAGCTTCGTGGTGTACGAAATGAGCCCGAAGAAGGCAGAAGGCGAACTCCTGTACGCGAACATCGATTGGAAGAGTTTCCAATGCCTTGCGGAAAAAAACATCAATACAGGAAAAGACTTCATGCCGCTGAATTCAAGCTATACGGAACTCACGCGCGCAAACGCCTCGATTCTTACGAACGACCCGGATAAAACGGCAAAGGACATTTATACACGCCTGCACCCGGACACGTTCTTCAGGCCTGATATATCGAATATCGCCTTCAATAAGAATGTCATACCGAGCAGCCAATATTTCACCACGATTTATTCCATGTTTAGGCTTCAGGCCCCAGGCAAATACAACCAGTTGAATATGGTGATTCCTGGTATTTACGACACGGTCACAACCAGCTTCATCGGCCTGCCCAAAGCAGGAATGGTGAAATTCCACCTGAAAGTGAAGGAGAGCGGATCGTACAACCTGTATCTGCGTTCGATGCCTACAAAAAACGACGTCATCGTCCAAGTGGATGAGAATCCCCCCGTATCCTCGACTATCACGGGTAGAGGGACCTTGTTCGCGAAGACGGAAACCCTGTATTCCAATGCACCGCAGTACTTGGACGTTACAGATTTCCCGGCCGCGGCGTTGCAATCCTACATTCCGAAGACAGTTATCCCGATCAGCAACTTCTACTCATATGTTCCGCTCGGCACCCACTACCTGGAAAAAGGATCACATTGGGTTTACTTCACGAAAACCGACAATAACCCCATAGTCATCGAAGGAATCGCGGTCATGGATGACGTAGAAACCCCACTGCAAATCCCTGCCTCGTTCCAAGTCGTCCCCGAAAGCAAATGATGAATCCCCTTATTTCCATCGGCGCGCATCTACGAGCCTGGAGGGAAAAATATCTCAAAGACAAATACATTGTCAGGTTCTTGGTGTTCATATGGTTTTATTCGCTGATCATCGCGGTATTCAATGATCGGTATAAACTGCTTTTACAGCAAACGAAAAGCGAGATTCCGTATTACGGAATGCTGATGAAAACCGAACGCGGTTACCACTTCTACGATTTTACAAACCTTAATTTCGATATCACCACGCAGGATTTGGAAGAAAACGGCGCGAACGACGTTACAGTCACTCCGATTGCCTTGGAAGAATTGGCATTGCCAGTCTCGGGCAGCAGCTCCGGCCAGACAATTGAAGTTTCTGTACTGAAAGACGACACCTTGCTTGTACGTACAGACAAAATCGCAAAGATCTTCGATACTACCGAACGCCAGAACTACTCTCTTTTCAGCGAAAGCAATAAAGGGGTGGCAGTCGGAAAAACCGGCAGCGTGTACTACAAAACAACGAAGGACGGCGTATCTTCATTGAACATTTACTTCGCTGCTTGCAAAAGCCCCACGAGTATTCCACTCTCGAATACGTCTGGAGTGAGTGAGACGCTCTCTACGTTCGGTTTGCCAGTGCAAAAAGTACTGAAAATTTCCACCACGGAACATTATGCAGCCGTTTTGGACCACGAGACGCAAAGGCGCGTGACCATTGTGGACATGTTCCAAAACAGCGTCGCCGATCTGTATGTGCCGGAATTCGGACCCGATCAAATTCACTTCTCGCCGACGTTCATAAGCAGCACGGCAATCGCGTTCAGCGTCATGGGAGGAGAAACAAAAGCCACCGTGCTATATGACATAAAGCAAGATACCTACACCATCCTCTCAAACGACTTCAGCGATGCTATTTACGTATCCCGCCTCGGAAAGATCGTGATGGCGCAGAGCTTTAATTTGAGAAGCGGAAACGTACCGTACGGATCCATGGCTCTTATGCAGAAGCAATCGAAGATAACCCGCTCGGAAATCCTGAGTATCGTAGGAACAGATGAGACATTGTGGAGGCGTCTGTTCGTCAATCCGACCGATGAATTCCTTACTTTCAAAGAAGACGCCAATGAGCGCTTTACAGTAATCGAAGACACGCAGATACGGAGGGAAATTTCAGAATACTGGTCGCAGATATATGATCCGACCATCCCGAAGGAAATGGAGCTAAAGCTGATGGAGTGGAACCCACAAGGACCCCTGCAAACAGCAAGCATTATCTATACCGTAAACAAAGGGCATCCCCTTCTCGTGTGGTCTTTCGATTTCAGCCCGCTGTTGCAAGCACTCGGCTTCCCAGACTCGGTAATAAGCATGTACAAGAAAAATCATTCGGAGAATCCGAACGTTTATACTCTCGAAAACCTCCAATAAACCCCTATGAACACCCCTCAAATAAGCATCGTCATCCCCTGCTACAACGAACGGGAGTATATCCGCGACACCGCCATGCGCGTGCTCGACGCCTTCTCCGAAAAAGAGATCGAAATCGTGATCGTCGATGACGGAAGCCACGACGGCTCCTACGAAGTACTGTTGGAATTGCAAAAGGAAGAACCTCGCGTTCGCGCTTTGAAACACGAGAAAAACCGCGGAAAGGGCGCAGCTATACGAACCGGGGTTGCCGCAGCGAACGGCGATACCATCGGCTTCATCGACGGCGACGGCGAAGTCGACCCCCAATACCTGGTCGAAGCGGTCACGATAGTGCGTGAGTCCGACTACGTGGATATCGTCATCGGAAACCGCTACATGATCCCAAACGGCTACAAGACGACGACTGTCCGTCGCCTCTACAGCCATATATACCGCCTGATGAACTGGATTTTGTTCGCATTGCCCTGGAAGGACACTCAAGCAGGCCTGAAGGCATTTAGAAGCTCCGTCGCGAAGGACCTTTTCTCCCTCTCTGACATTCACGGATACGCGTTCGACATCGATATCCTAGCCCATGCCCACCTGAAGCGATTGCGCGTGGAGGAACTTCCCATAGTACAGACCCTAAAAGGCCAAAGCACGATTACGAAGCGGCACATCTTGCGCATGATCGTGGATACCGCAGAAACATACCGCAGGTTCACGAAGGATGAATGGCGCAGCCTGCGTGCGCGTCACAACCCCGCACTGCTTTTCCCCTTCCTAGCCCGCCAACTCCTTGCCATGCCGACCGCTGTCGCCGCCTGGCTCTGCGCAAAGGTAGGTTTGCTTGTCTTATCAAAGACGCATAGACAATAAATTCATAAAAAAGCGATAGAATGGATAGGAACCGAGAAACGTCGAATCTCTTTTGTGTACTGAACACAAATTATATTCAAACAATATTGTTTGGTTCTTGGTAGTCGCAGAAGTTGCCTATAAATCAACTGCTGCGTACAGTGACGTGATTTGCACAGAGCAGGTCATCGCCCCTTCCCACCACCGACCACACAGAGAGAGTTGTCGTCATACGAGTTCACGCTCGTTCCCCCGGGCCAACATTTGCACCCTTTTGCATTTCACCGAGACGGAACGTGATCCGCTGATCCTTGTGATGACAACCCTCTCTGCTTTGCAAGGAACGTCCGCCCTCCAGAGGTATGGAAGGCGCGGCGCACCCCACTTCTCCCCAGTGTTCCCTTTGGACGCAAGTCCTCATGGCGGACCGGTCCGGGGACTTCGGTAGGTTCCGAGGAGAAACAAGAAACCAGAGCAAGGCAGCGACGCGGGATACCTCCCCATCGCACATCCACACAAAACAGCGGCTCAATGCTCCAAAGAGCATCGATAGCCGCACCGGATGACGCAAACACACAGACAAAAGTCCGAGGAATCGGGCTTTTTTCTTATCTGCGAAAAACAGTCGCAAAGGTAGTATTCGGCTTCATCTTCTTGAAAAAGGGCTTATCCTTGCTATCATCCCTTGCTATGAACAACCAGCCCAACCAGAACAACGCCTTCGCGCACCTGTTCAAAAACGCGCCTCAGCCGCGCCCAACTCCCCCGCCCGCCGCGAGCATGAATCCTCCGACGGAGCAGGAACAGCACAAGCCGACCTCCGCCGAAACGGGAGGACTGGAAGCAACCGCCGTGACGAAACTCCCCGCGTCCAAGGAACCGATGGTGCAGGGTGTGCCGAACATGCCCCTCGAACAGGACCGCCCCGCCATGCCGAAGCCCAGGGCGGCGGACTTCGGTATCGTTCCCAAGAAGCGGAAGGTGAAGCCTGCGAAAAAGAAGGCGAAAAAGCCGGCCAAGAAAGCGAAAAAGGCTACGAAGAAGATCGTAAAAAAGAGCAAGATCAAGCCAAAAAAGAAGGTTTTGAAAAAAGCGGCAAAAAAGAAAATGCCGAAGAAATCGACGATGAAAAAAGGAAAGAAGCCGGCAAAGAAGAGGGCAATCAAGAAAGCGAAGAAGGCTCCCGCCAAAAAGAAGAAAGCCCAGAAGGGTAAGAAGCGCCGCTAAAAAAGAGACAGTGTCATAAAGAGAGGGGCTCTGCGTCAGCAATGACGCGGAGCTTCTCATTTCCTTCCCCTCTCATCATGGACATCGTCTGGTTTCTCATCATCGGCGCAGTTGCCGGCTGGATCGCCGGTGAAATTGTTCGCGGCGACGGTTTTGGACTCGTCGGGAACATTGTGGTTGGTATTGTGGGAGCAGTCATCGGAGGCTTCCTCTTCGGTATCCTCGGCATCAGCGCATACGGTCTTACGGGTTCGCTCGTAATGGCAGTAGTCGGCGCGGTCGTGCTCCTGTTCCTGCTCAACATGTTCCGCAGCCGTAGCGTCTAATGCCAATCTATGAACGCGAAGCCCCGTACCCAACGTAGTACGCGGCACAGTGTGTAAAGGAAAATAGTCATTCTGAATGACTAATGGAGGGCATATACGTCCTCCATTTTCAAAATCAGAATAGAAACAATATTAGACCATCCATTTATTATCTGAATAGTCCTCTGGATGGTCGAGAATTGGCATTTCTGCTATAATAACTGGATTTAACGCACGTCACACAAAAACAAAAAAAATGCCCGTTCACTCGCTCATGTTCGGCTGGGAATATCCCCCCTTCCATACCGGAGGGTTGGGCGTTGCCTGCCAGGGACTCGTGAAGGGGCTTTTGGAAAACGGCGTGAAGGTCACGCTCGTGTTGCCGATGGACGTGACGAAACATCCCGAGGCCGAGTACCTCCGCGGGCCGACGACGGAAACGGCGCCGGTGATCCGCTTCGTGCCCAGCGCCCTGCAACCGTACGAAGGGATCGAGGCGTTCGAAGCGCGCATGGTGCGCGAAGGCAAGGCTGCGGGGCCCGCCGTGCAGGACCTGTACGGACCGGACCTGGGCGAAGCCGTGAAACGCTACGCCGAGATGAGCGTCACGATGACGCACGACGTGGAAGCGGATGTGATCCACTGCCACGACTGGATGACCTATGAGGCAGGAATCAGGGCCAAGGAACACCATCAGATTCCCCTCGTGGTCCACATCCACGCGACGGAATTCGACCGCACCGACTTCAAGCCGAACCAGTGGATCTACGACCAGGAACGCCGCGGTTTCCATGCGGCGGACAAGATCATCGCGGTGAGCAACTACACGAAAAGCCTCCTCGTGAACCACTACGGCGTGAGCCCGGACAAGATCGAGGTGGTGTACAACGGACACGAATCCAAGGGCCCCGTGTCGATGACCGTGGACCCGATGGTCTGCGAGAAGCGCAAGGAGGTACCGCTCGTGCTGTTCCTGGGACGCCTCACCGTGCAGAAGAATCCGGTGCAGTTCCTGAACGTCGCGAAGGCCATCCATGAGCATCGCCCCGACGTGCAGTTCGTCATGGCCGGCGAAGGCAACATGTTGGAAGAACTCCTGGATAAAACCTGCGAACTCGGACTCGCGGAGAACGTGATCTTCACGGGAAAGGTGAGCCGCAAGGAAGCCGACCACCTGTACAAGCACGCAAGCTGCTTCGTGATGCCGTCACTCTCGGAGCCGTTCGGACTCGTGGCGTTGGAAGCGATCTCCCACGGCGTCCCGGTGGTATTGAGCAAGCAGTCCGGAGCAGCCGAAGTCTGCGAACATTCCTTCAAAGTGGACTTCTGGGACACCGATTACATGGCCGACTGCATCCTGACGATCCTGCGCGAGGATCCCCTCTCCGAGCAGCTCAGATCCGAAGCCCCCCACGTCTTGAACCGCCTCACCTGGAAGAACCAGGCCGCCAAGGTGCAATCCGTTTACCACGACACCCTTTCTTCCTCCCTCTGATATGGCAAAGCAGATTTGTTTCTACTTCCAGGTACACCAGCCGTACCGCCTCCGGGACCTTCGCTACCGCGACGTGACCGATGCGAAAGCAGAGCTCTTCGATGAGGAGAACAATCGCAAGATCTTCCGCAAGGTCGCCGAGAAGTGCTACCTCCCGACGAACAAACTGATGCTCAAGCTCGTGCAGGAGCATCCCGAGTTCCATATCTCCTACTCCCTCTCGGGCGTGTTCCTGGACCAGTGCAAGGAGTTCGGGGAGGACGTCCTGGACTCGTTCAAGGCGCTCGCCGCGACGGGAAAAGTGGAATTCCTCGCCGAGACGTACTACCACTCGCTGTCCTCCATCAAGTCTTTGGAAGAGTTCTGCACGCAGGTGAAGAAGCACGTGAAGGCGATCGAGACGCTCTTCGGCCAGACGCCCAGCGTCTTCCGCAATACCGAGCTTATCTTCAACAACGAAATCGCCCAGATGGTGCGCCTCATGGGATTCAAGGGAATCATCGCGGAGGGTGCCGACCACGTGCTGCGCAACCAGAGCCCGAACCACCCGTACACGCCGCCGGATTTCCAAATTCCCAAGGCGAACGAAGCGATCATCAAGAAGTTCCGCCCGCTCAAGACGCATTCGGAGAGCATCCACATCCTCCTGAAGAACTACAAGCTCTCGGACGACGTGGCTTTCCGCTTCTCCGACAAGAACTGGGCATGCCACCCGCTGCACTCCGACACCTACGCGGACTGGCTATCCCAGGTCGACGGCCACAGCGTGAACCTTTTCATGGACTACGAGACGTTCGGCGAGCACCAGTGGGAACACACGGGCATCTTCCAGTTCGTGGAAAGCCTGCCCCACATGCTGAAGCAAAAGAACATCCGCGCGGCCACGCCCAGCATGATAATCGATGATTGGAACAAGGAATGGCACACCCCGACCTACGACGTGCATAACCACATCTCCTGGGCGGACAGCGAACGCGACCTCTCCGCCTGGCAGGGCAACCACATCCAGAAGGCCGCGCTTAACGCGATCTACGCGATTGAGAAGGCCGTGAAGGCAACCAAAAACCAAGATCTGATCGAGCAGTGGAGGAAGCTCCAGACGTCCGATCACTTCTACTACATGTGCACCAAGTTCTGGGCCGACGGCGACGTCCATAAGTACTTCAGCCCGTACGATTCGCCCTACGAGGCATACCGACGTTTCAGCCACGCGCTCGCCGCCCTGAAGACGAAGGTGACCGCCCCGACAAAGACCGGAACCTCGACAGCGACCATCAAAACCAAGACGAAAAAGAAAGCCTCCTCCTCTAGCAAAGCCAAGAAGCTACAAGCTACTTCCTAACCTATGCCACGCTCCCTCGTCCTCGGCAACGGCACCATGCTCGCGACGTTCGATGAACGCCTGCAGATGCGCGACTTCTACTTCCCCTACGTGGGAATGGAAGACCATACGACGTACAAGAAGGTCCACCGCGTCGGCGTGATGGTGGAGGGCAAGGGATTCGCCTGGTTCGACGACCCGAGCTGGACCATGGATATCCAATACAAGGCAGAAACCCTCGTGAGCCAATCCCTCCTGAAGAACGACAAGCTCGGTATTTCGGTCGTCCTGGAAGACGCCGTGCACCCCGTGCACAACATCCTGCTGCGCCGCTTTACGATCAACGCGACGGACGGACAGGAGAAGACCGTGAAACTCTTCTTCCATCACGATTTCTACATCTACGGAGACAAGCAGAAGGACACCGCCTTCTACGAACCGTACACGAACAGCGTCATCCACTACCGCGAGAAGCGCTACTTCCTCATCGGCGGCGACAGCAACAAGCCGACGGAATGCTTCGCAGGACACAAGGGCGGCATGTACGACACGATCCTCCACAGCCGTAAGCAAACGGGAAGCTGCGGCATCGCCTCGTTCACCGTGGGAAAGACGGAATACCGCGGGCTGGAAGGAACGTGGAAGGACGCCGAGGACGGCATCCTGAGCCAACACCCCATCGAACAGGGTTCGGTGGACTCAACGGTCGCCCTGCACGTATTCGTGAAGCCGGGCGAGGAGACGGTGGCAACCATGTGGCTGTGCGTCGGAAAGACGCTGGACGACGTCATCCAGCTCCAGCAGAAGACGCTCGATGAAACGCCCGATCGCCTGTTCCGCAACACGACGAACTACTGGAAGAGTTGGGCCAACAAGAACCGCCGCGAGTTCGGCTCGCTGGGCAAAGACATCGTGGACCTCTACAAGCGCAGCCTCCTGATGATCCGCATGAACTCCGACAACAACGGAGGCATCATCGCGGCTACGGACAACGACATCATGGCGTTCAACCGCGACACGTACACCTACGTGTGGCCGCGCGACGGGGCGTTCGTATCCCTGGCCTTGGACAAGGCCGGATACGGGGAAATTTCCCGCCGCTTCTTCGACTTCTGCTGCAGGGTTCAAACACCGGACGGTTACCTGCTGCACAAATACAACCCTGACGGCTCCCTGGGGTCCTCCTGGCACGCCTGGTACAAGGACGGCGAATCCCAGCTGCCGATGCAGGAGGACGAAACCGCGCTCGTGCTGTACGCCATGTACAAACACTTCAAGCAGGGCCAGGACTTCGAGTTCCTGCAGAAGATGTACGAGACGTTCATCAAGAAGGCGGCTCAGTTCCTATGCGACTTCCGCGAAACGGAAACGGGCCTCCCCTTCCCCAGCTACGACCTGTGGGAGGAACGCCGCGCCGTGTTCACCTACACCACCGCGACCGTGATCGCCGGCCTCCATGCAGCTGCGCAGATGTCGCAGATGCTGGGACACCACCAGCACTCCGAACGCTACCAGGGCATCGCCGACGAAATGAAGCAGGCGCTCATGTTCCACCTCTACGACGAGAAGGAAGGACGCTTCGTGAAGAGCATCAAGCGCAAGGACGGAAAAACCGTCGACCGCGACCTGACGCCCGACGCGAGCATCGCGGTCATCTGGAAACTGGAAATCCTCCCCGTAGACGACCCGCGCGTCATCAGCACCCAAACGCAGCTGCATGACCTCCTGACGGTGAAAACACCCGTGGGCGGCATGGCACGCTACACGGACGACTTCTACCACATCCCGGGCCAGCCGAGTGCCGAAGTGCCGGGCAACCCGTGGATCCTCACGACACTCTGGGACATGGAGTGGCGCATCCTGCGTGCCAAGAACCTGGAGGAATTGCACGCTCTCAAGCCGACGTTCGACTGGGTCCTGAAATACGCCACCAAGACCGGCGTCCTGGCGGAGCAGCTGCATCCCTACGACGGAACCCCTTTGTCCGTAGCACCGCTCACGTGGAGCCACGCGACTTTCGTGGATACGGTGTTGGCGTATGTCGAAAAAGAGAAAGAGTTGATGAGGGATGCGCACGCGTGATGAGAAGATAGGTTGGTAGGAAGTAGGGATTCCAAAACCTACCCACCTACTTCCTACTGTCTCATTCGTGGTACACTCATCTCCGCCATGCGCCGTTTCGCGATCATCACCATCGTAACTCTCGCCCCTCTCACCTCTTTCGCCGCGGAAGAAACGAATACCGGGGTGTCTCTTTTCGAGCGGATCCATGCGCTTCGAACAAAGGTCGAGATACGCATTCCCGCAAACACGGGCGCACTGCTTCCGAATGTGGCGAAGCAGAAGGCATGGGACACGGAAAAATCACGACATGAGCAACGCATCTGGGAACTGAGGACGAAGTGCCGCGAAGAAATCCGCAAAGCGAACCGCGACACCATCGTGTCGAAATCCGCACAGTGTTTCCGAAGCGACCTCATGGAAGAACTCGCACTGCGCCGCAAGGAGAAGCAGTTCATGGAATCCCTTCCGAGCGTCGACTCGGCGGTTCTTTCCGCGTATTCAAGCGCAGTGGACAAGTTGATGGACGCGCAGTCCGCGATCGTGGACGGCATCGATACTAACGTCTACTCGACCGTAGAGCTGTTGCAGACGGCGAAGCGCAAGCTGCGCGACCAGTACCGCATCCCGTACTGGACGGCCTTCTTCCGCCTGTCCGCGGACCGGCTGGTTCCCTGGACCGCCTGGCAAGTCGGCCGAATGGACGAACTCCTGTCCAAGGAACCCGAAACGGCCGCCGATTCGCAGGTCGCATGCCTGGAAGAAACTATGAATTTGCTATCTATTGCCAATTCCTCTGCATTCGACACGGCCCTGACGTCACTAAAAACCGCCCTGGCCAAGAGCCGGGAGTGCGCCGCAACACTTCGTATTTTGGTCGAGACAGAAGGGTAGGTTCCGGCCGGGAGATTTTGCCCGGTCTAGCATTACGACCTATTCCTAAAAATGTGACAATTCCCAGGGGTGGCACCAGGGGTCTAAGCTGCGCGACCCATGAAGCCCCTGCGCCTCCGCCATCGCGTGGAATACACGAAAAACAAGCATTCCAGGGCTGTTTGCAAGGACGACACGATCGTCATCCGTTTGGCGAGGAACCTGTCCAAATCGGAAGAACAGGAGCACATCAAGAATCTCCTTCGACGCATGACCCAGCTCGTGTCCGAAGAGCGTCAGAAGGAATCCATCCACCCTTTCCAGAATTTGCTGATGGGCGGACAGACGCAGACGGTCACGCTCGCAACCGGGAAAAAATACGTCTTCAGCCTGTACCCGTCGACAAGGACGGAAGCCCGCCGCACCGCGACGGGATGGAAGGTAGGAGTGGGACCGGGCACACGCCGCCGCGCGTTGCACCGCTTCCTGTGGTCGCTGCTCTCCAAGGCCGAAGAGAAGCGCATCACCGCGCTCGTGCACGGCATCAACGATGCGACGTACTGCGCGCTCATCCGCGACGTGGAGCTGGGCTTCGCGACCACCCAGTGGGGCAGCTGCTCGTCCCGCGGACGCATCATGTTGAACACCGCGCTCCTCTTCCTGCCCCCTTCCCTGCTGCGCTACGTCATCATCCACGAACTTGCGCACCGCAGGTACCAGAACCATTCACGTGCCTACTGGCGGGAAGTGGAACAAGTGCTGCCGAACTACGAGAAATACTGCGAGGAACTGAAGGGATACCGCCTGCCGACGCTGTAAATCACGCCTTATTTTCTTGGTCACTCCATGTCCGCTGGGTACAATGGAGACCTATGATGTTTGACGAACCCCACGCGAAAGGCGGCGATGACGAAGAGAAGGCGGATACGCCCGAAGGCAACGAGGAAGCCATCGCGGGACCCGAGGCGGGTTTCTACGAAAACTCCGATGTCCCGGGTGAGGACACGAGCATCAGCAACGCCCAGCAGTAATTACCCTTTCATGAATGACTGGATCGGCGTGCCTGCTTTTTCGAAGAGCCGGCCGAGCAGCCAGATCGGGAACCCCATGACACTCGTCATGTTCCCGTCGATTTTCGGAAGGATGAGCTGGCCCGGCCCCTCGATGACGAAGCCGCCCGAATTCCCCTTCCAGAATCCGGCATCCAGCCACCAACGGATCGTTTCCTCGGATAGATCGTCGAACAATACCTTCCCCGACGCCACGTCCTCGAAGATCTCCCCGTCCGGCCGGATAACGCAGAGGGACGCGTAATCGGTGGACCAGGTGCCGCTCTGGCGTCGCAACATCTCCTCCGCGTGCGCGATATCCCGGGGCTTTTCCAGAAGCGTCCCGTCCTGCGCAACGATCACCGAATCCCCTCCGATGACCCACGCTCCCGGGTTCTCGGCATGGATTTTTCGAGCCTTCATGCGGGCCAGGTCGGCAACGCGCTTCGGCGGGTCTTTTTCGGGATGATTGTCTTCGTCCACGTCGGCGGCGATCGCCTCGAACACGACGCCCAGCTCCTCCAAAAGCTTCCTGCGCGCCTTGCTGCCGGATGCGAGAATCAATCGCTCCATCAGCGCAAACCCACGGCGGAATACACCTTTGCAAGGGTCTCGTTCGCGATCACCCTCGCCTTGGCAGCGCCTTCGGCGGCGATCTCCTTCAGCTTCTTCGGATCCTTCGCCAACTCCTCGCGCTTGGCGCGCATGGGAGCAACATGGTCGGTGATGCTCGCGAGCAGCTTCTTCTTAGCCTCCCCGTACGGCAGACCGTTCTTGTACTCATCGGCCAGCACCTTCTGCTCACCTTCGGAGAGGAAGAGCGAGTGGATCTGGAAGATCGGCGACGTCTCGGGATCCTTCGGATCGTTCATGCCTTTGGAATCCGTCACGATACCCATCACTGCCTTCTTCACGGCTGATTCCTCGCCGAAGAGCGGGATGGTATTGCCGTAGCTCTTGCTCATCTTCTGGCCGTCCGTGCCCGGGACGACGGCAACGTCCTTAGCGATCTTGGGCTCAGGAACGGTGAGCGTATCGCCGAACGCGTTGTTGAATTTCTCGGCCAAGTCGCGCGCGATCTCCAGGTGTTGTTTCTGATCCTGCCCGATCGGCACGATGTCCGCATTGTAGAGCAGGATGTCCGCGGCCATGAGCACGGGATACGTGAAGAGACCGGCCATGGCGGGAATCCCCTTCTGCACCTTGTCCTTGTAGCTCACGGAACGCTCCAGGAGACCCATCGGCGTCAACGTCGAGAGGATCCACATCAGCTCCGTATGTGCCGGTACGTCGGACTGGTAGAACATAATCGCCTTGTCCGGATCGAAACCGCACGCGAGGTAATCGAGCAGGATATCCTCCCTCAATTGTTTCAAGACCTTCTTGTCCTGGACCGTCGTGAGGGCATGCAGGTCCGCGATGAAGAACACGTTCTCATCTGCCTTTCCGATCATCTCCAGGTTCGGCCTCATGGATCCGAAGTAATTGCCGAGGTGAAGCTGGCCCGATGGTTGGATGCCTGACAAAACGCGCATGCCAAGAGGATACACGGTCATAGTGAGCTCGTCGAACCCCTTCGACCTCACCCCGACCCTCTCCGCTTTGCGGAGAGGGAGGCTAAGCATATTGCAATGTTGGAAGATGAATAATCAAAGAACCGTGTCGAACGAGCGCTCTGCGCGAAGTGGAGACACTCCCTGCCGGAAAGATAGCTCATGAAAGAAAACCCGGAGGGTTGTCTTTCACGCTTACCTCCTTTCCCTCAGCTTGTTCAAAACGCTCTCGAATGCCGCCGGAATCTCGGCACTCACCTTGATCACCTGGCCCGTGATGGGATGCGGGAACTCCAGGCTGTAGGCATGCAGGAAGAAGCGGCTGTAGTGGAAATTCTTCTTGAAGGCACGATCCTTTTTCTCATCGCCGTACAAAGGATCGAGTAACAGCGGATGCCCGATGTGCTTCATATGTTGGCGGATCTGGTGCTTGCGGCCGGTGTCGATGTCCACCGCGACGTAGGTGGCGTACTGGAACGCCTCGAGCACGCGATAGTGGGACACGGCATCGACCAGCATATCGTTGGTGCGTGCCTTCAGCTTGTACTCGATCGTCCCCTGCCTGCGCTCGATGTGCCCCGCGACAAGCGCGTGGTACGTCTTCTTCCAACCTTTGAAATTGCGCTCGCGGATCCTGGCGACCGCATCGGCCGTGAGGGCGAACACGATGACTCCCGACGTACCGAAGTCCAGGCGGTGCACGACGCGAAGACCCGGATTGGTTTTCTTGAGGAAGTCGAACAACGGCTGCTTGCCCTTTCCGCCTGCGGCCACCACCAATTCTCCGGCCAACTTGTTCACCACAAGCAGGTGCTCGTCTTTGTAGAGGATGCGGCCGGGGTTGATTTCCTTCACGTGCTTGGGCTTAGCCATGGGCTTAGGATAGCGAAAATATTAGACAATGTCATGGTGAGCTTGTCGAACCATAGCAAAAGCCCCCTCCTGGAATAAACCAGGAAGGGGCTTCGCTCTTTCACGTAACAGTCCTCGGACACTTAGGCACCGGCCAATTCTTTGCGCCGGACCAACTCCGCGTAGCGGTGCACGGCACCGGCGATCTCTCGCATGATCACCTCGGGCCCGAGCGTTTCGGGGGTGCCATGGCCGAAGAAGTCGATCTCGGAGAAACCGACGCGGCCCAAGACGCTTTCGAACGCAATCGACATGGACGTGGCGTAGGGAGTCCCGCAGGAAACGAGCATCGAGCCCGGTTCGGGATCATCATTCGCCAGCCATTCGATCAACGGATCTTCCGTCTGCGGCCGCTGCTTCGGAGCATCCGGCGTCTTACCCGGCTTCATCGGCGCGTTGACGAAGGTGGTCTGCGTAAGGGACAAATCGGGAGGCACACGGCCGACTTCGCAGAAAACGTCCCAGCAGAGCCGCATCAAACCGTACTCCGTCTTGGGCAATTCGTCGCCCAAGCGGGAATACTGACTCTCATTGAACGCAGCAATAGGCGCCGCCTCCTGCAATTTAGCGAGACCGTCAATCTTCTCATCCAAGGGCCGTTCGCCGCCGAACAAGACCGTCTCTTCCCACCGGACGCCTTGGTCCCAAGCGGTAATGAGATCGTTCATACGAGCAACGACGCGGACTGCAGCAGCGCCAGGAACGGCGCCGTAGATGTACCGTTGCATCGGCGGTTTTGTCGCCTTCCAGTACTCGATATTGGCGAGATGGTGCCGGAAATCTTCCAGCGAACACCCACCCACGTCGACCGGCGGCAATTGCCAGCGTTCGACGTTGGTACCGGCCGCGGTCTTGGGGAAGAAACGGGCCTGCAAGGCTGCATCAATGTCGGCCAGCGTGTCACCGGGGACCTTGATGGCCTCCAGGAGCGCGCTGAACCCTTTCGTCGGACTGTTGTTGGAGTGAAAGAGCCAATCTAAACGACGCATCGCTTTGTCTCCGTGATTCTTGGGATAGGTCGAAACTTGCGTATATAATACAATATTATTTACTAATTGCAAGTATCAGAAAACAACCAAAATACACCAAAACGGCAATTCTTTCACTTTTTCTTCTTTTTACCGCCCTTCTTTTTACCCCCACCCCCTCCGCCTCCGGCACCTCCCCCCATACCCATCACGGCAATCAGGAACACGACCGAAAAGACTGTAAGGAGGGTTTCCATGGGCAATCGTGGTGGACGATCCCGGATTCGAACCGGGGACCTTTCGAATGTGAATCGAACGCTCTAACCAGCTGAGCTAATCGTCCAGAGATGTGAATTTATAGGGCAAAAATGAATATCGCGTCGCGCAGCGTTTTCGATGGTTCGGATTCGCAAGCGAATCCTCAACCCAGCTGAGCTAATCGTCCAGAGATGTGAAGTATAGGGCAAACGGGGCCCCAGTATAGCGTCCCCTTCCCCCTTCTCAACCTAGAAAAAACCGGCCTTTCGCGAACGAAAAGCCGGAAGACCCGGTTACCATGGCAACAGGGGTTGCCGCCGGTATGCATCCGCCATGCACATGTGCAGGAGGATCCCCCCAAAATGCTCCCCCAGACGCTGATACCACCTTGGAGGTGACGGCGGCAGACCGGACGGATCCCGACGCAAGATCTGACTCTCCTTCGAAGAAGCGAAAGACATGCCGGGCATGAGAACGCAGGCGATGAAGAGCGCAAGGAAGGCGCGTTTCATAAGCACTCCTCGCAAAGGGAAAGATCGGAACTATCCGACACGATAGACCCGATTCCGCCTGACGCAAGGGAACCTTATTTCTTGAACTCAGGATCGCTGTCGATGCGGCTTTCTTCCGGAAGCACCTGGTTCTGGTACTTGCTGTTCGGCTTCTTGTGGTACGGAACGTCGGCGGGGCTGCTCATCTGCTGGAACGCGAGCTGGCAGATGCGCATTCCCGGATAGAGCGCGACCGGCATGCGGTTCAGGTTGCTGATTTCGAGCGTGACGGTTCCGGAAAATCCCGGATCGATGAATCCCGCGGTGGAGTGGACGATGATGCCGAGGCGGCCGAGCGAGCTGCGGCCTTCCACGCGGACGACCAGGTCGTCGGGCACGGAGATGGATTCGACGGTAACGCCCAGCACGAATTCCCCCGGCTGGACGATGAATGCCTCCCCCTCCGGCACCGTGATGGTGCGGCTGTTACCGACGAACGTTTCCGGCTTCTTCGGATCGAGCATCGCGAACTTGCTGTGCTCGTAAAGTTTGAAGGACGGGCCAAGGTGCAAGTCCATGCTGGACGCGAAGATGTGCATGTCCTCCAGAGGTTGCTCGGGGGAAATCTTCACGCGGCCGGATGCGATGGCGGCCTTGATGTCTCGATCGGAAAGAATCATGGATGTTCGGAAAGTGAGCGAAGGATAATGGAGCGCATGGGAAACGCCAACCACGGTTGAGTACCGGTATTGCACAATATGCAATATATAGTGTTCAAAAAATAATAAGACACTACATGTAGTATCGATGGCACTTGTTCTTTTCATGGCACGGCTTCACACTCTGCTCCCATGTCGAAAGCCTCGACCCTCAACCGGCAGAAGCAATCGAATTCCGCCGAGGGCAACGAAGCCAGGGAAGAGGAAGCGGCAACGATGAAGGAAATACACAAATGCATCGAGACATGCCGCGGAATGTACTACCACCGTCTGTTGTCCGGCGTCACGCGCGACAGCTACGAAGGAATGTTCGAGGAAGTGCTGCAAAAGAAGCGTCTCGATTGGGCGGAAAGCAACATCGGTTTCCTGGAAAAAACCATTGCGAAGGCCGAGGCGGAGGAACGAAATATGCTGGACCAACTGGAGCGCGAGAAGCACGGCCGCTTCAACGAGCGGGACATGCGGGAGCTGCACGAGTGGTTCCAGGACGATAGCCTGCCCGAAATGACCCGTTCGAAACTGCTGGACCAAAAGGTGTCCGAATTCGTGGCGAAATTCGACGTGATGGCAAGGAAACGACTGGCCCTGCTGTCGCGTTTGGAAGAGCTCTCGGATCAGGATGCCCAGGACCTGGCGACGCTGCGAAGCCCCGAGGCTTTCTTCTCCATGGACGCATCGGCACGCAAAAACATGATGGACCGCATGGAAGCGTTGGATATGGCATCCCTGAAGGGCAAGAAGAAACTCTACTCCGACACGAAAACACTCCTGGACGAGGCGGCGGACGGCGAAGACAGATACCTGTCCCCCACGGTATCGGGCACGATGCTGAGACAGATGATCGCATCCGACAAACCCGAGCAGCACCACAAGGAGACGCTTCTTCCGTCCCTGCGCACGTACAAGGACACGCGCGTCTCGTTTGACGCATTGTTAATGGAACTCTCGGGCAGCGATGACGCCCCCATCGAACCTCCCAGTATCGACGCGTTCGTGAAATGGAACACGGGCAAGAGGACATCGTTCATCGCGGAAGGACGGCGCAGGATGGAGGCGCAGCGTTCCTCCCGGGAAGAACAGGAGGAAGAACTCGCCCGCTCCAAGCGGACGTCGGAAAAACTCCTGCGAGCCGAAGATTGGAAAGCCGCGGATGATTCGATCCACGCCGGGCTGCACCGCTTCCCCGAGGATGCGGACCTGAAGATCATGGAAGCGTTCCTGCACGAACACCGCACGGACACGGAAGACGCAAAGGAAGAGCGCGAGTTGGACCGGACCGCAGCGGAAATAGACGGCATCCTGGCCTCCGTACACCCCGAGATGCGCACTCTGTACCTCGCGATGCTCATGGAAGGCGCCGACGTGTTCCAAACGTTCGCCGAAAGCATGCAACGCGGGGCAATGGAAGTTAAGAAGGAAACCGATGAGAAGACCGTCGATGCCGGAGAGCCGGAGGAAGAGGAAGGCGTGGTGGATGCCGGCGATTCCACGGACGACCAGTTGGAAGTGGTGGATGCCGTGGTGCACGGCGAGGAACGGGAAAAGGCACTCACCGTCGCGGCCATCTCGGCGGATACCCAGGCACGGTACGGACGCCAGCTCAACGAACAATTGGAGGCAAGGCTTCGCAGGTTGGAACAAGGGGGCAGAAAATACGGAAAAGCAGCTTGAGGATTGCATACGCCCGCCCTTCTTCTACAATGGGAATCCTATGAAAACCCCCTCTTTCGCATTGGCTTTTGTCCTTGCCTCCGTCGCCCTCGCCGGATGCTCCTCCCCCGTATCCCAAGACCAGGCGGACCTCCTGAAGAACCCGCTCTACGCTCGTTACTACTACCAGGACCAGGCTGACATGATGGCGAACTACAACATCCAGAACGACCCCATCCTGAAAGACTCGGAAAAGAAAGGCGTTATCGAAAGCGTCCGGACGCGAGCGCTGGAACACTTGAAAAATGCCAATGCGAAGATCAATGCAAGTCGCCGCGGTGGCTTCATGAGTGATAAGGATTACGCAGCCGGTAACGTCCTCCTCGCGGACGGAACCTTGTACTTCGGACAGGATTTCAACACCCTGCCCGGACCGGAGGTGTACGTGTACGCATCCATGCTCCTGGACCCGCGCGATGGCAGCGGCTCCGTGCTGTTCCCCGACGAATCCGCCGTAAACCTTGGACTGCTGAAGTCACCGTACGGCGCGCAGACCTACGACATTCCCGCCGAACAGAAAGACAAGGCATTCCGCCTCGTCGGACTATGGGACAAGCGCCTTGGCAGACTGTTGGGATTCGCCCAGCTCTCGCAGTGATCAGAGGCGGGCACCGACCCCCTTCTTCGCTTCGTCAATCGCGGCGCTGATGGCAGCCAAAGTGCTCTCGACCTTCTTGCCGTTCACGAAGAAAGTGGGCGTACCGGCCACTCCAAGCTCTTTCCCTGCGTTATATTCCGCCTGGATGGTGGGGCGCTTGATATGCGACTTTGTGCAGCGTCCGAAGAGTTCCATATCGAGCTTTAGCTGGGTTGCCCATTCGGTAAGGGCAGCGGGAGAAAGCGTGGTTTGGTTCGTGAACACAAGATCGATGAACTCCCAGAACTTACCCTGATCCGCGGCGCATTCGCTGGCTTCGGCCGAAATCATGGCATAGGGATGGATGGCCTGCAGCGGGAATTGCGCGAACTCGAAGCTGATCTGCTTTCCGTACTTGGCGATGAGCGGCTTCACGATGAGTTCTTGCGCCCCGCGGCACGAAGGACACTGCAGGTCCCCGTACTCGGTGACGGTAACCGATGCTCCGGAGTCGGTGGACGGGTGTGCCCCGCGCGATGATTCCGCGGAGAGACCGGTCGTATCGACGCAGGCGGTAAGGATGACGAGGGGGGCGATGAGGGAGAAAAATTTCTTCATGAAAAAGAGGAAAAAGATGATCGTACTCATTCTAGCCTATCAGACGGACATTAAGGAAATAGTAAGAAATTAACGCGGTTCATCCCTAGCCCTGACCCCATCCCCAACCCTATACTCACCGCATGTCCCTGTATCGCGTCTACCGGCCCAAAACCTTCTCCGACGTCGCGGGACAGGAAGCGATCGTATCGACCCTGCAACAGGCCATAGCGCAGGACAAACTGGCGCATGCCTACCTATTCGCCGGAACGCGCGGAACCGGAAAAACGACCATCGCGCGCATCATGGCGAAGGCTATTTTGACGCACGGCATGCAAGACGAGACGCTGAAGCGCCAGGTCATCGAGGCCGTGGAAGACGGAAGCTTGGTGGATCTCACGGAAATCGACGCGGCGAGCAACCGCGGCATCGACGATATCCGCAGCCTGCTGGAAAAGATCCAGTTCACGCCCGTGGTGGCGAAGGCAAAGGTCTTCATCATCGACGAGGTGCACATGCTCACGCGCGAGGCCTTCAACGCACTCCTGAAAACCCTGGAAGAGCCGCCCGCCTACGCGTACTTCATCCTGGCGACGACGGAAATCCACAAGATCCCCGCCACCATCCAGTCCCGCTGCCAGCGATTCCTATTCCGCCAAATCGGCATCGAAGACATCGTGGGACGACTGAAGTACATCGCCGCGCAGGAGAAGATCGATATTGATGAAGAGGCGCTCGCCGCCATCGCCCGTCACGTAGGCGGAAGCATGCGCGACGCCGTGTCGCTGCTGGACCAGCTGCGCTCGCTCCCGACCGTCACCATCGAGGATATCCGCCAGCGCATCGGCGAATCCGGCCATGCGCACGTGGCGCAGATGATGGACGCGTTGGCGGGCGGCGACCGCGCGGAGATCCTGCGCATTATCCGGGAGCTGGAAGCGACCGCCGTCCCCATGGAAACGTTCCTGAGGATGCTCCTGTCGGAAGCGCGGACACGCCTCCACGGGGCGATCGAACGGGGCATGGAAACGCAGACGTCGCTGCAACTGATGGATGCGCTTCTGGAAGCCGCGAAGGACGTGCGCATCGCGCCCGTGCCGGGACTCGTGGTGGAATCCGCCTTGCTGTCTCTGTGCCCCACGGACGGCACGCCGATGCCCGCCCCAGCGAAGAAAGCCCCTGCACCCCCTGCGCCAACTCCCCCACCCGTAGCAAAACCCGTCGAAGCGGCCCCCGCTCCCCCGGCCGCCCAGCCCGCCCCGCAGGCGGCGACGGCGAAAGCGGAAGAACCCGTTGCCGCGGGAGACATCTCGCTGACCGACGTCCTGAAAGCCTGGCCCGCGATCGTCGACGAGGCGCAACCGCCGTTCGTGCGGATGTCCCTGAAGAACGGGCAGCCGGTGGATGTACAGGGAAACACCATTGTCGTCCGTTTTACGTCGACGTTCCACAAGGACAAGGCGAGCAGCGCGGAGAGCGGTTCAAGCATCGAGGACGCGATCAAGAAAACGCTCGGCGCGCCCCTGAAGGTAAAATTCACCATGGATGCGGACGGCCCCACGCCGAAAGCGCCCGCAGGCGAATCCGTGAACCTCGCCGAAGCCGCTTTGGATGTCTTCTAATCCTTGATTGCATTGATTCCCTTGTTTTCTTTGATTCCCTGATCATGGACCCCTCCGCGCAAAAACAACATCTCCGGGAATCCATCAAGGAACGCCTGAAGCACCTGCCGATGAACGAACGCGTCGCGGAAAGCAGGACTCTTTGCAAAGAACTGCTGCACGCGCTGCCGAAAACCCCGCTGGTCATCTCGACCTACCTGCCGACGCCCAACGAAGCGGACGTGACGGACGCGCTGAAGGCGCTTCTGGCCCAAGGCTGCCAACTCTACGGACCGTCATCGGTGGGGCAGGGATTCGAGTTCCGGCAATTCCAATCGATGGACGAACTCATTCCGGGCCGCTTCGATATCCGGGAACCCCTGAGGAGCAACCCCGAGTTGAAGCTGGAAGACGTGGACTACGTATTCGTGCCGGGCGTGGGCTTCGACCGCAAGGGGCGCCGCCTGGGGCGGGGCAACGGAGGGTATGACCGCTGGCTGCAGAAGCTGCGCGCCGTAAACTCCAAGGTGAAAGTCTGGGGCATCGCGTTCGAATTCCAGCTGACCGACGACGTCCCCGTCGAAGCGCACGACCAAATCATGGATGGTGTCTTTACGGCCAGAGGGCTTATCGAGACGCCGCGTCCGTAAGTGTGATGCTTTTCGCGATTGTTTTGAGGAGATCCCTGTTCGCCACGACCTCCGCGGACGCCGGATTCAACTGCGTTTCAAGGTATGCGCGCACGTCGATCGCGAGGAAGTGGAATCCCCTGTTGGGCCAGGCGGGAACGGGCAGTTCCGGGCGGGACGCGGGAAACGCCGCGGTCATCGCCGCGATCTGCGCATCGGTAAGGGGAAACGGCGTCACGCCCGCAACGACGACGAAGTCCTTTGGACGAAGGAGGACGATCATGCTTTGAAGGAAGTCCATCGCCGCATCGGGCACCCCGTAGCCGACCGCGGTCACGATGATCGCCTCTTCATCGGCGCGAATCACGTCGCACAGCATCGTCTTGCGGGTGTTCACGGGCAGGAACACGCGATTATCCTTCAGGATATCGCAGGATTTCGTCGCCAGGAGCGTCTCGCGGATCTTCGGCGTGATGGTCCAGTCCCCGACCCCCACGGACTTTTGGTGATACGGAAAAGACGAGGCGAACATATGGGACTTCGCCGTTTTCAAAAGATACTCCGCGTTCTGCTCGCGCTGGATCACTTCGTCGGGATACGTGAAACGCACGCCCAGCTTGGCCAATTCGATCTGCTGCGGCCCCGCGACGGAAGCTTGGCAGGCGGAGAGGAGTGCGATGCTACAGATTGCGAGAACGCTTGGGCTTCGTTGCATGTCGAAACGGATTGTAGCTTGGTAGGAATGTAGGTTGAGTAGGAATCCGTTGATAGAAACATCTCACTTTGTTGTAACAACACAGTGACCCTACTAACCTACTTTCCAACTTACCTAACCCCCTGATCAACAGAACAGCACAACCACTCTTGTCACATTGATACCCTACGCTACCATCCAGCCATGCCCATGTACGACGCACTGCAGGCCCAGGACAAAGCGGTTTTTGACGCGCTGATGGGCGAGATGCGCCGCCAGAAGGAAGGCGTGGAGCTCATCGCCTCGGAGAACTACATCTCCCCCGCCGTCATGGAAGCCATGGCGACAGTGTTCAACAACAAGTATTCCGAAGGATATCCGGGCAAGCGCTACTACGGCGGCCAGGAATACACCGATATCGTGGAACAACTCGCCATCGACCGCGCCAAGCTGCTTTTCGACGCGGGCCATGCCAACGTCCAGCCGCACGCGGGAGCCCCGGCCAACGTCGCGATGTACTTCGCGCTCTTGGAACCCGGCGACACGGTGATGGGTATGGACTTGAGCCATGGCGGCCACCTGACGCACGGCCACCCTGTCACCTACCTTACGAAGATCTTCAAGTTCGTGCGCTACAAGATGAAGGATCCGGAGACAGGCGAAATCGATTACGACGAAATGCGCCGCGTGGCCCTGGCCGAGAAGCCGAAGATGATTTTGGCGGGATTCAGCGCCTACCCAAGGGAACTGGACTACGCGAAAATGAAGGCGATCGCCGACGAAGTGGGTGCCTACACAGTGGCCGACATGGCGCACATCGCGGGCCTGATCGCCGGCAAGGCCCTGCGCAACCCGTTCCATGATGGCTTCGACGTCATCACCACGACGACGCACAAGACGCTGCGCGGACCGCGAGGGGGCATGATCCTCACGAGGGACGCCGAACTGGGCAAGAAGATCGACAAATCCGTCTTCCCGGGCTTCCAGGGAGGACCCATCATGCAGATGGTGGCGGCCAAGGCCGTCGCGTTCGGCGAGGCGCTCCAGCCAGAGTTCCAGGACTATGCGAAGCAGGTCATCAAGAACGCGAAGCACCTGGCCGACTTCTTCATGAAGAACGGTGCCAAGCTCGTTACCAACGGAACGGACAACCACCTCATGCTCATCGACTGCATCAAGAGCTGGGATATCCCCGGCGGCGAAGTGGAGCATGTGTTGGACCGCGTCGGCATCACCCTGAACAAAAACATGATCGCCGACGACACGCGCAAAGCGATGGATCCGTCCGGCGTGCGCTTGGGAACCCCGGCCATCACCACCCGCGGCATGAAGGAGAAAGAAATGGAGATATTGGGACAGTTCATGCTCGATGCCATCCACAACCGATCCGACGAAACTGCGCTCAAGGAACTCGGAACGAAGGTAAAGGAGTTCTGCCTAGCCTTCCCGGTTCCGGGTATCTGACACTGAGATTGGCAAACCGTCAAAGCTTGCTTCGGACGAGTCTTTTGGAGGGCAAAGGAGGGCTTAGACATGTGTATACATATTGTAGTCGTACGACAAGTTCATGGCTTGCAACAGCCGTCTTCGTTGCGAATACAAAAAGTGTACGTATGCTGACCTCAGTCCCGCCCCTTCACACCACCTTCTCAAACTTCTGAAGAGAGAAGCTTGATCACAAAAACTTTCGCACTCGTTCCCCCCGGGCACACATTGCTACACTTTTGCAACACGCTGGGTATTGGTCACGTGCTTTGCGGAGTCACCGTGATCAGACTTCTCTTTTTTTATGCATGAAAGACAACCCTCCGGGTTTTCTTTCATGAGCTATCTTTCCGGCAAGGCGTGTCTCCACTTCGGGCGGAGCCCTCGTTCGACACGATTATTTTGATATGTCAGTTCGAGCGAAGCGAAAACCGTATTTTTCATGCTACACTCGGGCAACATGCGCTACACACTGCGCCGCAGCTTCGGCTTTGCCTTCACAGGCCTTCGTCATGCCTGGAAAAAGGAACGGAATCTCCGTCTCTTCGCCAAATGCTACGTTCTGGTCCTGATCGCCGGCCTGTATTTCCGATTGCTGACATGGGAATGGATCGCGGTCCTAGGCGCAGGCCTTGGCTTCATGATCGTGGAGCTGCTCAATACGGCCATGGAACGCCTCACCGACGCGTTGGATGCAAACCGGAAGCTGGACGGCACCACGGGCTTCCACCCCCTCCTGAAAGCGACGAAAGACGTGGCGGCGGGCGCATCGCTCATCTGCCTAATACTGGTCATCGCGATCCTGGCACTGGTGTTTTACCCGTACGGACGGATCGTGCTGGGATTGATCACGCGATGATTATTCGGCTGCATCAGCTTTCTTGAGGGTCTTCCCCTCTTTCTTGGCGACCGCGTCCAACATCGATTTGCTGGGCGGGGGCAGGCCTCCCGTCGCTTCCAGCTTCGGCGTGAGATCGGCAAGCTCCTTCAATTCCGCATCGGTCACGGGCTCCTGCAGCATCTGTTTCTTCTTAATGGCGTTGTAGGTATTCACCCACATCTCGCGGTCGCGCCACTTGCGGTATTCGTCCAACTTCATGCCTTTGGCGCGTGCTTTCTTGCGCTCTTCCTCCTCCTTTTCCTTCGCCTTCTCGTCGGTCTTCTTTTGCATGGCGGCTTCTACCCCACTGTTCGCCCAGCGCAGGATCTTCTCCTCCACCACCGACCTCTTCTCGCTGTAGCGTTCGCGTGAGAGCGCACGCAACACGTCCACGCGATCTTCACCGCCTTCCACCTTCGGAGGCGGCAGGGTGGCCACGGAGAAGGGCTTCGTGGCGATACCATCGATGAGAACGCGCATGTAGGCGTGGTACTTGGGAAGGCTGAGGATATCCTTCGGCATCGCCATTTCCTCGAACTGCAGGCTCAGCGGCTCGGCATCGTCGGAACCGACCTGGAAGCTGACGATGGAACCGACGTTTCCGAACACCGCATCCTTTAGGGAGGAATCGCTTCCCCCAATCATCAGCTGGCCGATGTACTGGTGGGCCATGGTGAGGCTCAGGCGGTACTTGCGGGCCTCGGAGAGGATCGTCGCGAACGACTTGGTAGCGAAGTTCTGGAACTCGTCCACGTACAGGAAGAAGTCCTTGCGTTCCTTTTCGGGGATATCGGCGCGGCTCATGGCGTCAATCTGGAAACGCGTCACGAGCATGGAACCGAGGAAGGCGGCCGTGTCTTCGCCGATCTTTCCCTTGCTAAGGTTCACGAGCACGATCTTGCCCGTATCCATCGCATGGCGAATGTCGAGCGTGCTCTTCACCTGTCCCACGATATTGCGGATGAGCGGGGTCGTGAGCAGCTGTCCCACTTTGTTTTGGATGGCAGCGATGGCTTCCGTACGGTATTTATCGGACCAGCCGGCGTATTCCACCTCCCAGAAACTCTTCACCACGGGATCCGTGACGTTGGACACGATCTTCGCGCGGTAGGCGTCGTCCCCGAACATGCGGAGGATTCCGAGCATGGAAGAGCCTTCGTTCTCCAACAAGGCGAGCAAGGTATTGCGCAGGATGTGCTCCATGCGTCCGGAGAAAGACTCCGGCCATAGTTTCGTGAACACGCTCATGAGACCCGATGCGACGAGCGACCTCTGGTCTGGATTGGGTGCCTCCAACATGTTGAAGGAAATCGGGAAATCCTTGTCCGCGGGCTCGAACAGGACGACGTCGTTGCTGCGCTCCTTCGGAGTAAAACGAAGGATGGCTTCGATGAGATCGCCGTGCGGATCGATGACTCCCACGCCCTTGCCGGCCATGATGTCGCTGTACACCATATTTTCCAAGATGGTGGACTTACCCATACCCGTCTTTCCGATAACGTAGACGTGGCGGCGTCGGTCATCCAGGCGGATGCCGAACTTGGTGCGCCTTCCGTGGAAGTTCGCTTCACCAAGGATAGTGAGGTTTTCGGCGGGATCGGTAACACCCGGAATGGGGAGATTTACCGGCGGTTCGAGCTTCTTCGAGATCACGCGATCGAGATTCTGGGTTTGGACGAGGATGGTCGGCACGTGCCAGAGAGTGGCCAGTTCCTCGCTGCTGAACGCGAACTTGGCCGACTTGAATCCAAGGGGAATGGATGCGCTCTCGACGGGATCATGCGTCGCGAATTCATTGGTCTGCGGCAATGTGAACTGTCGGAAGGCGGAAGCCATTTCCATCAGCTTCTTGCGGCCTTCGGCGGTATGCCCCTTGGGTACCACGACGCTAAGACGCATGTTGCAGTAAAACAGCAGCCTGTTCATCTTGTCCTTCGCCGCGGCGACGCTGTCTTCCTTTTCGTGGCTGCGGGAGCTGGTTGCGTCACTGCTGTCGTCGGAGCCCTTCTTTCCTTCGGAAACGGCGGCCTGGATCTTGGAAAACACCTTCCAGGTACGGAATCCTCCCAGCATCATGTAGAGCGGGAACACGGCGAGGCGCTTCCATCCCCTGCTGAGCGCCAGGGACGCGAAGAACGAGGCGTATTTCGGGGAGAGTCCGGCGATGCCCTTGCCGAGCAACGGCAGCACGCGAAGCGCGCGCTTGCGGTACTTGGACGGGGCGGGTTCGATGGCGATCTGTACGTGACCGCGCATGGTCGGCAGCGGATAGCGCGCCAAGGCAGAGAGGATACCCGCGATGGGGTCCATGTTCGCGCCGCTCAAGAGGTCGTCGAACTGCGGGTGGCGCTTGATGGGGAAGATGTCCGGACTGTCGAGCGTCATGTCCATGGACACGACCTCTTCGCTCTCCTTCGTGGCGAACGGATCCTTCGTGAGGAATTCGATATCGGTGTCCGGATACTGCGCGTAGAGCTGGCTTTCGATGAGCGAGGCGCTGTTCTCCGTCGTGCGGACGAAGAGCGATACCTTGCCGTCCGCGTAGCCCATTTCCAGCCCGAGCGGCTCATCCCCTGCCAACGAATGGAACGCGGCGAGCGCGGATTCCATGTACTGCGGACCGCGTTCGTTTTCCTGGCCGGGCCGGACTTGGAGGAGCATGGGCGTCATGTGTGTCTGGATCTTAGGCGGTTTTGAGTAAGTCCGAAACGAGATCGAGTGCGACCGTGTTGTAGGCGTAATCCATGCGCATCGGACCGATGACGCCGATCACTCCTTTCTGGTCACGCACTTTGAATCCCTTGATGATGAGGCTGCAACTCTGGATCTCCGGGAGGAGATGGTCTTCCCCGATGTAGTAGCGCACCTTGTCATCCACTTCGACGTGGTCGAGCAGGTTGGAAACGCGTTGTTCCAATACCTCGACAACGCCGCTCGCCATCACCGGATCGTTCTGGAATTCCGGAAGGCGCAGCGTGTTCGCCAGTCCCATGTAATACACGCGCTCCTTATGCGGAACCGTAGCGAACGCGACCTGCGGGATCATCTTCGAAAGCAACGCGACCGCCTCGTACACGCGCTCCTGGTCCTTACGCTCGAAATATTGCTCTTTCAATTCATTGAACTTCGTACGGACCTTCTTCTCCTGGCTCGTCGGCTCCATGAAATCCCGCACGTAAATGCGGTATCCCTTGGCCGTCGGGACTCTTCCAGCGGAAATATGGGGCTGTTCCAGGAAGCCTTCCTCACCAAGCACCCTCATTTCGTTGCGGATCGTGGCGCAAGACAAAGGAAACACGCCGCTGTCGATGATCTGCTTGCTTCCGACGGGAATGGCGGTTTGTATGAATTCGTCGATGATGGCAGCTAATAGCTTGGCCTGCCTGGTATTCATATACTCTGATTATAGCACTTTAAAGCCCTGAGTGCCAGATCCGGATACCAGGAAAAACGCTGATTTAGGCCTTCTTTCCGCTCTTCTCGAGACGGCTCTTGAAGCGGTCAATGCGGCCTCCGCGGCGCTCGGTCTGGCGCTTACCCGTGTAGATCGGGTGGCAGGCGCGGCAGGTTTCCACCGTTTGCTCCTTCACCGTGCTCGGGATTTCGTACACTGCCCCGCAGTTGGTGCAGGTCATTTTGGCATCGGCGTGCATTTCAGGGTGGATTCCGGTCTTCATAGTGCGGGGATTCTAAGGCAAATAAGCTGTAAGGCAAGCGAATTTAAGCAATAATGAAGACACAGAGTATTGACAATATACATTTTATGTTACATAATATTAATAAGGTTCTATCAACAATTCTGCCCTTTTACACGAACGGTGATCACATGACCCCATTTTTCCCGCATAACGCGGCAACGTATCTTGCTGTTTTCAATAGCTTCTTGCGCATTGTTCAAGACGGAAACAAACTTGAAGTTTCGCAAGAAGGCCCTGAGTGCGAGCTATGGCAGCGCGGCAAACCGATGAAATTCCTCAAGCCCATCGACCTCATCTTTGAGGGCACGTGCGGCGAACAGCCTTTATCCGAGGAGCAAATGCTATGGTTTCGACGCAGCATGGAAGAAATAAGGCCTCAAGGCATTATTGCATTCACTACATGCTGTTACGGCTACTGCGAAGCGACGCAACGTACACTCCGGGAAGCACTCCCCGATGTTCAAATGCACTTCCCTCGCATGAACATCGGGGGCGACCATCCATATCGGTACCGTGCAATTTTTAGCAAACTCATGGACATGGGGATCATTGGAATATAAGGACATCCGTTGATAAGAACCCATCGAAAGACCGTCAGATTTTATATCCGACGGTCTTTTTTGTAGATGCATTTTTATCACTTCACCTCCTTCATCGCCTTCTTTTTGCTCTTCTTGGCGGCCTTTTCGATCAATTCAGCCTCTTCGAACAGCTGTTCCGTCTCCCCTTCGCGCTCCTCGGCGGCAGCAGCCAGGATGGCTTCCTCGGCTTCCTTGTCGAACATCACGACGCTCATGGTAGCCACCTTATCCGGCGGATCCAGGCGCATCACGATGACACCCTGCGTGGCGCGTCCGCGGCTCGGGATGTCGGAGAGCGACATGCGGATCGTCTGTCCTTCGCGCGAGATGCAGAGCAGGTCGCCCTGGGCGCCTTCCTCGAGAACGACGGCTCCGATGATGTCTCCCGTCTTTGCGGTGAGCTGGGCGGCTTTCACTCCGCTGCCCCCGCGTCCCTGGAAGCGGTATTCGGTGACGGGGCTCATCTTGCCGAGTCCGTTCTCCATCACCACCATCAAGCTACTCTTGCTGGCATCGCGGATGACGCCTGCCTCGACGACGCGGTCATTGGCATCCAAGCGGATACCGATGACGCCCGCGGCGGCGCGACCCATGGAGCGCACATCCTCTTCGGGGAAGCGGATGGCCTTTCCTTTCTTGGAGACGATGAGGATTTCGTTCTGACCCGTGGTGGCAAGCACCCACTTCAACTCCTCCCCTTCCGGCATTTTCTGCGCGATGAGACCGCTGCGGCGGATGTTGTCGAACTCCGCGACTTCCGTGCGCTTCACCGTACCCGCGTCCGTGATCATGAAGAGGAACTTCGCCTGGCTGAGGTCGGCCTTGAGGATGGCGGTGATGCGCTCCTCCGGCTTGAGCTGGAGCAGGTTCACGATCGCCTGTCCGCGCGCGATACGGCCCGCCTGGGGCAACTCGTACGCAGGCATCTGGAACACGCGTCCCGTGTTCGTGAAGAACAGGAGGTCGTCGTGGTTCATGACGTGCAGGATGGACAACACTTCATCATCGTCCTTCACGTCGGCGCCCTTGATACCCTTGCCTCCGCGGTTCTGCGCACGGAACTGCAACGGCGAGTTGCGCTTCACGTAGCCCGAGCGCGTCAGCGTGACGATCATCGGGGCGTTCGGGATCGTGTCCTTGGCGGAGAACTCGCCCGCGGCCGTGGTGACGATGGCCGTGCGGCGCTCGTCCCCGTAGGACTTTTTGATATCGGCAAGCTCGTCTTTCATGATCTGGTCGATGCGCTTCTTGTCCTTCAGGATCGCCTCGCACTCGGCGATGAACGCCTTCTTCTCCTTCAGTTCATCCTCGATCTTCTTGCGCTCGAGTCCCGCGAGGGTCTGGAGGCGCATATCCAGGATAGCCTTGGCCTGGATCTCGGAGAGCTTGAATTTCTTGATGAGCTGCTCCTGGGCGATTTCCTTCGTCTCCGACTTGCGGATGGTGGCGACGACTTCGTCGATGTGATCCAAGGCGATGGAGAGTCCTTCCAAAATGTGGGCGCGTTCCTTGGCGCGGTCGCGGTCGAATGTGACGCGGCGGGTGATGACCACGCGGCGGTGATCGATGAAGACCTGCAGCATTTCCTGCAAGTTCATGAGGCGCGGCTGGATGCCGTCGGCCAAGGCGATCATGTTGTAGCCGAAGCTGCTCTGGAGCTCGGTGTGCTTGTAGAGCTGGTTGAGGATCTTCTGCGGGTACGCGTCTTTCTTGAGTTCGATGATGATGCGGATTCCTTCGCGATCGGTTTCGTCGCGGATATCGCTGATACCGACGATCACCTTCTCGTTGACGAGGTCGGCCATCTTCTCGATGAGCGTCGTCTTGTTCACCTGGTACGGGATTTCGGAGATGCGGATGTGATAGCGGCCGCCCGTCGTCTCCTCGATCTCCGCCTTGCCGCGCACCATCAAAGAACCGCGTCCCGTGAGGTAGGCCTGTCGGATCACTTCCTTGTCATACACGATGCCTCCCGTCGGGAAGTCCGGACCCTGGATGAACTTCAGAAGATCCTCGACCGTCGCGTCGTCGTTCTCCAAAAGGTGCATGGTCGCGTTCACCACTTCGTTCAGGTTGTGCGGCGGGATGTTCGTCGCCATACCGACGGCGATACCGACGGAACCGTTGAGGAGCAGGTTCGGGATCTTCGACGGAAGCACGGCGGGTTCCTTGCGGCTGGCGTCGTAGTTGGGGTGGAAATCAACCGTGTTCTTGTCGATGTCCTGAAGGATTTCATCGGTGATCTTCGCCATCTTCGCCTCGGTGTAA
>CAZUYK010000001.1:55140-88015 GCA_964624905.1 uncultured Candidatus Peribacteria bacterium
ACCGGGAAGTCGATCAGGCCGTTGACGACATGGGGGTTGTTCGCAATCGGGATCTTCTTCGGGAGATCCTCAGGGGGTGCGAGCACGACCCGTTTTGCTTCGATCTCATCCGTGATCTTCGCCATCTTCGCTTCGGTGTAACGCATGGCGGCCGCGCCGTCGCCGTCGATGGAACCGAAGTTTCCCTGTCCGTGGATCAGCGGATAACGCATGGAGAAGTCCTGGGCCATACGGACCATCGCTTCGTACACCGGGCTGTCTCCGTGCGGGTGGTACTTTCCGAGCACGTCTCCCACCACGAGGGCGGACTTACGGAACTTGGCGCCGGAGCGCAGTCCGAGTTCGTTCATGGAGTACAGGATGCGGCGGTGCACCGGCTTCAAACCGTCGCGGGCATCCGGAAGGGCGCGTGCGACGATGACGCTCATCGCGTAATCGAGGTAGCTTTCCTCCATTTCGCTTACGATCGGGCGCGGCCTGATGCGACCGGCACTGGAGAGCATTTCCCCGTCTCCTCCCATGAGAGGCTGCTGATCGGGAGATGGAGTGGATTCTTTTGCAGACATAAGGAAAGGCGAAAATCTAGCCCGTCGATGATAACGATTTTCGCAATAGATGGAAGTCTTTTGAACAAAAAGAAGGATCAGGACATTGACAAAAATGATGATTTTTATTATTATATTGCGCCGCTCATTCAGATCATCAACTCCCCCGTGCGCTATGGTTCCAATTTCGGAACCAGAGCCCCACGGGGCAGAACAACTACCCGAAAGGAGTCCGTTCATGAAACGCTCGTTCCTCAGTCTGTGTCTGGTCGCCGTCATGGCGATCGCCGCGCATGCGGAAGACAAGAAACCCGGCACCGCGACGTTCGTCGTCTCCGGCACCGAAGGATGCGCGCTCAGTTTGGAAGTTCCCGGCTCCGACAGCCTGGACCAACCGGCCGCGCTGCCGACATTCGAAGGACTCGCCCTCGGCGAGAACGACGAAGTGACGGTGACGCTTCAAAAGGGCGTCCTGGCCGCCAAGAAAACCGGCAGCATGACGATGGTCGTGGAAGACGTCCAAGACGGCCTCCTCTACTTGGTCACTCCCGATTGGGACGGCCTTAGCATGCCGAGCACGTTGCCGGCGTTCGAAGGAATCTCCCTCGCGAAGAACGACCCCGTCGTCGTGACCGTGGCCCTGAAGAAGAAAGGCGCCGCCGGCAAGACGGCCGCCCATACCGGCGGACCAGACTGCAAGTGTCGCCAGTGCCAACGGATCGCGAACATCGCTGCCCGGGACGAAGCCAAGCTGAAAGAGATCCTCACGGTGGCCCAAAGCCTGAAGAAACGTGAAGACCTCAAGAAGCTGACACCGGTACTGCTCGACTTCTTCGGCGACGACAAGGCCGCGGCCGAGAAGTTCATGCGGAAGGTCGACAAGGAATTGGTCGATCCGGCCAACCTGAAGAACTTCACACTCGAGGACATCCTCCAGTTCGCAAAGTAACGTTCTGCTCCACGGCGCTGCCGCTAGTCCCCCTTTGTATCGGGGCTAGCGGCTTTTTTTGAAAAACCCTCCGCATCGGGAGGGTTACTTCCTTTCATGGAAGGAATCGGGTGTCAGAGCAAGGCGATGATACACACGCCGAGCGCCATGCTGCCGAAGATGCAACACCAGGAGAAAAGCAGTGCGATGATCGCAGGCGTGTCATCCTCGACTTCGATCTGGAACGTCTGAGGGACGCATTGGACCGGAGAACGGATCTCGCAGTGGATGGAGTACAGGACCATTCCTCCTGCCAGAAGCGACGCCGCCACGAACTGAAGGGTTGCGATCAAGCGATGATCCGGACACAACTGGTTGCACTCGGCGCGAAAATACGAGACCAAGCCCAATGCAATCCAAATAAGCATCCGGCTGTACAAGAAATGCGGGGCGCTCATGGACCGATACAAAGCCCACATGCCGACCGCTCCGCAGATGATGGGGAACAACATGGAACAGCCTCCCTTTCTGATTCCTGAGATACGAAAGGACGATGGGGCTACGATAGGCCGAAGTTTGGCATCGTCAAGCGCGGTTGTATGCTAGGCTGAGCCCAATGCTTTCCATCGTCGCCACCCCTATCGGCAACCTGAAGGACATCACGCTGCGCGCCATCGAGACGCTGACGAACGCCGCGGGCATCGTGTGCGAAGACACGCGCGTGACGGGGCACCTGCTGCATCAGCTGGATATCCCGAAGAAAGAGCTGATCGCGATGCACGGATATTCGAACCCGAAGATCGTGGACGGGGTCATCGCACGGCTCCTTGCCGGCGAACACCTGGCACTCGTGAGCGATGCGGGGACACCCGGCATCAGCGACCCGGGCTACGCACTCGTGTCCAAGTGCCGCGAACACGGCATCATGATAGAAGTCATCCCCGGCGCAAGCGCCTTCCTCTCCGCGCTCAGCGTCAGCGGGTTGCCCATCAACCACTTCGTCTACCTTGGATTCCTGCCGATGAAGAAAGGACGCAAGCGCCTGCTCGCGAGTTTCGCGGAAACGGAAGAGACGATCGTCTTTTACGAATCCGTCCATCGTATCGAAAAAACATTGAATGAACTGGCCGAGGCGTTGGCCGCGCAACCCGACCGCCCCGTGGTCATCGCCCGCGAACTGACGAAGATGCACGAGGAAATCGTCCAAACGACGGTGTCGGGACTGGGTGACGTGGCGAAGAAGATCACGCAGAAGGGAGAGTTCGTGATCGTGATCGGGGCGATTCGCTTAAGGGGCGAGAACGAGGATATTGATAAATAAGTAATAAGTTTTAAAATAAGCGAAGTTCTTTCCACAACACGCTCTTCCTCATTGAACTTTTTTCACCTGTCCCCTGTTCCAGCGGAGCTCTCCGCGCAGGCTGATAATTCGAAAAAAGTTCTCATGCGGAAGGAGTCTACGGAATGGCTCGCCCATTTCAGGCCGATCGCTTTCATCTTCGTTGGATGATCCGTCGAGACTTGCACGAGGCATTGGAGATCGAATCCGAAGCGTTCGAGTTTCCCTGGAAAGAAGCAGACTTCAAGCGAGTGTGGAAGCAAAAAAATTGTATCGCGATGGTCGCCGAGCTTCACGACAAGGTCGCAGGTTACTGGTTCTATGAAGTGCACATGAATCGTTACCACATCATCAACTTCGCCGTCGCAAAGGAACACCGGCGACGGGGCATCGGAACCTCAATGATGAACCATCAGGCTTGGAAATTGAGACCCGAAGGACGCAACCGTATCCAAGTGGAAGTGCGCGAAACAAACGTGACCGCACAAGTATTTTTCAGGTCCCTTGGATTTCGGGCGGTGTCGACCTTGTATGGGTACTGCCACGAGACGGGAGAAGACGCCTACTCGATGTGGTATCGCTGTCGCGAAGAAATCCCGAAGAACGCCAACATGGCGCTATTCGCGAGATAGCAGGAAAACAACGGGCTTCGTAAGCGCGGCCCTGTCCGGACATTCCGGTATCCCAAACGGATGCCTAGTAGATTCCTTTCTTGGGTGGAGAACACTTCGTTGTCTCCTCCCATTTTTTTGTGCCGATGGATTTCATTACGGCAACACCGATACGGGGTTGATGTTCGTTCCGTCCTTGATCACTTCGAAGTGCAGGTGCGCCGCCGTGGTCATGGGACCTGCGCCGTGCGATCCGGGTTCGCCTCCTGACAGCGCCACGATGTCTCCTGCGGAGACCGTCTGACCCGGTGCGACGAGGAACTCGGACAAGTGTCCGTACAACGTGGCGTAACCGCCGCGGTGGCCGATCAAGAGATAGGAATACCCCGTCTTGCCGCCGTCACGCGCCAGGAAGACGATGCCGTCCGCAGCAGCAGCGACCGGCGTCCCCTGTCCCACGACGATATCGGTACCGAAGTGATCCACCCCGAAATGCTTTTTGTACGCGGCGTTTTTGAATCCCGCGGACACGGGACCGTACACCGGCCATGCGAAGGACGGCGTGGCGCTCGCGGCCGCATGCATCGCGATGTCCTCGCGGTCCAGAAGCCCCTTCTTGATGAGCTCCCGCTGGGCGCGGACACGGAGCGTCTCGTCGATGCGGGCGAGCTCGCCCTGCAGGCGAAGCACTTCGCCATGAACCTCTTTCATGATCGATTTGATCTCTTCAAGCTCCTGTTCGCTGACGGCAACGAGACGTTCTGCCTTCTTGTATTCCTGCACGGCCGCCACGTACTCCGCGATCGTGCCGTCGCGCTTGGCGATCAATGTTTCCTCCTCAGTCAGGGCGCGGTACCCCGCGTTCAGGTCTTTCAGGTACTGGATCTGCCGAACGATCTTGGCGCGCAGCGAGTTGCTGTCCGGGCTGCCGCGCATGGCATCCAAGATGGCTTGCCCCGCGTTCTGGAGCTTGCCTTCCGCAAGGACACGGAAGTGCTCCTTGGTCAGGCGAGTCAGGACCGTCTCTTCGCGGCGGATGACTGATTGCAGCGCGACGGAGCCAGTGAAGGACAGATCATATTTCCTCTTCACCTGGTCCGACACTCGGCGAAGCGCCAGGATGCGGATGCGTTGGCTGCGTTTCTCGGTTTCCAAAGTCGCGATTTTCTTCTCCATGGCCTCCTTCGTCTTCTCACCCTTCGTACTCATGGACACGAGGCTGCTGCGCCTCTTGTAATCGCCCACGGCATCGTTGATGGCCGAGTTCAGATCCTCCTTCAAGGCGTCGCGTTCCACGAAGGACACCGCGGCGGGAACATGCCTGGCCAGGGGCGTAAGCATCGCGAAGGCAAACAGGGCGAGGAAGATCTTTTTGTGTGTATGCATGTTTCGAAAATATTATACCATATTCATGAAAAAATTGGAAGCCTTCCTGTGCGTAAAACCGCTAGGAATCATGCGTTTTGATGCAAGACAATGCCTCCTCATTTGGTATGCTCCGGAGCATGATCGCCCACCTCCGCGGAACCGTCACCAAAGGCATGCCAGGCGAATGCTCCCTGGACGTACACGGAGTGGGATACCGCGTCACCATCCCGACGAACACGTGGGACGAACTCGTCGAGGGAGTCGACACTATGCTGTGGATTTCCACCTACGTCCGCGAGGACAGGCTGGAGCTCTACGGGTTCGCCGACGCAGAAACGCGCCTGCTCTTCGAACAGTGCATCGGCATGTCCGGCGTGGGTCCCAAAATGGGCATGGAGCTGTGCGCGGTACCGCGCAACCTCTTGCTGCAAGCCGTGAACGAGAACGATCCGGGAATCCTGAGAAGCGTGAAAGGAGTGGGCGGCAAGACAGCCGAGAAACTGCTGGTGGAACTGAAGTCCCTCGTCGACAAAGCTCCGTCGCTCTTCGCGACCAAGGACGCCCAGCCGATGGGAGCCGCATACGACCGTGATACCATCGAGGCGCTCGTGCAGCTCGGCTACGCGACGCAGGACATCCTCAAGGTCCTCAAGGGCCTCCCGAAGGACCTTCCCACCACCGAAGCGCGCGTCACCGCGGCCTTGCGGAATTTGTAAAAAGAGTAAAAGATTCCACCCCAACCCTAATCCTAACCCTACTCCTCGTGCTTCACATCGACCCCACCGCCAGTCTCGCGAAGATCATCACGCCGTCCGCCGGCATCCCGGACCAGGAATTCCTGGCGATGGCGCAAACCATGCGCCGCGTGATCGCGGACGTGCAGGGCGAAGCCCAGAAAGGTTCTCATGCATGGCTCCAGGACCCGTACAACGACGCATTGGTACTGCGCATCAAGGATTTGGCGAAGCGCATGAAAACCGAACGCATCCAAACGGTATTGTGGATCGGCATCGGGGGCAGCGGACTCGGTCCGCGCGTCATACAGGAGGTCTTCGAAACGCCGGACACGCCCGAGTTCATCGTCGTCGACACCATCGATCCTTCCACACTGGAACTCTACAGCCGCATCCTGGATTGGAAGACGACGATGCTCGTGGTAGTAAGCAAATCCGGAAACACGTTGGAATCCATGGGCGCGTTCCACTACTACTGGAGGGAAATGAAACGCGTGCGCGGAAGCAGGGCGAAGGATTTCACGATCGCCGTAACGGATCCGGAGACCGGTCCGTTGCATGATTTCGCGGAAGACGAAGGCATTGAAATATTGCCGATCCCCACGGCGGTCGGCGGACGCTACAGCATCTTCACGCCGGTGGGCCTGCTGCCGCTGGCACTGCTGGGCGCGGACCTGGACGCGTTCATCGAAGGCGCGCGCGACATGGAAGCATCCATCTGGAACGAGAACCTGGAAGAAAACCCGGCCGCCTTGCTGGCCGGTATGCAGTTCCTGCTGGATACGAAGCGCGGCTACCTGATGCGCGTCATCATGCCCTACAGCAACCGCCTGCAATCGCTGGCACGCTGGAATCAACAGCTCGTGGCGGAGAGCCTGGGTAAGAACGAGGTGATGAACCCCTTCCCCATCGCGGCCATCGGCACGCAGGACCAGCACTCCCTCCTCCAGCAATGGATGCAGGGACCGAAAAAATGCTGGCACCTGTTCATCAAGGAAATCGAAAAGCCACGCGTCACGGTGCCGAAGGACATCGGCGCCCCCTTCGATTTCATCGCCGGAAAGAGCTTCGGACAGGTGCTGGACGCGTTCCTGGACGGCACGGCGCGGGGACTCACGAGCGTGAAACGCGCCCACATCACCATGAGCGTCACGCGCATCGACGAGTACCACCTGGGACAAATCTTCCTGTGCTTCATGGCCGAAGTCGTCTTCTTGGGAAAGCTCTACCGCATCGATCCCTACGGACAGCCGGGAGTGGAAATGAGCAAGACGATCGCGAAGGAAATCCTGACGCACGGCCGTCCTGAATAGGAGCAAGGAATCCCCTCCGATTTGTACAGTTTTCTTTCTTCCCCGATCGTCGGCGGACGCTATACTTTCACCCGTCACTTTCCCCACCCGCCCATGGCACATGAGACCTCCGACAGCACCTTCGAAAACGACGTCGTGAAATCGGCATTGCCTGTGTTGATCGACTTTTGGGCTCCGTGGTGCGGTCCGTGCAAGGCGATGAACCCCGCCATGGAAGAATTGGCGAAGGAGTACGAAGGTAAAATGAACATCGTGAAGATGAACGTGGACGAGAACATGGAAGTACCGGGAAGGCACAACGTCATGAGCATCCCGACCTTCGTCATCTACAAAGACGGCAAGATCGTTTCGCAATTCGTCGGCGCCCGTTCCAAGGGCGAGATGCAAAAGGAAATGGACGCAGTTCTCTCTGCATGAAGTTCCTCTTCGGAATCATCGGGCTTGTGGGATCCTTCTTCATCCTGAAGTTCCGCGAATACATCGGGGACATGATCGGCGATGCCGATTGGATGCGCTACGTGGGAGGCCCTTACAACCTGGTTGCACTGGTGGCGCTCTTCATTTTCTTCTGGAGCATCGCCGCCATGACGGGCACGGAAGACGTCTTCGTGCGCCCCATACTGTGGTTGTTTCCGGGGGGAAGGGGCGGACAGGCGGTGGATGCGTTTTGATATCCAAAGCGAAATACTGCGCTTTCCTTAGGAAGGTTCTTTCATTATCCTAGGCGGGCTCTCTGATGGTGCCGTAGCCAAGTAGTAAGGCAAGGGACTGCAAATCCCTCATACGCGGGTGCGATCCCCGCCGGCACCTCCAAATTGAATTGAGCCATCGCGGAAATCTGCTATTCTCGCGCGGACCAGGAAGGACATTAACATCATCGCATACCAAATTCCCACACGTGGGGCTGTAGCTCAGTTGGTAGAGCATCTGATTTGCAATCAGAGGGTCAGGAGTTCGAATCTCCTCAGCTCCACCATTTTGACATACCCAACACGAATCACTGCGCGGTCGGCTTCACGAATGTGACACTCTTCAGGATCAGCAGGATTTGTCCTTCCAATGCCTTTTCGACCGTGAGGGGGGTGGCTGCCGTAAAGCTGTACCCGGCGGCTCCCGCGACCGCGCTGAGCTGATAGAAGCGCGACTTCGGTTCGTCCGTTTTCGGCTGCGCGGAGAAGATGTGCACGTTCACGTCCTGACCGTCGATCTTCACCTTCTGCTTGTCGATTTCGGCGTATCCCGGAAGCGTTTTCACGGACACGATGCTGGCATCGCTATACTGAACGGAGGTCATTTCCTCGTTCAAAGCCTCGCGCGTCGCGGTGATGATGGGATACTGACCGGCCACTGGCGCATCCGCCTGGAACGCGACCAATACCTCGGCGGGCGCGCCGCGGAGGTCCAGGTTCGTACGATCCAGCACATGCCATCCGTCCGGAAGACAGGTACCGACCGTACCGTCCCAATATTGCTGCGAGCAGGTAACGGCGACCGTCGAACCGCCGCAAGCGGCGAGGGCGAAGGAAAGAGCCAGGGAAAGGAGAATCGGGCGCTTCATAGATGGGAAGGGATGACACGTGAACAGGCCTATAACCTATCACCGATCACCTAAAACCTTAGAACATCTACCCTAGACAAAACATGTAATTGAATTCTGATATACGCCCATATCATTGAGCAAATACCCGATTCGTGCTACAATAATCAGAAATCTATGAAACACACAAAACACACCGTCTCCGCTTTACTCATCGTCGTCCTGACGCTCACCCCCCTCTCGGCAATCGCCCAAGGAGGAGCTGAACTGATCGTGGACGACTCCATCGCGGGCATCGGCACGCTGGTGGACGCGCATGGCGCGCAAGGCAGCGAAGCGACGCTGGTGGTGCAGTCGCCCGACGGCGATAAGAAGAGCGTGCGCATGCCGCTGCAGAACGGAGCGGGCTCCATGACGATCCCGGGGTCATTGACCCGGACCGCCGGAACCTATCGCATCGCTTTGACGCAGGACGGCGAAACCATCGCCTCCACGACGGCCGCGGTGCTTCCGGAATCCATGGATCCCGTGAGCTCCACGCTGCAAGCCGACACCCGCCATATCGATGCGGACGGCCGCGACGAGGCAACGGTGGAAGTACAGCTGACGGATGCGTATGGGAACGTATTGCCGGGACGCCCGGTGACGCTCATTTCCAGCCGTCCGGACGATTACGTGACTCCCCTGTCTCATGAGACCGATAACGACGGCATCCAGGCGTTCGCGATCAGCACGAAGGAAGAAGGAACGGTCGCGCTACGTGCATTGGATCTCCTGAGTGGAAACCTTTTGGCAGCATCGCTGGAAATCAACGCGGGATACGGACGCGGCGGAGACGACGATTATGCTCCGGCTTCCAAACACGTCAGCGGACAGCGCATGTACTACGCGCAGGTCAGTTCCGGATTCGATGTTATCGACGGATTCGAGGTGACCGCCCCCGCCACCATGACGGCAGGCGTGGAAGCGCCCAAGGTCACGATCCGCGCGGTGGACCGCGACGGCAACATCGTCGAGGACTACGTGGGCACGGTCGTATTCTCGTCCACGGATCCGGATGCCACGCTCCCCAACTTTGGAAAATACACGTTCAAGCAGCGCGACCTGGGCGTGAAGGAATTCGCGCTCGTGCTCAAGTTCCGCGCCAACGGCAAGCAGACCTTCCGCGTGGAGGACCAGAACGACGACCGCATCTCCGGCGAAGCCGAGGTGACGGTGAGCGGAGGGGCGTCTGGCAATACCGGCACGCGCAACATTACGGTCACGTCCCACAAGGACGGCGACAGCGTGTCCGCGACACAGATCACGCTGACGGGAACGGCCCCCGCCCTCTCGAACCTCATCGTCATGGGAGGAACGGAGGACGTTGCTGGCGCATCCGACGAGACGGGACGCTTCTCCATCCCGGTAACGCTTTCCGCAACGCAGCGCGACTTCACCATCCGCATCCGCGACGACGCAGGACGCAGCGACTCCGGTCCGATCCACCTCATCCTTGATCAGCAGGACCCGGAATTGAAAGACATCGTCTTCTCCCCTGACGAACCGCAGGCGGGCGACAAGATCCTAGTGACCGTGGAATCCGAACCGAAACTGAAGAGCGTCACCATGCGCCTCGACAACGGCCTGGATGCGCAGCCGGTGGTGTTGAAGGAAACGGGAACCACGGGTTCGTACCAGGCGGTGTTCACCGTCGACGAAGCCGGGGCGTACCAGCCGATCTTCACGGCGGATGACGCCGCGGGAAACAGGACGGAGCTCCGCGCGATCCTGACGGTAGGCATCCAGTCCCTCCCCATCGTGCAGAACGTCCGTGCCGAACCCCGCCTGAACGCGGTGGCATTGGAATGGGACGCACTGACCGTCCCCCTCGACGGCTACCGCGTCTATGTGGGCGATAAGGAAGACAACTTCCTCTATACACTGGACACCCAGAGCCTTACGACGAAGGCGACGGTCGCAGGACTCACTCCGGGCCGCACGTACTTCTTCGCCGTCACGGCGGTGAAAGGCGACAGCGAAAGCAAGGAGAAGAGCAAGCTCGTGCAGGCGACGGTCCTGGGACTCACCCTGGAAGTCGGCCCCTTGGACGGCGCGCTCGCCATCAAGTGGAGCAACCTGAAGGCGGACGTCCCCCTGGCTTCGTATCTCCTTGAATTCGGAGTACAAGGCGAGGAATTCACCGAGTCGCGCTTCCTGAACGGCGAATTGCGCGAGTACACGCTGCGCGACCTCCTGAACGCCATCCCCTACCAGCTGCGCCTCACGCCGATCTCGGTGACGGGCCAGAAGTTGGACGACTTGGCCGCGACGGGAGAAGGAACGCCGTCCGCAAAGGGAGCCGGATTCAAGCCGAGTGCGGCCGATCCGATTCCGTTCATCGACTCCGTGCATCCGGGAGGCGTCGCCCAGCCGGCGCCGCACACGCCGGGATCCGGCATTCCCCCGTTCGCCTGGTACCTCATGGCGGCAGCGGGATGCGCGGGCGTCTACCTGAGACTGCGCCACAGGCACAACGTGCAGAAGACGGCCGCGTTCCTGAACGCCATCCAGTCCCAGTACCGTTCCTAAGCATCCGATGAGCGACTCCCCCCGCCGTTTCCGGACCATGTCCATCGGTGGGGCGACCTTCGATCTCTTCGTGTCGGCGGATGATTCCGCGATGGCGAAGCACCAGAAGGAAGATTCTTTCGTCGTGCCATTCGGATCCAAAATCCGCGTGAACGGCATCGTCGGTTCGTTCGGGGGTGGCGCCAGCAATACGTCTGTCGGACTTTCCCGCCTGGGATGCGCTGCGACGTTCTGCGGCATCACCGCGGATGACCAGTGGGGACAGTCGATCATCGAGAACCTAAAGAAGGAGAATGTGGATGTCTCCCATGCAACGATCATCGAGGGCGAAAACGCCAGCTTCTCCATCATCCTCTCCTCCACCACGGGCGAACGCATCATTTTGAACCACCCGGGGACGAGCAAGCACCTGCACGACGTGACGTTCGCGCGCGAGGAGGCGAAATCGATGGACTGGATCTACCTCAACAGCATCCAGGAAGAGAGCTGCGTCATTGAAGACGAGATCATCAAGGTCCTGCTGGATACGCCGCACGCGAAACTGACGTGGAACCCGGGCGAGTGCCAGGTGAACATGGGCTATAAGCGCGCAAGCATCCAAAACCTCCTGAAGCAGACGACCCTCCTCCAAATGAACAAGGAAGAGGCGCTGACGTTCACCTCCGCGTCCACGCAGGAAGAAGCCCTGCGCATCCTTGCAGGCAGCGGAGCCAGGTACGTCTGCATCACCGACGGCAAGAACGGCACCATGGCGACGGACGGCGTGCAGGTCTACCACTGCCCCATCGTGGAATGCCCCGTAGTGGACACCACGGGCGCTGGGGACGCTTTCGGCACGGCCGCGACATGGGCGCTTTTGAACGGGAAGGACTTGCCAATTGCCCTAAGAGCGGGTACTATAAATGCGATGAGTGTCGTAGGGGTCGTCGGTGCCGAACCGGGCCTCCTCACAGAAACCCAGATACAATCCAGACTCGCCGCTACGCATATCGACATCTCCGTTCGCGAGTTCTAAACATTGATCCGGCAACACACTCATACACTTCCCTCACTTCCCATGGCAGACGATTCTCTGATTCATATCCAGGAACTTCTCGATAGCGCGATGTCGTCCCTCAAGACGGCCAACGCTTTGCTGCGCGACATGACGGGAGTGACGGACCCCGGCCAGGAACGCCTCATGACCCGCGCGTCCAAGGTCTCCGCACCGGCATCGGTATCCGGACGCGTGATCGAAGGTATTTTCGACGGACAGAATATGGTGGACGGCGCCGGACAGAGCTACCCCGTTCCCGCCAACTACGCATCGAAGAGCAAGCTGGTGGAAGGAGACGGCATGAAGCTGACGATCACGGACGAAGGCAAATTCATCTACAAGCAGATCGCCCCGATCGAGCGCCGCATTGCCAAGGGCGTGCTCATCCAGGAGGACGGACAGTACAAGGTCCTTGCCGAAGGCAAGCCGTACCGCGTGCTCCTCGCATCGGTGACGTTCTACCGCGCCGAAGTGGGAGACCAGGTGACCGTGTTGCTCCCCGTTCATACGGAAGCACAGTGGGCCGCCGTGGAAGCCGTCCTGCCGAAGCACCTCGCCGAAGCAGCCGCCAAACAGATGCTGAACGACAGCTCCACCGACGGAGAAATGAGCCCGGTGATGAGCGCGAAGGAAGAAGTCGCCGATGACGAAGACGCCCCGGTGAAAAAGACGCGCAAGAAGAAGGAGGCGTAAGCCGATGCTTGCTGGAAATACGGTGACATGTATGCTTTTTCCATGAAAGCTCTTACGCCTTGGGTGGAAAACGGCATCGTGGGCGGCATGTTGTACGTGCTCTGCGGCTTTGCAAATTTCCTCGCTTCAAACAAATGCGTCAGCCAATTCGACATGCGGTACCCTGACGAACCCGCACCGGATATCTATCATGGAAACCCCGTGTGCGATTGGATAGACTGGGCAGACACGAATATTTTTTCGGCGGTGACGAACAATATCGGACTGGATTACAGAGCCGAATTTGGGAAAACCGTATTCGTCGTGGCAGGCTTGAATTTCGTCATCGGCTTCTTGATCGCTGCACTCTTCACGATTCTGTTGCATAGACGGAAGAAAGAGCCCGCTCTGGCCTCCCAATTACCAGTGCTGTAGGCTACGGGTCCATGGCCATCTCCCGCCGCGTTTGGGTTCCCGCCAGCCTCGCCTTCGTGTGCGTGGCGGTTATCGGTGCGTATCTTTTCCTGCAACTCGATGGCACGCGCGCGTTTTTGCAAAACCTGAGCACGCAGTCGGGAAGCAACGGATCGGTGACGGGAAACCTGACGCTCTCCCCCCTGCCCGTGAATGACGCCGGTGACGAAGCGCTGCTTCATTTGAGAAAGGGAGACGTGATGGCGCTGCGCGGAGACTGGGCAGACGCTCAGAAGGAATATCAGGAAGGCGTGAACAAAGGAGGAGGACTCACGGCGCTTCGCAAGCTCGCGCAGGCGCAGCTCCAAAGGCGCGATACCAAGGGCGCGCAGGATACGCTGGACCAACTGCGGAGGAATGGCGCCAAGGAGGAAGACCTAGTGCTCTTGGAAAGCCTCATCCATATCCGCGGAGGCGACCTGGCGAAGGCGAAGGGCGTACTGACCCTAGCGGAGGATTCCCCGCAGAAACACTACGGACTCGCGCTCGTCGCGATCGCCGAGAACAATTTGGAGGGAGCAAAGACCGAACTCCAGGCCGTGCTGGCCGGGTGGGAGCCGGTGCTGAGGGCCTACGCGAAGACGTTGCTCGGTGCGTACGAGGAGTATTCCCTCTTCCCGGAAAGCCCCCAGATCCACCTGCTCGCACTGCTCTCCCGCGCCCTTGCGGACGTGCAGGAGTGCGAACTCGCGCTACCCATGCTGCAAACGGTGGTGAACGCGCAGGATGACTACCGCGACGCCTGGATCGTGAAGGGGTACTGCGAACTTACGACGGAACGCCCGCAGGATGCCCTCGTATCCTTGGAACGCGCGTATCAGATCGATCCGCAGAAGCCCGAAGTGCAGTACTTCCTGGGACGCGCCTACGCCATGCAGGGGGACCACGGCAACGCGCTGACCTTCCTGCAGTATGCGCTGGAAAACGGCTTCACCCCCAAGAAGGAAGTGCGCCGCGTCATCGCCATCGAGGCATTGGCCATGGGCAACCTCACCCTCGCCATGGAACAGTACGAAGCCGATGTGTCGGACGCCGATGCCGACTTCGACGCATACCTGACCTACGTGACGAACGCGATCACGGGAGGACGCAAGCAGGAAGCATACCTGAAGGCCAAGGAGGCGACCGAGAAGTACCCTGCGGATGCCCGTGCGTTCGACCTCCTGGGAACCGCGGCGATCGCCAACGACGCGAAGGACGAGGCACGCGCCGCGTTGCAGAAAGCGCTTGAGCTGGATCCGGAATTGCAGAGCGCCCGACAGAAATTGAACCAGCTCGGAGAATAATTCCCCAGCTCCAAGCCTCATCCTCTTCTTCATCAAAAATGAAGACACTTCTTTCATCTTGAAGTACACTCCGCCCATGAAGTACTCGATGCCCAAACACATCGCGGTCGCTATCGCAGGCGGCGCTCTCGCCGTCGCATTGGGCGCGGGCGTGATTTTCCTGGGGCAGGGATCGGACAATGATCCCGCGGACATCCTGCCCGCGGCGCAGACGCTGGCCCTCGTCCGCAACGCGGACCGGGCGAGCATGCTCACGCTGCAGACGTACGTCATCGGATTCGATTCCATCGCACTCCCCGACCATCCGGTGGACGTCGCACTCCTCGAGCTGCCGAACGGCTCCCCCGCCTGGGCGATCTTCGATACGCACACCGCCCCCGTGGGCATGCGTTTCAGCATCAGCGCATCCGACGCGTCGGTACAGGGCATGATCGGCGAGGGGGAGAGCAGATTGTCCGAGCAGCAATCCTACGGCGACCTGAAGGCATACCTGCGCGACGGTCCCTCCGTGTACCTGCGCTTCCCCGGCGTCGGCATGAAGCCATCGGTAGCAAGCGCCGTCTTCGCACCCGTGCAACCGGTGGCGATCCAGCTGGGAGCGGATGCGATTCGCATCGTCCTTCCGGAAGGAGATCCTTCTGCCTCGCTCGCATCCGCCTTGTCCGCGAGCACAAGGACCTTGGCCCAAAGCCGCATCCGCACCGTCGCAACGTCGCTCTTCGGATCGGCCCTGAGCCCGACGTATGACATCTGGCCCCTGGTGGAACGCGACACAAGCATCTTCCTGGCCGGCGATTCCTTTGCCGTCGCGGGAAAGGCCGGCTTATCCGTATCGGTTCGGGATGGCATCAAGAAGCTCCATGACGCATTCGGAAGTGCCAAGGCGGGAGTGGAAGTCGTGGAACTCCCCCTGGACGACCAATTTTCCTATACCGGCGTACGCCTGACGGATGACGCGGCAAAGCGCACGTCGGAATTCCGCGACGGATTCACGATCGAAACGAGCACCCGCGGAGGAGGTAACGGATTGCTGTTAACCGCGACACAGGGATCATCGGTCGTGGTTTCGAATACCCAGGACGGACTGAAGAAAGGAATGGAGGCGCTGTCCGGGTCCGGGGCGGGATTCGGCTTTGCCCTGTCCGCCGACGAAGCCGCGCTGCGCACATTGTTCCCGGACGCCAAGGGCGCCATCCGCTGGAACGCCGACCGTGAGGGGAACCGCCTCGTTCTCTCTATCCCCCGTTAAAAAGGTACCAAAGGGCCTTCAAACTCGTTTGTATCCCCCAAAAACTTCCGCTACGCTAGCGCTCCGATGATCTTCACACGCCTCGCCAAAGTCCTTTTGCCGATCTCAGTCCTGCTGATGATCTCTTCGCTCGTGCTCCTCTTCAATCCGGGCCCCCAGCTCAGCATCGAATTCACGGGGGGAACCCAGATGGAAGTGGAACTCGCGGCCACCAAGACCCAGGCGGACCTTGCCTCGGCCTTCGGATCCTTCAAGAAAGGAACGGATGCCGCCGTGGATGCAGCCATCACCAAGACGAAGACGGAAACGTACTTCGCCCGCATGCGCAACCTCAGCAACGAGGATCACACGGCCCTCCTGGCACACCTCAAGAACGCGTTGGGTGACGTCCGCGAATTGCAGTACACGACCATCGGCCCCTCGGTGGGAGCGAACCTGAAGCAACGGGCCTTCTGGGCCCTCGCAACAGCCGTGGCAGCGATCATCTGCTACATCGCCTTCGCATTCCGCAAGATCCCCAAGCAGTTCAGCCCGTGGTCCTTCGGAACGGTCGCGATCCTCGCCCTCGTGCACGACATCGTCATCACGCTCGGCATCTTCACCGTCCTCAGCCACTACACGACGTTCCAGGTCGATACGCTCTTCATCTCGGCCTTGCTGAGCATCATGGGATACTCGGTCTCCGACACCATCGTCATCTTCGACCGTATCCGCGACAACATGAACGAGGACAAGCGCGGCGACTTCGAGGAAATCGCCAACCGCAGCTTGAAGCAGACTCTCACGCGCACCCTGAACACGGGTCTCGGCGCCCTCATCATGCTCTTCGCATTATTCTTCTTCGGCTCCGAAAGCATCCGCTGGTTCATGCTGGCGCTCATCATCGGAACCGTCATCGGAACGTACTCCTCCTTCTTCGTCGCGGCCCCGCTGCTGGTGTTCTGGAGGAAGCGCGCCGATAAGAAATAAGACATTCCCCCACCGCCATGTCCGCCTCCCGCTTTCCCATTGAACGTCTGAAGAAATCGCGTGTCTCCGTGACCGCGACCTTTACCGAGGAAGAATACGCCCTGGCCGAGGCCGAGGCACTGAAGCATGTGGGACAGCACGTGGAAGTGAAAGGATTCCGCCCGGGCCACGCACCCGCGGACAAGGTGCGCGAGCGCGTCGGGGAAGACAATCTCTTCGAGGAAGCCATCCGCATGCTTTTGAAGACCCACCTGCAACCGATGGTGGACGAGAACGGACTCAAGCCCATCATGCCTCCGCGTGTGGAAGCCGTGTCCCGCACGCCGGTAACGCTGAAGGTGACGTTCGTGGAGAAGCCCGAGGTCACCATCAAGAAGGCCGACAAGATCAAGGTAGAGAAGAAGCCGCACCCCGTGGACCCCAAGGATATCCAGCGCGTGCTGGACAGCGTCCTGCAGGAGCACCGCATGGTGCAGCCGGTGGACAGGGCCGCCAAGGAGGGCGACCAGGTGACCGTCGATTTCCATGCGGAAGACGACAACAAGGTGGAAATCCCGGGCATGCGCGCGGACCGCTACAACATCGTGATCGGCAAGAGCAACCTGCTCCCCGGCTTCGAACCCGAGCTCGTGGGATTGAAGAAGGGCGACCACAAGCATTTCACCCTCACGCTTCCGGAGAAGTTCCAGCTTGAGGAATTGCGCGGCAAGAAGGCGAACTTCCACGTGACGGTCCACAACGTGGAGGAAGTCACGCTGCCGGAACTGACCGACGCGTTCGCGAAGGAGAAATTGCACCAGGACTCCGCCAAGGCCTTCACGGACATGGTGGAAAAGAGCATCCGGGACCAGGAAGAGCAGTTCGACCGCATGCGCCGCGAACGCGAATTGATGGATTTGATCCGCGAGCACACGCAGGTGGAGATCGCCGAGGAATTGATCGACGACGAAATGCGCCACCTCATCTCCGAATGGAGCGAGCAGCTGGCCGCGCAGAAGATCAGCCTGGAAGACGCGCTGAAGTCCGAAGGGAAGGATGCCAAGGGCATGGAGGAGGAATTCAAGAAGCGCGCCGAGGAACGCTGGAAGCTGAGATTGGGCATTGGAAAACTCATCGAAGAGCGCAAGACCGACGTATCCGACGAGGAAATGCAGCTCACCTTCGATAACTTCCTGCTCGATCTGCCGGAAGACAAGCAGGCGGCCGCCAAGCGCGAATGGGAACGCAAGGGCGAGCTCTACCAGGAGCTTCGCTACCGTGCGCTGACGGAGAAGGTCTTGAAAGACCTGCTGGATCAGTGATCACCCCTTTCTTCGGGCTAATGCCAACGCCGCGTTTTTGATGCGCTTGGTCAGTTTCGCCTTGGACTTCTTCGCCTCCGGCACGATCCACTTCACGCCGATGATACGCTCCGGGTTCACGTGCTTCAGCAGGATGCAGTGGGCGCCGTGGATGCGCACTTCCCCGTCGCGGCCGATAACCCCGACCAATTTCTCCGGACGCAGTTCGTCGGCCTTGCAGCACTTCGCGAAGCGGGTAGGCATGGGAACGGAACTATCCACCCGGGCGACGCATGAATCATCCACGGGGCATACGGGTTCCGCTTTCTTTTTTTGCACCTCGATGCCCAAGGCCTGGATGCGCGGGAGCAGGTTCTGGATCGACAGAGCCCCCTGCCCGATCTTGGCCAGCAGGTCTTCGCGGTCGTGCAACGTGAGACGCTCCCCATCCACCTCGCGCAGCAGCGTAAGCTGCATATCAAGGGGTGACAGGCGCCGGCGGATGAGTTCTTTGTTCAACATGTCGCGCCCGCGGTTGATGAGCAACGGGCGGTCCTTGGTCGCGAGGAATTTCTTCAGGCGGTTGCGGGCGGACGCCGTCTTCAGAAGGGTCATCCAGCGCGGGGACGGACGCGCATCGCTGCTGCGGATGACTTCCACGATGTCCCCGTTCTCCAGCTGGTAATCCATGGGGACGATGGACCCGTTCACGCGCGCGGCGCGGAAACTCAGACCCACGTCGGTGTGCACATGGAACGCGAAGTCCAAGGGCGTTGCCTGCTCGGGCAACTCGATGATGTCACCCCTGGGCGTGAGGACGAAGATATGGTCCGAGAGAGGCGCCGGAAGCGCGACGTCTTCCTGGGTTTCCGCGGAAAAGACGTGCTGCAGGCGGGAGCGGCGCACGGTTTGGCTCGCATCCCCTCCTTCCTTGTAGCTCCAGTGTGCGGCGACTCCGAACTTCGCTTCTCGGTGCATGGTCTCGGTGCGGATCTGCACCTCCGCCATGATATTCCCCGGCATGCCGGGTAGGTTGGCGAGCGTGGTGTGCAAGCTCTTGTAGCCGTTTGGCTTCGGGAAGGCGATGTAATCCTTGAAACGATGCGCGATGGGGCGGCCGATGCGGTGCAGGAGTCCCAACGTTTGGTAGCACTGCGCCTCGTCGCGGACGATGACGCGGAAGGCGAAGAGGTCGTACAAATCCTCCACGTGGGATATCGTCTTGTTCTTCATTTTCTGGAAAATGCTGTACGGGTGCTTCTCGCGAACCTCGATACGCACGGGCATCCCTTCTTTCTCCAGGAAGTTACTAAGCGAACGGACGGCATGGCTCAGGAAGTCGCCGTGCTTCTCGTGCAACTGGTGCAATTGCTCCGCGATGCGCTCGCTGTCGACGGGATAGATGACGGGGAAAGCCTTCGATTCCAGGCGATGCTTCAGGGAGTAGATACCCATGCGGGCAGCAACCGGCGCGAAGAGACTTAGTACGTCCTGGCACAGCGCCCGCCGATCCTCGGGCGACATGGTCGGCAGAAATTCCATCACGTACAACTGGTGGCACAACGCCAGGATGAGCGCGCGCTCGTCGTGGGCCACTCGCAGGAACATGAGCCGCAGGCTTTCCACCCCCAGGCGCTTGTTCTTCATGGTGATGCGAGACAGCAGGCGCAGATCGCTCAATACGCCCGCGGCCTCCTTGCCGAATGCCTTCTCGATCTCCTCCAGCGTCCATCCTTCTTGCCCGTCATCCAGCAGTAAGTGATGGATGAGACACGCCGTGACGGCATCCTCATCCGGCGCGAACGCGGCGAATTCCTTCAGCACGCCCAGGCAGTGGTCGATCAACGATTCGCCCGTCCAGTGCGGTTTGTCTTTATAAAAAACGGCGACTCGGTCAAACACCGATCGTAGGTGATCGGGAACAAGGTCGGGTTGCTTCTGTTGCAGGGTTGCAAGCAGAGCCTCGAATCTCTGGCGAGCCGTCTCAATGGGCGGGCGGGTTGCCACCGGGATTCAGAGTATAGGAGAAAATAAGGAAATAGAAACTACGAAAGAACGCTTTTTAGGAGGTAGGAAAGTAGGAAGTAGGGATAAGACACGATCCCTACCAACCTACCACCTACTTCCTAGCCCCTATCAATCAGAAGGGTCACCGGACCGTCGTTCACCAGCGACACCTCCATCATCGCGCCGAATTCACCGGTTGCGACAGCGAGTCCCGTCCGTCTCATGCGATCGACGAAATAGCCATACAGCCGCTTAGCCTCTTCCCTCTCCGCGGCCCCCGTATAATCCGGGCGGTTCCCTTTGGACACGTCCCCTGCCAGCGTGAACTGGGAGACGACCAAAAGCTCCCCCTTGATATCCACGATGGAACGGTCGTTGATTTTCCCATCCTCACCTTCAAAAAGGCGCAAACCAAGGATTTTCTCGCTTAACCAGTCTGCCTGCGCATCGACGTCATCCTTCAAAATACCCAGGAAAAGAAGGTATCCGCGGCCGATTTCGCCGACCGGTTTTCCGTCAACGGAAACGGAAGCGTTCTTCACTTTCTGCAAGAGGATGCGCATGTCCCGGATTGTACCCATCGATCTGCCATCACAACATACGTCTGGTAGCACTTGATTGGCTAAGAACGCGTTAAAGCTGATTCTGTAGCCAAAGAGTGGATTCTCTCCGGAATCTATTGACTCTTTTTAGCCTTCGGATATGATGGGGGCCTGTCCGAAGACCGAGGGCACTAGGCCGCAGGCCGAACGTAAGCCCCTCCGAGGCACACAGCATCGCTCATCCGGCTCCGGCTTGGTGATTCGTGCCGTTTGCCTCGCTGGTCTCCCGGACGGGAACCAGCGATTTTTTTGTCCTTCGGGACGGATCGCACCCGTCCGTTTTTCGTATCCACCCGCTTTTCCCCCGCCACCATGGCACTGACCAAAGCCCAAAAGACCGAACAGCTCAATGAGCTGAAAGAGAAGATGAAGGACGCCAAGTCCGTCATGTTCGCCCACTACATCGGCATGACCGTGTCCGACGTCAGCGACTTCCGCAAGCAGCTGCGCGACAAGAAGAGCGAAATGAAGGTGGCCAAGAAGACCCTCATGCAGATCGCCGCGAAGGACCTGAACCTTCCGGAGATCTCGGATGACATGATGGACGGCGCGGTCGCCTGCATCTTCAGCTACGACGATCCTTTGACCGGCGCCCAGATTGCCTTCAAGTTCGGAAAGGACCACCCCCAGGTGGAACTGATCGGAGGCGTGTTCGAAGGCAAGATCATGAACAAGGAAGAGACGATCCGCCTCGCGAAGATTCCGGGCAAGACCCAGCTCCTCGGCATGTTCATGGCAATGTGCAACGGACCGCTCTCGTCCTTCGCCCGCGGACTCAGCGAGCTCGCCAAGCAGAAGGAACAGCCGGCTCCGGCAGCGGAAGCTCCGAAGGCCGAAGAGAAGAAAGAAGAGGCTCCCGCTGCGGAAGCCACCCCTGTCGCTGCTGAGGCAGCCCCCACCCCCGCAACAACGGAAGAAGCTCCCGCTGCACCCGCAGCCGACGCTCCTCCCGCTGCCTAATCCTTATTTTTTTAATCCCCTATTTCCCTTATTCATATGGCTGATACGACTATCCAGCTTTCCGCAGAGGAGCAGGCAGTGATCTCCGCCCTCGAGAAGCTCAACGTTGTCTCCCTCAACAACGTCGTCAAATACATGGAAGAGGTCTACGGTATCTCCGCAGCTCCGGTCGCAATGGCAGGAGGTGCAGCCGGCGGTGACGCAGGCGCAGGTGCCGGCGAAGAGAAGTCTTCGTTCAACGTGGAACTGACGGATGCAGGCGCTCAGAAGATCGCCGTCATCAAGGTCGTCCGCGAAATCACGGGTCTCGCCCTCGGCGATGCCAAGGCAGCCGTCGACGGTGCTCCGAAGGTCATCAAGGAAGGAGTCGCCAAGGCCGATGCCGAAGAAATGAAGAAGAAGCTCGAGGAGGCAGGTGCCAAGGTCACCCTCAAATAAGCCTTTCCGTTCCGACGAACTCAGAAAGCCGCTCGAAAGTGCGGCTTTTTTGATACCTGGAAAGATGTATACTTACAGGCCGCTCTTTTCTCATCGCGCTACACCCACGAGGTTCCCATGCTCGATATCCTGCTTGAAGCACGCAGACAATTGCCGACGTTGTTGCTGGAAGAAGACAAATGGAAGGACATTGACGTGGACTATCACCCGCCGCGGGTAAAACGCGTCTGGCGACAGTGGGGGGAGAATCGCATTTTCCTCCACGAAATCGACCCATGCTCCATCGAAGAGGCGCTCCTGCATCCACACGCGTGGAAGTCAGGGATGTTCCTCGGAGAAGGATCGTACATGATGCTCACGGGCAAAAGTCCAACGAACGATCCGCCCGCCATCGTGGAACGGACGCTTCTAGCCGCCGGCTCGAGTTACGAAATGATCGATCCGGATAGCTGGCATGCCGTCGCGCCTATCACCGTGTGCCAGACGATGATGGTTACCAGCCCTCCCACGGGCCGTTCAGCGCCGAAATCCACGAAGGAGCTGCAGAAGCTCACGCCTGAAACGCGCGCCAGGATCATTGAATTCTGGCGCAATATGAGATTCGATGGCTGAAGATCGGGAAGAGCCGATTGAGGCCCGTCCACACGGACGGGCCTCATTTTTAAGCCCGAAAGCGGTAAAAGGGCTATTATTCATTGACAATTAGCCTTAACACCGTATACTGACCTGGCAACCTTCGTAGCTGTCCTATCGGTCCCCGAGAAACTGTAAAGAAGGCCATTGCACTTATTACCTTCTTTCTTTCTTTTTATGGCTGATCAGCAGCTTACGTGCCGCGATTGCGGTCAACAGTTCACGTTCACCGATGGTGAACAGGAGTTCTACGCCTCCAAGGACCTCAGCGCTCCCCAGCGCTGCAAGGACTGCAGGAACAAGCGCAAGAACGACAGAATGCAGACGCGCGAAATGCACGATGCAGTCTGCGCGCAGTGCGGTTCGCAGTGCCAGGTTCCGTTCAAGCCCCGTCCCGTTGAGGAGGGTGGCAAGCCGGTCCTCTGCAAGAACTGCTTCATGGCTTCCCGCAGCTAAAAGGTTGTTACCTTCCAATGTAACTCAAGGACGCCCCGAAAGGGGCGTTTTTTGTAGCTCTCAGCCGGTAGAAGAATAAGTCGAAATCTGCTATAATGGAGAGGTATGGAAATGGAACAGAAATCCCCCTGGCTCACCGTCACGATAGGCATTCTCGGCATGGTGGTCGGGTATTCGCTCGTGCTCGCACAGTCCGGTTCCCTGCAATTCGAAACCGCGGTACGATGCCCCTCGCACTCCATGAACCATCGTGCCTGACATGTCCCGCTTCCTCCGCTCCCCCTCTTTCTGGTTTCCCTTTGTGATCGCGCTCGCGGTCCTGAGTTTCTTTTTCCTGTGGGAACTGGGAATGCTGCACCTCGCCCTGCCCATGCTGCCGCGCATCCGCACGACGGCATTGGACCTGACGTTCACGGGCATCCTGTGGATTCTGTTATCATTCACGATCGGGCTCGCCGTCTGGAGGAATCGCGAAACCAGCTGCCCCATAGGCGTAAAACGCGCCACCGGTGTGGCGGGCGTGCTCGGCGCAGTATCACTCCTCTGCCCCATCTGCATCGCATTGCCAGTGTCGCTCCTGGGTGTCAGCCTCACCCTGTCCTTCCTGTCGCCGTTCGTCCCCCTGCTGCGCGTCATCGCTATCGTGGTACTCATCACCGCGATCTCGCTTTTGCTGCCCAAGAAAGCGTAAGCTCACTCTTGTGTCGCACCGCTATCCCGAACTCGATCTCCTGAGAACCTTGGCCATCGTCTGCATGGCCATATTCCATACTGCGTACGATCTGGCGGTATTTTTCACGTGGGATATCCCCGTCTTCGACGCCGGATGGACGTTATTCGCCCGCGCGACGGCATGCCTCTTCCTCCTGCTCGTCGGCATCAGTTTCGCTATCAGTGCATCGCGCAAGGAAACCTTGTCGCATGTATGGAAACGCCAACATAACCGATTCCTCATGCTCGCCGGCGCCGCCGTGCTGGTCAGCGTCGCGACATACGTGGCGGACCCCCAGACGTTCGTTCGCTTCGGCATCCTACATCTCATCGCGTTGGCAATGCTCCTCCTGCCATTCATACGACCTTTGCGTAAAAGCTCGGCCATCATCGGCCTGGCAATCATCATCCTGGGTCAATGGACGGGGCCCGGCACCATTCTGCAACCACTTGCGATGGTCGCTGGATTCCCTCCGCCTGGCTTCCGAGCAGTCGACTACTTCCCTCTCTTGCCGTGGTTCGGAGTGATCCTGATCGGATACGGACTGGGGGACTTCCTATACGTTCGATCGACAAGATGGAGAAATCGCCTGCCCGACACGATGCCCGCCTGGCTAACATGGCCCGGAAGACATTCTCTTTTGATCTACCTGATCCACCAGCCGCTTATCCTGTTCGTCCTCTGGCTCACGGTCCGATGATTACTTCGTCATCGCCAACTGCACCTGGTGCGCGGGCTTTTCGCCCTTCTGCCACTGGGCGATGGATTCGAAACAATCGTTGTACATGTTGCGCACGCTGTCATCCGCGTAGAACGCGATGTGCGGCGTGGTGATGACTTTCGGGTGCTTCACGAGGGCGCTGTCCTCCTCCATGGACGACTCGTGTTCCAATACGTCCAGGAGGGCGTGCTTCACCTTTCCGGCATTCAGTGCTTCCACCAGGTCCCTGGCGTTGATCAGTGCGCCGCGGGCGGTATTCACGATGATGACGCCATCCTTCATTTTGGCAATGGATTCCCTGTTGATCATTCCCTTCGTGGAAGGCAACGACGGCGCGTGCAGGGAGATGATGTCGCTCTGCGCGTACAGCTCGTCCTGCGTGACGTACCGCACGCCGAACTTCTCGACGATTCCCGCATCCTGGTAGACGTCGAAGGCGAGGATGTTCATGCCGAAGCCATGCGCGATCTCGGCCACCTTCTTGCCGATCTTGCCCGTCCCGATGATGCCGAGTGTCTTGCCCTGGAGCGTCATACCGCGAAGTCCCCGGTAATCGAACACGCCGGACGTAACGCGGCGGTTTCCTTCCTGGATGTGGCGCAACGTGGCCAGGAGCAACGCGAACACGTGCTCCGCGATGACATGGGAACCGTAATCAGGAACGTGCGCGACGACAATCCCCCTCTCTGCGCAGTAGGCGTTGTCGATATGATCGAAGCCCACCGAGCGGGTGCACAGGAGCTTGAGGTTCGGGAGTTGCGTCAGGATCTCCTTTGGGAATTTGGTGGTGATGAACGTGGAGATGACTTCGGCGTCTTTGCAAGCGGCGATGATTTGCTCGGGAGTCGCATCCGCGGGAAGGAATTTCGCATCCGGAAACCTGGAAAGCACCAGCGGCTGGTCCTCGGTATCGGTGTCGAAAAAGACGGGGGAAGTCATGGAAAGAAGGGAAATCGGATCGCAGGGACTATAAGGAAAAAAACAACAAGTTCCAAATCAGTGCGGACGCCGGAAATCAAGAAAATGGCGATTGGATATTTTGGCATTCCGGTCAAGAAACTTTTGGAAAATTCTCTTCTATTGATCACATTTTTGCTACACTCCGCGCATGTCCTTCCAGGTACGTCGTTTGGCAGAGGACAAAAAACGGCCCAAGGTGCCGTTGTCTTCGGTATTGAAGAAAGCAGCATGGGTCGCCGCGCCCATCATCGGACTCAAGAACCACTGGGATAACAAGAAGGCAAAAAAGGCCGAGGCGGAAAAGGAAATCAAGCGCACGAACGTACTGAAGAGAATCCTCGTGATCCTGACGACGGTGCTCTGCGCCGCCATCCTGTTCGCCGGCACCGTAAAGGCGCTGGTGTCCTTGAAAATCCTCAGCCTGCACACCATCACGGGCGTTGCGGGAACGCCGCTGCCGAAGGACGCATACGGACACACGAACATCCTGTTGCTCGGCCAGGGGGACGAAGGACACCAGGGGGCGGACCTGACGGATACCATGATGCTCGCGAGTATCGACCCGAAAACCGACAGCGTGGTGATGCTCTCCATCCCCCGCGACTTGTACCTGACGAAACCCGGAGACAAGATGCAGCCGGGCCGCATCAACGAACAGTATTGGAACTACCGCCGCGCCCTGGAATTCGGTCCGGATAAGTTGGAACGCTCCGCGGCATCGCAGATCGCCATGCGCGAACTGGCGGACCAGCTGGGCAAGCTTCTGAACGTCCAGATCCATCACACCATCAAGGTGGATTTCATCGGCTTCGTGCAGGCCGTGGATGCCATCGGGGGTATCGAAGTGGATGTCCCCAACGGCCTCGTGGATACGCAGTACCCGGGCCCGAACTACAGTTACCAGACGTTCGCCATCAGCGCGGGCCTCCAGACATTGGACGGCGATACGGCGCTGAAATACGCGCGCAGCCGCCACTCGACGAGCGACTTCGACCGCAGCAAGAGACAGCAAATGATCCTGAAGGCCTTTGGCGAGAAAGTCCGCACCCAAGGACTCCTAACGAAGCCGGACCAGATCGTCTCGCTCATGAACATCATGCAGGACCACGTGGAAACCAGCATGACGTTCCGCGAACTCCTCTCCCTGGCAGGCATGGGACAGGACCTGAACCGCGACAATCTTCTCACGATGAACATTCGCGACGGCTACGGCCCGGGAGGATTCCTGTATCCGCCGCCACGCGAACTCTTCGGGGGCGCGGCCATCCTGCTGCCCCAGGCGACGTCCGGCGACCGCGAGGGATGGGAACCGATCCGCACGCTCGTGAAACTGCTCATCGACATCCGCACGCCCTTCCTGAAGCCCTCGACGATCGATGTGTTGAACGCGGGCGCGCCGTCGGGTTCGTCACGCACGCTGGGCGGCGAACTGATCCGCTATGGCTTCACGGTGGGAGAAATGGAAAACGCCGCCACGGAGGAGGACAGCCCCACGTCTTTCATCGACGCATACGAACGCGATAAGGAGAATGCCGAATTCCTCTCCGAGACGCTGCATATCCCCTTGAACCCCCTCATGGATGACGAAGGAATCGTCGTGGGAACCGGGACAACGCTGCCGATTACCGTTACACTGGGCAAGGATTACGTCTTCACCCCGCTGGCCACGCTGCTGGCGGAACCCGAACCCCCAACAACTGACCAATGACTCCCAGGGAAATCATCGCAGAGGCCTGGGCCATCACAACGCGCGAACCGCTGATCCGTCGTTGGTCGTTCGTCTCATCCTTGCTGGAAACCTTGCTGAACATCAAGCTGTTCGGTTACCAGGCTTATTTCGCCTACAGCTACCTCGTCCTGGATCACCAAGCCGGACTCTTCGATGACGTCATTCTCCTGTACGAACACACCGGCATGACGGTGACTACGGTGGTCGTTATCCTCTTCCTCCTGCTGCTCGTCATCGAATTCTTCCTGCCGCACCTGTGTCTCGGCGCCGTCATCGGCCTCACGGCTAAATCGTACAACGGCGAGAAGAACCCCGAGGGCGGATTGGTCATGGGCCTGTACAACTTCTTCCCTCTGTTCGCCATCCACGAATTCCTGTTCTTGAGCAGTATCACGACCCTGACGTCGGCGATCTCGCTCACCCTTCGCTATATCGATGGATCCATCAAATTCGGGCTCGTAGGCCTCCTCCTGATCATTTTCTGCGCCATGAACATCCTGAAGTTCTCCTTCAGCTTCGCGGAGGAAGGGGTGGTGATCCAAAAACTCGGCATCTTCCAGGCCATCGCCCGCAGCTTCAAGCTGATCGTCAGCCACTTGAAACAGGTGATGTTCCTGCTGCTCCTGCTGTTGGTGATCTCCATCCGCATCCTCTTGAACGCGCTCATGGTCATCATCATTCCAGGCATCGTCATCGGCATCGGATTCCTCCTGACGCTCTTCCTCTCCACGACGGCCAGCTACATCCTGGCGGGCATCATCGGAGTCGTACTGACCGTTGTCGCAAGCTACTTCTTCGCCTACCTGCACGCGTTCAAGATCGCGGTGTGGACGATCACCTATATCGAATTGATGAAGAAAAAAGATTTGGATGTGATCGAGGTCGGAGATATTTAATTCATGAAAGACAAACCTCCGGTTTTTCTTTCATGGGCTATCTTTTCGGCAAGGTGCGTCTCCACTTCGGGCGGAGCCCTCGTTCGACGCGATTCTTTGATCTATCAAAATCAGAGCCTGCAGGCATCCCGCGACCACGGAGGGTGAAGGGGAAGCCCCGCGTGCGTAAGCACCCGTGGCGAACGTTCCGAGCGCGGCCAGCGAGGAACGGAGCCTGCGGGGCGGGCGGCATCGGCTTTGGTCGCGGGCCGCCTTTTTCCGTCCCTTTTTGGCGGGACAAAAAGGGACGATCACTATTTCCCACTGTGATCACGACATGAACGCAGTAGACAGCAAAATCGAAATTATTTGACAGTGTCCGATCGTCCACCTATCATGGTGTACGTTCATCCCCACTGACTCACTATGTCACTGACCCCCCACCAGCGCACGACCCTGAACTACATCCGTGAGTTCCAGCACAAGCGCGGCTACTCGCCGTCTTTGTCGGATCTCGCGTTGGCCTTCGGCGTACGCAGCAAGAACGCCGTCGCAAAGGTCGTCACGGCACTCGTGAAAGGCGGATTCCTGGAGAAGGACCCCAAGGGACGCATCAAGATCCTGGATATCCAAGAGGAAGGCGGCAGCCACATGCCGATGATCCTTCCCCTCTTCGGACCCATCCGCGCAGGCTTCGCCGCCCCCGCGGAAGAGCAGGCCGAGGAACAGGTGACGCTGGAGAGCTACCTCGTACGCGATAAGAAATCGACGTTCCTCCTCCGCGTGAAGGGCGACAGCATGATCAACGCCGGCATCCAGGAAGGAGACCTCGTCATCGTGGAGCGCGGCGCCAACCCCCGTGTCGGAGACATCGTGGTGGGCGTACTGGACGGCGAATACACGCTGAAGAGGCTTCGCAAGGACAAGGGCAAGTACTACCTCCAGGCGGAGAACGACGCCTATCCGGACCTGTACGCCATGGAAGAGTTGCAGACGGCGGGAGTGGTGAGAGGAGTAGTACGAAAGTATTAAGTATTTGGTATGTCGTATGTAGGAACCATTCCAGAGGCCAATAAAATTCAATCTTTTATGGATCTGAAAGCATGGCAGGAAGGGCATAAATTAGTAATTTGCATCTATGAATGCACTAAATATTTTCCATCTTCTGAGCAGTTCGGTCTTTCGAATCAATTACGCAGGGCCGTTGTATCTATCACATCGAATATTGCAGAAGGATTTCGTAAAAATAGCGCAAAAGAAAAAAGGCAATTTTATGCAACAGCCATGGGATCACTTTCAGAAGTGGAAAATCAGCTGTTGATTGCAAGAGATGTCGGATTTTTGCCAGAAGACAAATATATGAATGAAAAACAGCAGGTCACAATTGTCGGGAAACTGTTAACAGGACTCATTCGCTCGGCACAAGCTCGATACTGAGCGACATACAACATACTGCTTACGACATACCCACTGTTTTTATGATTGCTCATGTAGACGCCGACTCTTTCTTCGCGTCCGTCCTTCAACGGCTGCACCCCCACCTCAAAGGCAAGCCCTTGCTGGCCATGGGCATGGGCGGAGGCTTCGTGATTGCCGCCAGCTACGAGGCGAAGGCCAAGGGCATCCGTACCGGCACGCCCCTGAAGGAAGCGATGAAGCTGTGTCCGGACGCCGTGCAGATGCCTTCGGATTTCCGCGAGACGGCCGTCGCCTCGGAGCAGATCGAAGCCGTGCTTCAGAACGTCTGCCCGTTCATCGAACAGATGTCCATCGACGAGTGGTACATGGACTTGGCATCGCTCGTGGGCGGCATCCCGAAGGATCCGCAGGCCTGGGCTCGCAACCTCCAGCAGGAAGTACTGCGGCAAACATCGCTCTCCGTTTCCATTGGGGTAGGACCCAGCAAACTGCTGGCCAAGATGGCCGGCGAGTACCGCAAGCCCGCCGGCGTGACGGCCGTAGGGATGAACGACCTGGAATGGTTCCTGAAGGACCGCCCCGCACCGGCCATCCCGGGCATCGGACCGAAGCGCGAAGTCCACACCAAGGCACACGGCTGGGCAACGGCCTGGGACATCGCCATGGCACCTCGTCATACCGTCAAAGATCTCTTCGGCAGGGGCGGCACGGACATCCAGCGCGAGCTGCTGGGCGAATGCCTCTCCCCCGTCCACACCGAAACCGGCCCCCAGAAATCCATCTCCCGTACCCGCAGCTTCCGCGCGACGCGCGACGAGGGGATCCTGTGGGCGCACATCCTGCGGCACCTGTCGTACTGCGTGTTCAAGATGCGCCGGCAGGGCATGATGGCCAAGGGCATCTCGGTGTGGCTGCGCGACGGAGAATACCGCCACGCGGGGTTCAACTGCGCCCTTACGCGGCCGCTGGATACCGAGGCCTACCTCACGCCGTTCGTCCGCCGCTGCTTCCGCAAAGCCCACGACCCGAAACGCGCGTACACGCAGGCGGGCATGGCACTGTGGAACCTCACGCCCAACGGCTCCGTGCAATATTCCCTCTTCGACGGACCGGAAAACGTGGAACGCGACGAAGGCTTGCAGCAGTCGCTCGATAGCATCCGAAAACGCTACGGCCGCGATGTCATCACCCTCGGCGCGGCGCTTCCAGTCAACAAAAAATTAAAACCGGAATTGGGATACAGCGTGCTGGAGTAATGCTTGATATGTAAAGAATACATGTCATACTGTCCCCCTCTTTCACAGCATATTTTGTGCGCACACCACTGTCTCTTGCGGGAGATAGTGACGGTGCTTACAGAAGAGATATGAAACACTCAAGGGGAAGGATCTATGAAAAAACTGCGGCAGAAATTCTCGGATCTACGATTTTGGTTCATGGAAAAATACGGAAAGGTCTACGTATCGAAATACTCGAAAACACCGACAAAGAGAGTCGGATACTTGGACGCATTCGGCGAACGGTTTCGCGTAGTCATGAATCTCAATGACGAAGGCGGATTGGACTATTCGCATGCCGACATCTCGAAAATGGCAGTGGCATGCATGGTCTGCGGCAAACCGATCTGGCCGTACGACCCCGTCGGCTTCCTGATTCCCGGGGAAGGGCACGTGATACCGGAAGGCGCATACTTCTACGAACCGGCGGAATCCTACCTGGGATGTTTCCGATGGGAATGCGAACACCCGTTCCGCAACGGCTTTTGGATGCCCAGCAAAGAGGATCCTCTTCGCTGCGCCGTACTGCCGGTTGCATCGCCTATCGACTTATTAATGGCGAACGGCGGGGAATGCGTAATTGTAGGCGACACCCACGACATCGAAACCGCGGTGGCGGAAACAGAAGCTCTTCTGAAAAAGCAGCAAAACGATCCTGTCGATTAGGATCGGGGCGACATCCGTCGCCCTTTTTTTACAATGCCTTCAATCGCTCCTCGATCTTCGCCAGCTTCTCCTGCGCTTCCGCAAGCTTCTGCTTCTGTTCCTCGATAAGTGCCGCAGGCGCGCGGGACACGAACTGTTCGTTGCCCAACTTCGCCTCGATGCCCTTGGCGAATTTCTCCAGGTTCTCTTTCTCCTTCGTCAGCGTCGCCTTCTCTTTCTCTTTGTCGACGAGTCCCGCGAGCGGCAGGTAGATCTCGATGCCATCCAGGAAGGCTGCGGCCGCGTCATCGGGCTTCTGACCGAATCCCGCCACCGTGAGATGCTCTACCTTTGCCATGCGGCGGATGTGTTCGGCCTCGCGCTGGGACAGGTCATTGTAAGTTTCGGTGCACAGGACGACGGAGACCATTTTGCTCACTTCTACGTTCTGTTCCGATCGCAGCTTGCGGATGGCGGTAATCACCCCGATGAGCGTCATGAAATCTTTCTCCGCGGCGGCATCGATCCTCTCGGGCTTGAAGCGGGGCCAGGTATCGGAGATAAGCATGCCGTAATCCTTTGGCTTCACCTGTTCCCACAGCTCTTCGGTCACGAAGGGGCAGAAGGGATGCAGCATGCGCAGGATCTTGCGGAGCGTATGAACGAGGACGGCCAGGTTCGCGTTCCCCTTGCTGAGCTCCAGGTACCAATCGCAGTAATCGTTCCACACGTAGCTGTAGAGTGTCTCCCCCGCTTCGCTCAGCCTGTATTCGGAAAGGGCCTTCGTGACCTTTTCGACCGTCTCCTGCTCGCGGGAAAGCATGGCGCGGTCCGCGAGGGACAGCGTCTTCAAGTCCGGAAGCTCCATGAGGGTCTTGGGATCCACCTTCGCCGCCTCGCACTGCATCAGCACGAAGCGCGACGCGTTCCACAGCTTGTTCACGAAGTTGCGGTAACCCTCGATCTTCTCTTCGTACAGGCGACTGTCGTTACCCGGGCTCTGGCCCACGATCATCGAGAGCCTCAGGGCATCGGCGCCGTACTTCGGGATGATTTCCAAGGGATCGATGGCGGTCTCCGGCTTGCTCTTGCTCATCTTCTGACCGTTGCGGTCCATGATCATGCCGTGCAGGTACACCGTCTTGAACGGAATGCGCTGCTCCTCGGTGTAACCCGGGATCTTGCCGAGCGCGTAGGTAGTCATGAGGATCATGCGCGCGACCCAGAAGAACAGGATGTCCCCTCCCGTTTCCATCACGTTCGTCGGGTGGAACTTCTTGAAGTCCGGGCTGCCAGTCAGGATATCAGCCAATGACAACGAAGTGTCCTCGGCGAGCTTGGGATCGATGAGCGTGCTCCAGGTCCAAAGCGCGGAGGAGAACCAGGTATCGAGCGTGTCATCGTCCTGCGTCCATCCATCGCCCTTCGGTGGCGTCACTCCGACGTACGTATCCGCATCTTTATACCAAACCGGGATGCGGTGTCCCCACCAGATCTGGCGGCTGACGCACCAGTCCTGCAGGTTATCG
>CAZUYK010000001.1:88025-119616 GCA_964624905.1 uncultured Candidatus Peribacteria bacterium
ACGGCTGATGTTCCAATCGCGAAGATTGTCCGTCCACTGGAAGTACGTCTTCGCGAAGCGCTCGGGAATGATCTCGATCATCCCGCTCTGCACCGTGTCCTGCATGATTTCCTTCAGGCTCTGCTTCTTTCCCTTCCATTGAATAACTTTTTTATTCACATCGATGAACCACTGCGTCTTCGGCAGCGGCTCCACCGGCTTCTTGCTGCGGTAGGACACGGACAACGGCTGCACGTACTTCTTCTCCTCCTTCATGCGTCCGGCCTCTTTCAAATCCGCCACGAACGCCTCGCGGCACTCCTCGATGGTCATACCCCCGTAGCCGTTTATCATGCCCGTCATGCGGCCGTCCTCGCCGATTACATGCAGCGGCATCGTGGGGATCTCCGCCTTATGGCGCTGCCAGAGCTCGTAGTCGATCTTGCTGTGGTAGGGAGTTAAGCCGATAACGCCCGTGCCGAACGCGGGGTCTGCCAAATGGTCGGCGATCACCGTCACGGTGATCTTCTGGTCGCGCGGCCACGTCACCTCGAAGCTCTTGCCGATGAGATGCTTGTAGCGTTCGTCATCCGGATGCACGACGAGCGCGCTATCCCCCAGCTTCGTCTCAGGCCTGCTGGTGGCGACGTACAGAGGCTCTCCTCCGGTCTGCTTCGCGGTGAGGTATTCGATCGTGTAGAGCGTCGCTTCGGTATCCTTGTACTCGATTTCATCGTCGGAGATGGTCGTCTGCAGGGCAACATCCCAGTTCACCACCCTTTCGCCGCGGTAGAGCAGGCCGTCTTTGTACATCAGGCTGAAGACCTCATTCACGCAGCGGTTCAATGCCGGGTCCATCGTGTACGCCTCGCGGCTCCAATCGCAGCTGCTTCCCATCTTGCGGATCTGTCCGCGGATGGTGCTGCGGCTTTCCTCCGTGAATTCGGCGATGCGCTTCACGAGCGCCTCGCGCCCGTAATGGGAACGCGGATCCTTCATCTTCTCTTCTTTCTGGATCTTCTTGATCACCACGCTCTCGGTCGCGATGGCGGCGTGGTCCGTGCCCGGGACCCACAGTGCCTCCTTGCCATTCATGCGCGCGAAACGGATGAAGATATCCTGCAGCGCGAGCATGGAGGCATGGCCCAGGTGCAGCGTGCCCGTCGCGTTTGGCGGGGGCATGGAAATCGTGAACGGTTCCTTCTTGCTGTTCACATCCGCCGTAAAGACCCCGCTATCCTCCCACATCTTGTAGATGCGGTCTTCAACGGCCTTTGGGTCGTAGGCTTTCTCTAGCACCTGGAGAGTATAGGGAAGGGGCCAGGGCAAGCGCCAGAGCCATTATTCCCACCCAAACTCCGAATACACCTTCCCCTTTCGATAGCGTTCGATCATCTCGCGCATGTAGGGCATCATCTCCGGAAGCTCCGAGAGATGGAACCACTTCGCGTCGTCGGCTTTCTCCGGCTCCATGTTCTTCGGTTCGCCAATCCATTCCGACGCATGGAAAAAGAACGCGGGGCGTTCGCCATCGGCACCGCAATTGCGGTACATCACGTGGATCATGGTCAGGTGTTTGGGCGATACCTCGATGCCCACTTCCTCTTTTGCCTCGCGGATAGCCGTCTGCATCGGGGTCTCCCCTTTTTCCTTGTGACCCGCAGGGAAGCAATATTTACCGTCTTCGTAACCGGTATTGAAACGGCGAACGAGAAACACTTTTCCTTCCTTGATGAGAAGCAAAGATGCTTCGGGAACGATGAGATGGGGTTCGGTTGGCATGCGTGGATGGTAGCGTAAGTGCATACAAATAAAAAAATTGCGCCAAACGAGCGCTTTGCGCGAAGTGGAGGCGCTCCTTGCCGGAAAGATAGCCCATGAAAGAAAACCCGGAAGGTTGTCTTTCATGAATTAACAAAAACCGCCCAGCCCCGCAGTGCGAGGAGGACGGCTGTTGTTTAAAAGATGGAAAGAGCGGAGATTCGCTTAGTGAAAAGCGAGTTGGCAAGCTTATACAGAAGGAAAATTTATGGCGCAAGAGCATTTTGTAAAATCTCCCTGAAATCGCTTTAAATGAGCGCGGCGGGAGTATACTAAAGCCATGTCCAGCAGGTTCGAAGCGGCATGGGAACTGGTGAAGAACGACCGCGCGTCGGCCGAGGGGAAGGAATATACGGCAGGAGGCCTTGTTCGCGACGGAGCGGTGAAAACATACGACGCGATTTCGAATATCGTTCCGTCCGCGCTGGGTTTCATCAGTGACAATGAATTCGAAGCGGTGCCGCGTACCAACGCCGTATCCGGCACCATCGAAGCGGTGAGGAGCACGTTGAAAGCGCGGTGGTTCAAGAAGGGCAATCCCCTGAACATCGTCGCGAAGGCAGTCACGGCAGTCACGGAAGGAACGGACGGCGTGATGCAGGACGTGTTGCACATCGGTGGAGGCGACCGAGGGTATGTGATCACCACCGCGGCATAAGGGATATTCCAGCGCACCGTCTTTCTGATACAGTGCGGGCATGAGTTTCATCAAAAAAATCCCCCGCCCGCTCCCGCTGATCGAGAAAATCGCCGATATGAGCTACCCCGCTCTGCTGACCCTTTGGATATCGGTGGTTGTCGTATGCGCGTGCATTTACTACTCGATGGCGACGCTCCATCCGGAGCACGCCCCGACGCATTTGGCTGCCATGGAACCATTGGCACGCTTGCTCAACAGCCTCTATTTCAGCGTCACGACGGCCACGACCACGGGATACGGCGACATCGTACCCGAGGGGGCATCCAAGCTCGTCGCAAGCATCGAATCCATCACCGCCTTCCTCATCTTCGGTATCTTTTTGGCGAAACTGTCCGCGCGACACGCGGCGTCGGTGGCGGAACAGAAATAATCGCACCATGAAAAAGGCCGCCCTCTCGGACGGCCTTTTTAACGTCTCTTATCTGCGGAATCCTCCGCCTCCTCCCCTGGGTCCTCCGCGGCTCGGACCTCCGAATCCTCCGCTGCGCGGGGCCGGGGGAACGAAGCCTTCGGGCGGAGCCGACATCTGCTTCAGGGACATGCGGGTCTTGCCGTCGATCGGATCGTACTCGATGCACTTCACCTTGATCTCATCACCGACCTTCAAGACGTCCTCGACGTTTTCGGTGCGCTTCCACTGGAGTTCGGAAATGTGAACCATGGCGTCCTTGCCCTTCAGGAATTCCACGATGGCTCCCACGCCCGCGACGATGCGGACCACCTTGGCGTCGTACTCCTTGCCGATTTCCGGCTTGGACACGATGCCCAGGATCCATTCCTTGGCCTTCTCCATCGCGTCGCCGTTCGTCGCGGTGACGAACACGAGTCCGGAGTCGTCGATGTCGATTTCGACGCCCAATTCGCCCGTGATCTTCTGGATCGTCTCGCCGCCCTTTCCGATGACGAGGCGGATGTCGTCGGGGTTGATGGTGATGGTCTCGATGCGCGGTGCGTACGGGCTGAGTTCCTTCCTGGGCTCGGGAATGGCCGCGAGCATCGCCTTCAGGATTTCGGCGCGTCCCGTCTTGGAACGCTCCAGGGCTTCGGCAAACACGCTGTCCGGAAGTCCCTTGATCTTGATATCCATCTGGATGGCCGTGACTCCCTTGGCCGTACCCGTGAGCTTGAAGTCCATGTCGCCTCCGAAGTCCTCTTCGTCCTGGAGGTCGGAGAGGATGACGTACTTTCCCTTCTCCTCATCGGAGATGAGTCCGAGAGCGATACCGGAGACCGGTGCCTTGAGGGGCACGCCGGCCGCCATGAGGGCGAGGGTGCTTCCGCAGGTGGCCGCCATGGAGGAGGAACCGTTGGATTCCAGGATTTCGGTGACGGTGCGGATGGTGTACGGGAACTCCTCTTCCGTCGGCAGCACCGGCTCGAGGCCGCGCTGCGCCAGGTTTCCGTGACCGATCTCGCGGTTACCCGTCATGAGACGATTGGACGTCTCTCCCACGGAGAACGGCGGGAAGTTGTAGTGATGCATGTAGCGAAGCTCCCTCTCGCCTTCCATACCTTCGATGAGCTGCTTGTCTCCGGGCGATCCGAGCGTCGTCGTCGTAAGGCCCTGCGTCTCCCCGCGTTGGAAGAGTGCGGAACCGTGGACGCGCTGGGGCAGGACGTCGACCATCGCGGTGAGCTGGCGGATCTGGTCGATCTTGCGGCTGCTCATGCGGAGGCCTTCCTCCAACACAAGGCGGCGCATCTCGCCCTTGATGATCTTGTCGACGAACACGTTGCCGTACTTGTAGAGCTTGGTGAGCGTCTCATCTTCACCGGCGGGTCCGAACTTTTCTTCCAACTTGGCGTTCGCCTCTTCCATGAGCTGGTTGAAGATGGCGCGGCGAGCCTTCTTGGACATATCGTCCTTGATGGCCTTGTTGATCGTGGGAACGGCCCAGGCCTTCAGGAACTCGTATCCTTCCTTGTGCTCGAACGGGGCTTCCACTTCGAACTTCGGCTTTCCGATTTCCTTCTGGATGTCTTGGATGAACTTCGCGATCTTCTGCGCCCACTTCTTTCCGAATTCGATGGCGCGGAGGATGTCCTCTTCCGGAACCTGGTTGGCACCGGCTTCGATCATCACGACACGGTCCAACGATGCCGTGACGAACATGTCGAGGTCGCTCTTCTCGCGGGCCTCGCGGGTGGGGTTCAACACCAACTCGCCTCCGATGAGGCCGACGCGGACCGACCCGATGGGTCCGTCGAACGGACAATCGGAAATGGCCATCGCGAGCGATGCGGCGTTGGCGGAGATGACGTCGTGCTCGTTTTCGAAGTCATAGGAGAGCGGCGTGCAAAACACCTGGATGTCGTTGCGGATGTGCTTGGGCACCATGGGGCGCAGACCACGGTCGATGACGCGAGCCATAAGGACGAAATCGTCGCCCGGGCGGCCTTCGCGCTTGCGGAAGCGTCCTCCGGAAATCTTGCCTCCGGCGTAGTACTTCTCCTGGTAGACGAGCTGGAGAGGGAGGAAATCGACGCCCTCGCGCGGCTTGGCCGACACGGTGACGTTGCCCATGCAGACCGTGTCCCCCATCTGGGCGAGAACGGTCGCGTTGGCTTGGCGCCCGATGGCACCGGTTTTCATGATGAGCTTTTTATCCCCGAGCTCGAGGGTGTATTCCTTTTGCATAAACTGCGGTAAGGGAAGTGATAGAAACTTCCCTGGCCGGAGGTTCACATCGGACGGACGACGCATCGTCGGTTTGACGTAAACCTGAGTGGCGGGAAGTACGGACAGAATACCAGAAGCAGGGGCGGTAAGCCATCGAAAGAAAGCGGATCCGCAGCATTATTGACGTATTTAGTAAAAATTGTATTATTTTCTTAGTTCCTGTCCGGGAATCGGACAGGCCGTTTGGTTCTGTTCATTGAAACCACCTTTCGTTTCATAGGAGTGAACGATGTTTGATCACATGCACTGGAGTATGTGGGTTCTGTTCGCATGCATGCTTACCGCCCTTGTTGTCTTCGCCTTCTACTGCATCTTCATTGAACCGGTGAAGCAACGACGCAGAATAGCGGAAATACAAAGGGGGCAAGAATGCTACGAATACGTTCTCCACCTCCTGAAACATCCCCATCATGATTTCAACGACGTGGTACCTCGATGGAAAGAGCTCTCAGCGGAGAGGCAGAAAAACGTCCTCGATCAGATCCCAACGCTGCTCACGTCGGAAGGCGTGGATACATACGATTTATGCAGAAAGTTGGCATCCCTGAAGGAGAATCCCCTGTCGGCACTGATTTCTCGTGATGTACGCACAGCCGTCGCACGCACCAGTATCGAGCGGACGCCGAACGGACTCGATGTCTACGAACTTGCAAGAGAGGCATGGGGAAGCGGAAAAATCCCGACGGATATCCTCGTAAAAATCATTGAACATGGAGGCGGAAGCGAGGAGGAAATCATCAAGAACGAAATCCGACCCGACAATATCAATGAGATAGCGACGGCTTGCGTAAAAATGGTGCCTTACGACGTTCTTGAATCGCTCTTCGGAAAGAACAAGGTACCCGAAACCTACCAACGAATGTATTTGGATTCGATCCTTGAAATGCCGGAGGTCGAACGAGACTACGGGGAGTTGATCTATGTTTATAAGGAGTTGAAAGATTGGGAATCTCTTCTCGCATTCGTGCGAGAACACATGGACGACGTGGAGGAATGCGACTTATTTGGTCTCTTGCGGGAAACCCCTGAGGAAATTTTCGAAAAAATCGCCGCGATTATCGCCTCTCAGGGCAGGTACCAGAGTTTGTGCACTTTCTACAACCCGGCAAAAGAGGAAGGAGACGATGAAAAAGAATCCCGCTTCTGGCCGGAAGTGACACCCCCGGAGCACCATCTGCGAGCCTGTCTTGAGGCGTTGATGGCGCAAGTCAACGATGCGCCTGAAGCCATGCATCCATATGTGCTCGCAGCGTACTGTTGCGTCCTGCTGAAAGATGTGGAGATGGCAAAGAAGATATTGCCTGCATGCATCGAACGGCAATACATCTGGGCCGTCGGCGTTATCACATGCGCACTGTATGCCATCGAAAAAGGCGATCCGATTTGCCCCTCTGCGACAACCACCTAAACGAAAGGAAAACAGAACCAAAAACGCCCCCTCGGTTTATACCGGGAGGGCGTTTTTTAGTATCAGTGTGAATTCGATTAGCGCTTCAATCCGTGCAGCTCCAGGACTTCCTGGTACTTCTCCGGCTTGTTCATCTTGAGGTACGTGAGCAACTTGCGGCGGCGCGCAACCATGCCGAGCAATCCCTTGCGGGCGCTGTGGTCCTTCTTGTGATCCTGGAGGTGCTTCGTAAGGAAGTCGATCTTCTTGGTGAGAAGGGCGATCTGGACCTTCGGGGAACCCGTGTCCTTGGTGTGGTCGCGGTGCTTCTCGATCAGTTTCTTCTTGGCAGTTCTCTTAAGCGGCATAGAAGTGGAGGAATAGGACGAAAAAGAATTTGCCGGGCCTCGGGGACGTAATTCGTCACGGGAAGCGCGGACAGCGATGAGATTCTACTCATGCGCATTTAAAAAGCAAGAGATTCTTCACTTTACGCCTGAATTTGAAAGAGAACAGGTGATTGGAAACGAGAACAGCAAGCCTCGGCAAGATAATAGAGTGGACAGTCGTTCACCCGGTGGTTACGATCCGAACGTCATCTGTTAGGATGAACCCTCCCCCACCTCCCCCATGAACTTCCTCTTCCTCGCAATCGGTTTGATCATCGGAGTAGCCGTAGGCGGTGCCGGAGCATACGTTTTCCTGAAGAAAGCCCACAGTGACTCCAACGACATGATCGAGGCGCTTTCGGCGAAGGTAGTGACCAAGCAGGCCGAGCAGATCCTGCAATTGGCCGAATCAAAACTGAGCGGGAAGAAGGATGTCATCGACGGCACGCTGAAGAACATGAAGGATGAGCTGCAGAAAGTGGAGGCGTTCATGCGGGATCTGGAAAAAGACCGCATTGAAAAGCTGGGCAAGGTAGATACGCGCATGGATTCCGCCGCGATGGCCATCAAGGATCTTAGCGCGACCGCGGACAGCCTGAAGCGCGCCCTAGCCGGCAACAGCATCCGCGGGCAATGGGGGGAGCGTATGGCAGAGGACGTGCTGCGCCTGGCCGGCATGGTGGAGGGCATCAACTACATCAAGCAGACGAAACTGCAGGACAGCGGCTCCCGTCCTGACTTCACCTTCATCCTTCCGCAGAACCAGACGGTGAACATGGATGTGAAATTCCCCTTCAACAACTACCAGCTGTACGTGGAAGCGACGAGTGAGATGGAAAAGGAGAAGTACAAGAAAGACTTCATCAAGGACGTGAAGCTACGCGTGAAGGAATTGCAGACGCGCGGATACGTGAACACGCAGGAGAACACGGTCGATTACGTGTTGCTCTTCATCCCGAACGAACAGATCTTCAGTTTCATCAACGAACACGCGCGCGAGGTGATAGACGAAGCCCTGCAGGGAAAGACGATCCTCTGCTCCCCGCTCAGCCTCTACGCCATCCTCGCCGTCGTCCGCCAGAGCATCGATAACTTCCGCATGGAGAGCAAATCACAGGAAATGCTTGATATCATCGGCACGTTCCACGATCAGTGGAGCAAATTCAAAGACCAGATGGCAAAGGTGAAGGACCGCTTCGCTTCGACGCAGAAGGAATATGACGAACTGCTCGGCACGCGCACGCGTCAGCTGGATAAACCGCTTGAGAAGATAGAGGAGATGCGCACGTCCCAGGGCGTTGAAGCGGCGCACGTCCAAAAGACGCTCGGCAAGGTGGCTGGAAAGATGACCGAAGGCGCGGAAACCACGCTGTGAACAATGTCATGAATAGTTGGCTGGCTTCCTCCCTGTTTCCTGTACCATGCACGCCGTGCAAATGACGGATGATCTCATTTTCGGGCCGCTGAACGAACCGCAGAGGGAAGCCGTGCGCAACGTGACGGGGCCGATCCTCATTTTGGCGGGAGCGGGTTCGGGTAAGACGCGCGCCCTCACCCACCGCATCGCCTACCTCATGCAAAACGGGGTGCCCCCGTGGCAGATCCTGTCCGTGACCTTCACGAACAAGGCCGCAAAGGAGATGAAGGAACGCATCAAGACCATGCTCCACCTCACCGACGGCGACGACCTGAGCCCGTGGGATTCCGGACAAGGCAAACTCCCGACGATGGGTACGTTCCACAGCATTTGCGTGCGCATCCTGAGACGCGACATCGAGAAGCTCGGACGCGATCGCGGATTCGTGATCTACGACGGCGACGACCAGGAGAAATTGATGAAGAACGTGCTAAAGGAGATGAAGATCGACGAGGCGGAACTGAAGCCGCGCCCCGCGCTGAGTTACATCGGGCGGTTTAAGTCCGAGGGTGTCGGCCCGAAGGAAGCCGAGAAGCAAGCGACCATCGATCGCATGAAAACCATCGTGCAGGTCTACCAGAAATACGACCATGCGCTGCGCCAGGCCAACGCCATGGACTTCGACGATCTCATTTTGGAGACCGTCCGTCTCTTCAAGGAATGCCCTGATGTATTAGACCGGTACCAAGAAACCTGGCGCTACCTCCACGTGGACGAGTACCAGGACACGAACCACGGCCAGTACGAATTCATCACGCTGCTCGCGCAGAAGTACCGGAACCTCTGCGTCATCGGGGACCCGGACCAGAGTATCTACGGGTTCCGTGGCGCGGATATCCGCAACATTTTGGAATTTGAGAACGACTACAAGGACGCCAAGCGCATCAAGCTGGAGCAGAATTACCGCTCCACGCAGCCCATCCTCAGTTCCGCGGACCAGGTGATCTCGGCGAACCCCAACCGCCCGGAAAAAAAGATGTGGACCAGCCGCACCGACGGCCCGAAGATCATCGTGAACGAAGTACGCGACGAACGGCGCGAAGCGGAGGAAGCGATCAACAGCGTGAAGAAGATGCAGGATGCGGGCGTACCGTTGAAGGAGCAGGTGATCCTCTACCGCACCCACGCGCAGTCCCGACTTTTCGAAGAAGCGTGCATGCGCTCCGGCGTCCCCTACCGCATCCTCGGCGGTTTGAAATTCTACCTCCGCAAGGAAGTAAAGGACGTACTCGGGTACCTCTACACGCTGCTCAATCCGCACGACACCGTGTCGCTCCTGCGTATCATCAACGTGCCGAGCAGGAAGATCGGCAACACGACGCTGGAGAAATTGAACAGCTTCAGCCAGATCTACGGTATGCCGCTCTGGGAAACGCTACAACATGCCAATGAAGTGCAGGACCTGGATAACGGCGCCAAGACGCGCATCGCGAAATTCACCGAAACCATCGCGAAGTATCGCGCGCGCCTGGACCGCGAGGTACCGAGCTTCCTCATCAAGGAACTCCTAGAGGAGGTAGGTATGGAAGACTGGTTGAAGGAGGAAGAAGACGGCGAGGACCGTTGGAACAACATCCAGGAACTCATCACCGTCATGCACAAATACGATTCGCTCGACCCGCGTACCGCCCTCACGAGCTTCTTGGAAGAAGTCGCGCTCGTGTCCGAAGTGGACAAACTGGAGAGCGGCAACGACGCGCTGACCCTCATGACGCTGCACCTCTGCAAAGGACTCGAATGGGAGCACGTGATCATCGTGGGGTGCGAGGAGGGCCTCTTCCCCCACTCCAACAGCCTCTACGACAAGGAACAGCTGGAGGAAGAACGCCGCATCATGTACGTCGGCATGACGCGCGCCAGGACCCACTTGCGACTGATGTTCGCCACGAACCGCTTCCAGTGGGGCGAGAACAAATCCGGCGCACCCAGCCGCTTCCTGGACGACCTACCCGAGGAGCACGTGGAGCGCCGCAGCGACGAAATGCTCTCCGCCTTCGCGTGGAGCTCGGGCAAGGCATTCGAACGCGCGACGAAAGGAAGCGGCAGCCACTTGCAGCCGTTCCGCCAGAACAGCGACAGCCAGGACGTGGAGATTGAGTTCAACCAGGACATGGGCAGTGATGACGCGCAGGAACCGGAAATGCGCGGGGAGATTGCAGAGGGGTCCCAAGTGAAGCACCCGACGTTCGGCATCGGCGTGGTAAAGGCGCGTCGTGGCGACATCGTGGACATCGTCTTCAAGGGGGGTGTGAAAAAGACCTTCGCATTGAGCATTGCGCCGTTGCAAGTCATCTAAAAAAAGACCGGGCCCAGCGGCACCGGTCTTCTGAAGGCCTTTTAGTTGAACAAAGTCCCACGCGCTACCGGCGTGTCGACCGGAAGCCATTCGAATGTGTTCGTTCCGTCAGTCCAGGTAACGTCACCAGCTGTCGTGATCGTGCCGGGGTCGCTGACCGTGACGCGCAGCGAGGGATTCGTGACGTTGGAATTTACCGTGATGTCGCCGTAGACGCGGATCGTTTTCTGCAGATCGACGATACCGATTCCGGATGGAATGCTGGCGCAGGTGATGACCGTGGAACTGTTTGTGCAAGCCGTCGTGTCATCGCCCCCCTCCGTGCGCAAATGCACGTTGCTCAGGCTGACGCCGCTGCCTTCGATACGAAGGTCGAGATCGGTGATGCGGACCTGAGCCTGGCTGTCGCCTTCGGTCGCACTGATGCGGAATTGTGCGAGAAGCTGGCTGCTTCCGGCGGTAAGGGCGCTGTTACCCAGTCCCGTGTTCACGAAAGAAGTGATTGCCGCGCGCGCCGTCTCGGATGCAGGGAACGTATCGGTAGACGTGGTGGAATACGCGTCGTTGCTCCAGTCACCGGTACCGCTGAGGGTCACGTTGTTCACTTCGATCACCTCCCCGCTGACGCCTCCCGCCTCGTATTCCTTCAATACTCCCCGGATGTATACGGACATATCGACCCTGCGTGGCAGCTGGAGTGCGCCATCTGCCAGATGCAGCGTAAATACCGAGCTGCTGGAACTGTCGCGTACTGCATTACCAAGCAAGCGGCTGGAAGAGTCGTAGACGCGGATGAGCGACAATGACTGCGCGCTGCCATTCAACGTGATAATGATCTCGTCGACGTTGATCGCCTCGTCGTCGCTGAAGAACTTCACGCCGGCAAGAATGGAAGATGTCTCTCCCAAGACGAGGATATTCGACTGAACCGACGTATCTGTTCTGGGATCGATACTGACGGATGATGCGGACGAATGGGAGGAGGACGATACGGATATCCTCGACGAGGAAGATTGCGACGAGCGGGAAGAAGATGAGCGCCCTGCTTCCGCCTCGCGCAGCTCATCAAGTTCACCTTCCACGTACGCCTGATACGCAACCGTAAGTCGCGCCATTTCACCGCGCGTAATGGGATCGCCTGGACGCAATCCCTCAAGGCCGATCTCAAATTGATTGGCGGCCCTGACGTACGGTTCGTACCAGCGGTCGCCTTCCGTGGACCCAGACACGGACACGGCGAAAATCTCGGAAAGGATCTTCAAAGCCTCTTCGTACTGAATGGAGCGGCCGGGCTCGAAACGCCAACGTTCCGGCGAGACATCTTCCCGGGCATTGCCGCGTACGTAACCGATCACCTTGGCATCGCACACATCCTGGGCATACCAGGCATCGGGAGAAACATCGGGGAAGCACCCGCGGGAAGCTGCCGTTCCCGTATTCGGGGCGAGGCGCATGGCTATCGTGACGAATTCCGCGCGGTTCAGCAGGCTATCTGCACGGAATGTGCCGTCTGCATTGCCGCGAAGCACGTCTTGGTCTGTCAGGACCGAGACGGCGATACTGGTCGGGCGATCCCACGGGCCGTCGGTGTACCGGCCGATGTTGGAACCGGAAAAGTCCCGCGCGAGGGCACTCGTGACAGCAATGGTGGAGCCTAGGACAATCGCAAAAGCCGATAATGAACGAAAAGGATGTGTCATACGTGGTTATAAACGAAGGAAACGCGTTTATATTACAGAAAAGACTGGTTTTTCGTGCCTAGACGAGCTTTACCCGGCCGATGTTCCGTGTCACGCTCTGCGTATGGCGCTAGCGGACGATATCCGGCAATTCTGCAGACAGTACGGCCTGAGGATCAATACCGATCTCGGGCAACATTTCTTGATCGATGAGGAAGTCTTGGACGATATCGTATCGGCGGGAAATGTGCAGACGGACGATACGGTGGTGGAAATCGGCGCGGGTCTGGGCATTTTGACGAAGGAATTGTTGAAAAAGGCGAAGCGCGTCATCACGATCGAGCTCGACAAAGGCCTCGTGCCGCTCCTGGACGTGTACGTGGAGGGCGTGCGCACGGCTGATAACCTGGAGGTTGTGCAGGGCAATGCATTGCAGGTTCCCATGCCGACGGTTCCCTACAAGATCATCGCCAATATCCCCTATCACATTACCTCCCCCCTGCTCCGCCACGCCTTTTTGGAGAGCGAGGTCCGCCCGACGTCATTGACCCTCCTCATCCAGCGCGAAGTAGCGGAGAAGATTTGCGACAAGGACGACAGAAGCCTCCTTGGCATCATCGTCGCGTTCTTTGGTAACGCGCGCATCGTGCGCCACGTACCACCCGATTGCTTCCTCCCGCCTCCGGCCGTCGACTCATCCGTATTACACATCGATTGCCACAAGGAACCCCTGACGGATAGCGCGACGATGGAACGCGTGTTCCTGCTCGCCAAGGTCGCCTTCAGCCAGAAGCGCAAGATGCTGCGCAACACGATCCCCACCCTCCCCGACGGCGAGGCGCTTCTGGCCAACGCCGGCATCGACCCGACCCGCCGGCCCCAAACCCTCAGCATTGAAGAATGGATCACCCTCGCGAAAGCGACGGCATAGCAACCTCTCAATTCTCCTTCGCGTTCCTCGCGGGATTCCTCCTCAGTACCACACTCCTCCAATGGTGGCAGTCCGCGCACTACCCCGCTTTCGCGTGGGTATCGTTATCCGCCTTATCGATCGCGGGCATCGGCATCGGAGGTATGCTGAAACGTACCGTTCCGTTGGCGATCGGAACCGCGGCACTCGGCTCGCTAATCGCCTTCGCTTCGGTCGCGCGGACCACGCATGTCCCGGGCCCATTGACCGTGGATACGTATGCCACCGGAAAGACGATGATCGTCACGGGACGGATCGCGGACGCACCCGACAAGCGCGCGGATTTCGTCCGCTACACGGTCGCGGCGCATTCGCTCAAGGAAACTCAGACCGGATCGATCATTCCCGTAAGCGGGCTCGTACTCGCGAAGGACGTGGCGATGTGGCCGACGTATGCATACGGTCAAACGGTCGAAGTGACGGGGATACTGGAGCAACCGGAGCAAGTCGACGGTTTCGCCTACGACCAGTACCTCAGCCGGTATGGCATCTACGCACTCCAGAAAGCGCGCCAAATCCGACCCGTCACGCAAACGGGCGGAAACGCGATCTATGGAAAGCTGATCGGCATGCGCGAAACGGTCGAACGCCAAATCACCCTCCTCATACCAGAGCCTCAGGCAAGCTTCCTCATGGGACTGCTGACCGGCTCGCGTCGCGGCATGCCCGAACACCTGACGAATAATTTCAAGATTACGGGACTCTCGCACATCGTCGCCATCTCCGGCTTCAACATCACGATCATCGTCTCGATCCTCGGTACATTCTTGTTCTTTCTTCCGCTTCGGTGGAGATTCCTTCCCTCCGTGGTCGCCATTATCGCTTTCACGCTCTTCGTCGGCGGCAGCGCATCGGTGGTACGCGCATCAGTCATGGGCATCCTGGGCCTCGTCGCGCTGCAGGCGGGGCGGTTGAACCACGCGCGCCTTGCCATCCTCTGGACCGCCTTCTTCATGCTCCTGTGGAACCCGAAATACCTATGGTACGACGCGGGGTTCCAACTCTCGTTCCTGGCGGTACTGGGCCTTACCGAATGCGGCGACGTGCTGACGAAGCGGCTGCAAAAAGTTCCGGCGGCATTAGGCATCCGGGAGGGTCTCGCCATGACACTCTCCGCACAGGTATTCGCCGTCCCGTGGATCATTTCGCTCTTCGGGACCCTCTCTCTTATATCCCCCGTCGCGAATATCCTGGTCGCCCCGTTCATCCCGCTTTCGATGCTGACGGGAACGCTCGCGATCCTGGGAAGCTGGATCTGGTTTCCCCTGGGACAACTCTTCGCCTATGTCACGTGGTTGCTGCTGACATCGGTCATCGTCATCTGCGACTGGTTGGCATCGGTTCCGTATGCGTCGGTGACCTTTCCCAAGACCGGCAAAGGCATCGTGCTCGTGTACTACGCGCTTCTCGTCGCACTCTTGGTACGCCACCACAGGCGTTCACCAGCGGTACCGATAGAGGGTAACGATGCGTCCCGTCGATAACCGCACCTGTTCAATCGATTCCTCGGTTTTTCCGGGAATCTTGAACGTGTTGGAAATGACGACGGTGCCCGGACGGAGCTCCCGATCGAATTTCACCGCAAGGCCGGCCATGACCGATGGAAAGAGATACAGGAACACCCGGTCGGCCTTCGAGACATCTTCGTTCAGCGCATCCTTCAGCTTCAGCGTGAACGGCGCGCGGCGGACGATGCGTCGGGCCTGGCCAAGCAACCACACCGTCGGGATCACCTCGCAGCCGATCGCCGTCGCATCGGGGTACGTACGCAACACTTCCTGCAGCAACCTGCCGTCCCCCGCCCCCAGGTCATAAACCGCTTCATCACCAGTCATTCCCGCCATGCGGATCATCGCGCGAATAACGGGATAGGGAGTGGGGACGAACGGCACGGGATGGATGACGTGCCACGCGAAAGTCACGCAGAGGAACAACGTGAGGAGCGTGGCGAAGCCGAGGAAGATGTCGATCAGCACGCGGCCAGCGTACTACAAAACCCCGCACCACGTAGGATGCGGGGTTTGATGATTGCGTGATTATTTCTTTTTCTTCGGAGTCGTCATCAATCCGTCGACGGACAAGGCGCCCGCGCCCATGGTCATGACGAGGAGCGAGACGGCGAGGAGAGCGAGATCGAATTCCCATCCCGTTCCCTGGCTTCCCGCGAAGGGAACCTTGAACATGGTGAGCTTCAGGAGGATGGCACCGACCATGATGACGGACGTCAGGAGAGCGGCGATTTCCGTCCAGAGTCCGATGAGCAACGCGATTCCGGCAAGCGGCTCAAGAACCGCGAGGATCTGGAACGTGACGCCCAGCCAGGACGGCATGTCCGCGGGAACACCGGCGAAGAAGGCCCATTTCTGCTGGCCGTGGTAGATAAAAACGGCTGCAAGGGTCAGGCGTGCGACCAGCAATGCCCATCCCGAGTAGCTCTTGCATGAGGAAAGCATAAAAGAGAGAAAGGAAAGAATGGGCAAAGCATATCACAATCCCGGAAATGAAAATATGCATCGGCGCGGGAGGCGATGTCCGATACAATCCGCGCATGATGCAACCCCCTCCCGCCTTCCAGGATTCACGCACCGCTTTCGTGCTGGATGCCTTGGGCCGGATCGACACCCGCGGCCCGAAACGCATTCTAGACGTGGGTTTCATAGGAGACTACGAGGTGCCGACGCTGCACTTCGCCGTACGCGATTCCCTGAAGCCCGGGGACGCGATCGTCGGCATCGACAATGACCCCTCGTTCATTGGCAAGTTTGACGCGCTTCCCCAATCCAAAAACATCCCTGCGGGCGTGACTGCCGACTACCGGTGCGCGTCGCTGTACGAAAGCGGACTTCCCGAAGCTTCTTTCGACGCGATCCTTCTCTGCGAAGTACTGGAACACCTTGCCGAACCTTTCGGGGCGATCGCGGAGCTGACGAAACTCCTGAAGCCGGGCGGGCGGCTCATCCTCACGTATCCCAACCCCCTCTCGGTCCCGATGTTCGTTCGATACCTGCGGCAAAAGGATCTGTTCGACAATGCTTTCCTGGACAAGTTCCGCGGCTTCCACGAACACCGCGTCTTCCCGCATCCGGCATCGCTCGCGGTGACCCTGCGGGCCATGGGATACGCGACGGGACATGCGTCTTTCATCAAGATCATGGGCGGCTCTTCCATGCGCTTTTTGGCCCGTCACAGCGCTGTAGTGCGAAAATTCGGCTCCTATGCCGGGATCTGCGCGGTGAAAGCGTGATACGCTGGCGCATACATGCCCTACCCCGTCCTCACCATCAAGCCCGAGCGCGACGTCCACTTGCGCCTGCGACACCACACGATCTATAAAACCGCGTTCGAGAAACTCGACGTGGAGAACGGCGCGATCGCCGAGGTGCGGGACAGCCAAGGCGAGTTCCTCTGTTACGCGATGGTCAACACCCGCGCGTACATTTCAGGACGCGTGATTTCCTTTGAGCAAGAGGATCCGATGGTCACGCTGAAGAAGAATATCGAAAGCGCGATCAAGCTGCGCTCTGCCATGGGACTGTCGGATAAAACCGATGCCGTGCGCCTCATCAACGCCGAAGGAGATGGCATCCCGGGGCTCATCGTCGATCAATACAAGGACGTCGTCGTGTTCCAACTGACCACGCTCGGCATGGAAAAGATCAAGTCCTGGCTTGTGAACACCGTCGCCGCCATCACGGGGGCGAAGTTGCTGTATGAAAAATCCACGAGCGCGTCGCGCAAGGCCGAAGGCATGGAACCGAAAGCGGGATGGCTGCGCGGCAAGGGCGAAGACACCATCGTGGTGCACGAGAACGGCATCAAGTACGTCATTTCCCTCTCCAGCGGACAGAAGACGGGGTTGTTTTTGGACCAGCGCGAGATGCGCTCCCTCGTCCGCGAGCATGCCAAGGGCAGGACCGTCTTGGATGTATGCAGCTACGTCGGCGGGTTCTCGCTTTCCGCGCTCGCAGGCGGCGCCTTGAGTGCGGACGCAGTGGACTACGACGCGGATGCGCTCGTGCGCGCCAAGGAACAGGCGGAACTCAACGGACTGGCCGCGAACTTCGAGACCTACGAACAGGACGCCTTCGATTTCCTGCGCCGCGAGCCGCTGCCGAAGACCTACGATTTCATTATTTTGGATCCCCCTGCCTTCGCGAAGAGCGCGGATGATATCGACGGCGCGAAGGGTTCGTATACGGACCTGAACCGCATGGCCTTCCAGAAGATCGCGCCGGGCGGACTGCTACTCACCTGTTCCTGCAGCTACCAGATGTCCCCGGAGATCTTCCAAACCGCCGTGTTCCACGCTGCCCTGCAGGCAAAACGGAACGTCCGCATCATCCAGAAACATCATCTGGCAGCGGACCATCCCGTGAACCTGTTCCACCCGGAAACGGATTACCTGAAGAGTCTTCTGTTGTGGGTGGAATGAGCGATCATACCCGTTTTACGCTCTTCCTTTGCTGAACAAACGAAGGACGAACAGGAGGATCACCGCGCCGACGACGGCCATGATGATTTCGCCGAGCAGACCGTAGGTGGCGATGCCAAAGCGACCGGCGAGCCAGCCTCCGATAAGCGCGCCGACGATGCCGACGACGATGTCACCGACGACGCCGAAGCCGCTGCCTTTGACGAGTTGGCCGGCAAGCCAGCCGGCAATGAGACCGACGAGAAGAAGCCACAGGATACTCATGGGAAAAATGGGAAGGGATAGATACCTATGCTGACGGTTGTAACCAAGGAAAATGACAAGGTCATCGCAAAAAGCGAAGACGCGCCATTCTCCGGCCTTATGCAATGCCTTGATGGCCTTGTTCATTGAAGAACCCGCCAAGGACAGTATAGTGGTTGCGCATGCCTTTGGGATTCGATCAATCGAGCGAACTGAAAAGAAAAAAAACCTGGAAGGAAAAGACCTCGACCATCCGGATCGGGAAGAAAACCTATCCTTTCATTTACCCGAGCTTCCGAGATGCCCGCGTCATCCAGGTGAGCGCGCTCACGTCTTACGCCTTACTGGGACAGACTATCTACAGCTTCCAGGTCAACCCGCTGCATATTTTGATTTGCGTCGGAACGGCGGCACTCATAGACCTGGTGATGAACTTCTGGCTCAAGAAGATCGTCCTCTTCCCTGTCAGCGGCATGATCGCCGGGTTCGGCATCTCGATGATGCTGCGCATCCGCCCCAGCCCTTGGTCATATGCCATCTACTTCGGGGCTGCGGCCGTATCGGTGCTGTCCAAGTACATCTTCACCACGCGCTGGAGCGGCGTAAAGAAGCATATCTTCAACCCCTCGAACTTCGGCATCTGCCTGACGTTCTTCCTCCTGCCCGCCATCACCTATCCGACTCCCCAGCAATGGGACAAGACCTGGTGGCTCATGCTCTACATCTCCTGCATCGGCCTCGTGCTGGCCCGCAGCGCCAAGGTGATGACCGTCGTCGCCACCTTTTTGCTCACGGAGATCGCGCTGTTCGTCATTCACGAAGGAGCGCTCCTCCAGGGAAGCCTCCCGTACCTTCTGCAGAACATCGTGCCAGCGCTTCTCTCGCCCGCATTGGTCATCTTCAGCTTCCACATGCTCCCGGACCCGCGCACGATTCCGGAAGGACAACAAATGCGGATTATCTTCGCCATGGCGACCGCGATCATGCACTGGCTGTTCATCTCCTTCGGGTACTCCGTCAAATCCATTTACCTCGCCCTCATCGTCACGTCGCTCTTCGTCCCGCTGATGAACCGCATGACGCTCCCCGAGGCGAAGCCGTTCACGTTCCTCAAAGGATGGAAGAAAAAAGCGCCGGCGCCCAAGCAGAAACCGAAAGCGCGCGCGCGCATGATCCCCCGCCCCGCATGAAGACTTCATCCGCCCTTTCAGCCTTCCTTGCGTGCGCATTCCTCGCCGGATGCGTTCCCTACGTCGCGACGGGCCACGATACGACGTATTTTGAATACGCGGAAAAAGACCTGAACGCGCTGCCGGACGAACCGAGCGGCATGGAACAGCCGACGACGGCGCAGTTGGCATCCTGGGACAGCAGGCTGATGGACATCGTGCGCACGGAAAAATTCGGGCCGCCCGAAGCGGCACGCCTTTATGCAGCCGTGGCAATCGCGCAGCATGACGCATTGCGTTTGGGAGCCCATGCGGCCGGCGTGGATATCGTGTCCGCGCTGGTGACTTGCCATTTGGCGGCGGATGCGTGCAAGACGGTAACGCCATTCGTGCAAAACGAAGAATACAACATGAAGATCGCCATGATGGTGCTGGAGCGCATCAAGAAGCAGGTGCGCTACGCGCCGTCCGTCGTTCGCGTCACCCCTCCGAACGGCAAGCAGTTGATATGGGACGTGCGCAAGGCAGTGACCCCGGATGCGGGCACCTGGCCCAGGTGGGGTTCGGGCACCGCGGTGGACATCCCCCCTCCCCCCGCGCCCGGAACCGCATCGATGTCGGGACAATTGAAGTCGACCTCCAGCATCACGCGCGCGATGACGCCGCAGCAGATGCATCGCATGATGTATTGGAACACCGGCGAGGGTACCGAGACGTCGGCGGGACTGTGGCTAGGCTATGCGCAATCGCTGCTGATCTCCCACGCGGTGGCCGATCCCCTGAAGGCGGCCCAGATCCGCGCCGCACTCACCGCGGCGATGGCCGACGCGGCGGTGAATACGTGGCAGTCCAAATTCACGCACTGGACGCAGGCCCCCAGCCAGCTCGACACCTACATTTACGTGACGGGCATGGGAGGGGTTCCCGCCTACCCGACCTATCCTTCGGAACAAGCCGCCGTCTCCGAGGCGGCGGCGACCGTGCTCGGCACGGCCTTCCCGGACAGCATGGACGAAGTCCTCGCCCGTTCCAGGGAAGCGGCGCAATCACCCGTGTGGTCAGGATCAAACACGCCGGTCGATAGCTTCGAAGGACTGCGCCTGGGCAAGGAAACCGCAAGCCGCATCATCACGGACCCCCGTTTCGCGATCGGCGACCGGCAGTGAAAAAAGCTGATATGATCGCCGCATGAAGGAAGCCTTGGCCATCATCGCAGCCCTCCTGTCCGCCACCGGAAACATCCCCTATCTGCGCGACACGCTGCGCAATGAAATCCAACCGCACCCCTACACCTGGCTGATGTGGTCGGTCGTATCGGGCGTGTCCTTCTTGGGCCAGCTCGCAAAAGGAGGGGGCGTGGGTTCGATTCCCGCCGCCGTATCGGAAGTCTTCACCATCGTTATTTTCGTCGCATCGCTGCGATACGGATTCCGTAACATCGAAAAGCGCGACCACTATTTCCTGGCTGCCGCACTCGCAGGCCTCATCCCATGGGCGCTGACCAGCGATCCGACCCTGTCGATCGTGATCGTCGTAAGCATCGATGTCATCGCTTTCATCCCGACGTTGCGCAAGGCATGGCGGCGTCCGGAAACGGAACGGCCGCTCTTGTACGCCATGAACGTCCTGCGCCATATCCTGACCCTGTTCGCCCTGGAGGCCTACAACGTCGCGACCACCCTGCATTCCATCGCCATGATCGCGACGAACCTCGTGATGACAGGATTCCTAGCGCGCCAGAAGAAATAACGATGCATCCAGCGCCCTTTGGGTCTATGCTTTTGCCATGTCGAAAAAAATCCTCATCTTGGGCGGAGGCTTCGCGGGTGTCACCGCAGCCATGGAGCTGGCAAAGAAAAACCTGCCGGATACGCAGATCACATTGCTCGGCAACAAGTCCTGGCTGGAGTACCACACCATCTTCTACCGACTGCTCGGAGGCAAACGCCCCGCGGAAGCCTGCCTCCCGCTCGGCATCATTCTGCCGAAAAGCGTGCATATCGTCACCGACAAGGTGACGGGCATCGACCCGAAGGACAAGGTTGTGGCGGGGGCCAGTGGCAAAGCGTACGACTATGACATCCTGATCGTCGCCCTGGGGGCGCAGCCGGCGTACTTCGGCATCCCGGGAATGCAGGAACGGTCGATGACGATGAAGAGCGCGGCGGAGGCACTGGAAATACGGGATTGGATCGATCGTCGCGTACGGGAAATGAAAACGGGCGATGAGGCCCACAAGCGCAAAATGGGATATTTCGCGGTGATCGGAGCGGGACCGACGGGCATCGAAATCGCTTCCGTGGGACTCACGCACGCGCGAAAAGTCGCGCGAAAGATCGGCGCGGATCCGTCGCTGATCACATTCGACCTCATCGAAGCCGCGGACAGACTGCTTCCCGTCCTGCATCCGAACATCTCCCAAGCCGTCACGAACAAGCTGAAAAGCATGGGCGTAAACGTCCTCACGCAGAAAGCGGTGACCGCCGTGGATGATGCAGGCCTGCACTTCAAGGACGGCGAGACGAAGGACCCCGGGACGATCCTGTGGACCGCGGGAGTGAAGCCCAATGACCTCCTGGGACAGATCCCCGGCATAGAACTCGACAAACGAGGACGGGCCGTCGTGGACGATCAGCTGCGCGCGAAAAACTTGCAGGACGTGTTCGTGATCGGCGATTGTGCCTCGACGCAGTACAGCGGCATGGCCCAGACAGCTCTCGACAACGGTGTGTTCGTAGCCCAGGTCATCGCGACCGGGGAAGCGCCTGCGCTTCCGGCATACGTACCTGCGGAGCCCGCGTACGCGATCCCGGTAGGTATCAGCTGGGGGGCGGTACAGATCAAGAAACTGCGCATCTACGGCCTGCTCGGCATGGCGCTACGCCGCGGAGCCGATCTCCACGCCTACACGCTCCTGCTGCCGCTGTGGCGCGTGCCCCTGGTCTTCTTTGGCCTCACGAACCTGGACGCCCACGCCGTGCCCAATCCGCCAAAGGCACCTCATCTGTAATACAGATTGATGGACCTGCTTGGCTGAACTATCTTAGTTGCATGGATGGATTCAGCTTTGTTTCGAAAAAACTTTTGCGCCGCGATACCAACGGACGCATTCTTTATTTTCCTCATGGGAAAAATCGGGGAAGTTACGTCCTCACCGAGACTCAACTAAAGGACATCACCGCCTACCTCAATAAAGTAACGCCGATTTGCATCATCATAGCTGTATTGGCACAGCGTTTTTCAAGCAACCTCTTTTTCCTCGTGGTATTCGCGATCATCATCGTGTCGATCTATATAATGCTTTTAAACAGAAAATTATCCGCATACGAACGCGGAAGGAAAAAATATGCAGATCTGAAGCCTTATTAAAAAATATCTCCAAACCCCAACCCTGATCACTGCCCCAGCTGCCTCATCATATCCTCCTGGTTCTTCTTGTACGCGTCCGTGGCGGCTTTCGCATTGTTCGCGGCATCACTGGACTCCGCCTGGACTCCCGATGAATCGGACATCGTGACGTAATAAACGCCGCCGCCGATGGCGAGAGCGATGGCAACCGTAAGGAGAAACTTCATATGCGGACCATACCGAAAGAAGGATGCTCGCAAAAGCAAGGAAGCATTGCACCTCTTACTCCGTGGTGGCGCCGTCGAATTCCGGAGAGTCGGCCTCCGCCTCGGCCTTGGTACGTCGGGCCACGCCGTCTTTGTGGTGGGCGGGCGAATAGATGGTGTACATCTTCAGTTGATCCGTTTGCGACGTATTGATGATGTTGTGTTCGGCGCCCGCAGGAATGACGATCGCCATGCCGTCTTTCAACGCATATTCATGGCCATCGATGACGCATTTTCCTTCGCCCTGCTCGAAACGGAAGAACTGATCGTTGTCCGGATGCGTCTCCATGCCGATCTCCTCCCCCGGCTGCAAACTCATGAGCACGAGCTGGCTGTGCTTTCCCGTATAGAGCACGCGGCGGAAATCGGTATTATCCAAGGTTAGCCGTTCGATGTCGGAATGAAATCCTTTCATAAGGGTCAGGATATGCGACATGCTACTCACGGTCCATCATTTCCGCAGGAAAAAAGACACTCGCACAAACCATGATTCCCGTATACTCAAAGCACGTATGTGCGGTATTTACGGATTCGCTTTTCGGCAGGGGGGAGTGCGGGCCAAGGAAACAAGCGCCCTACTTTCTTCACTGATCATGCTGTCCGAATCCCGTGGCAAAGAAGCTGCTGGCATTGCGATCCGCAACGACCGTGAGTTAAAGGTGTACAAAGAAGCGAACCGGGGATCCGCGTTCATGGAAACGAAAACCTTCAAGGGACTGACACAGGAGATGTTGTCCGCGGAGAGCCTGAAACGCTCGCATGTCGCCCTCATAGGCCACACCCGCCTGGTGACCAACGGATCCATGGAGCGCAATGACAATAACCAGCCGGTCGTACGCGGAGGCATGGTCTGCATCCATAACGGCATCATCGTGAATGACGGGAAATTATTCGCGGAACACGGTTTGCAACGCACCTGCGAAGTAGATACCGAAGTTTTGCTAGCGCTGGTGGAGCAAAAGAGGAAGGAAGGTGCAGATGTGACGACGGCGATCGGAAACGCCTTTCAGGAAATACGGGGAACGGCGTCCGTGGCTCTCTTGGCACAGGATCTGAACGTCCTGGCTCTCGCGTCGAATAACGGCTCGCTCTATGTGCTCGGCGGAACAGACGGGGTGGCCTTCGCCTCGGAACGGTTCATGCTGGAGGAGATCGTAAAAACGCATGGGACGGGGTTCGGCTTCGCGAACGATGGGATCTCGCACGTCGAACCGGGGAACGGCGTCATAGTGAACCTGACATCCATCGAACGAATGACGTTCCGCTTCGGCGAGACGGTCGCTATTTCCCACGCGCCTGCGGTAACACTGACGCTTCTCCCCTCCGAACACTATCCTCAATCGCCTGCGGTCACCAATCCCCTGACTGCGGACATCGTCCAAAAATACCAGGCGATCTTCGATGCGAACGCGGCAAAGGTAGCCCAGATGAAGCGCTGCAGCCGATGCATTCTACCCCAGACGATGCCTTTCGTGGATTTCGACGCCGACGGGGTGTGTATCTTCTGCCGCAACCACGTACCCCAAACATTCCTAGGCGAGGAAGCGCTTCGCAAGGAAGTAGAAAAATACCGCGGGAACGGAAAAGACCCGGATTGCCTCTTCCCGCTCAGCGGAGGACGCGACAGCAGCTATGGCCTCCACTACGTGAAGAAAGTCCTGAAGCTGAATCCCGTCGCCTACTCGTACGATTGGGGCATGCTGACGGACCTCGGGCGCAGGAACCAGGCACGCATGTGCGGGGAACTGGAAACCGAACATTTGCTGATCTCCGCGGACATCACGAAGAAACGCCGGTACATCCGCCAAAACGTCCTGGCCTGGCTGAAGAATCCCGATTTGGGAACCGTTCCGCTCTTCATGGCCGGCGACAAGCAGTATTTCTATTACCTCAACAAGCTGCGCAAGCAGGTCCGGGCGCACCTTTCCATCTACTGTGAAAACCCGCTGGAACAAACGAACTTCAAGTTCGGTTTCCTGGGTATCCCGCCCAAGTTCAACCGCGACCACGTGTACCGCATCGGTATTTGGAAGAAGTTGAAAATGGCCCTGTACTACGCGAAACACTACGTCCGCAATCCCCGGCTGCTGAACGCCTCCATCATCGACACGATCGGCGCGTTCCTGGCCACGTACTTCATCCCCCACGATTACATCTACCTGTTCAATTACATCCCGTGGGACGAGGAGACGATCAATCGCACGCTGATCGATACCTACGACTGGGAGCTGGCGCCGGACACCACGACCACGTGGCGCATCGGGGACGGTACGGCGGCGTTCTACAACTACATCTACTACACCGTCGCGGGCTTCACGGAAAACGATACGTTCCGCAGCAATCAGATCCGCGAGGGGTTGATGACGCGCGAGAAGGGCCTGGAACTGGCAACGGTCGAAAACAAACCGCGTTTCGAATCGTTGAAATGGTACGGAGATACGATCGGCATCGACATTTGGAAGGCACTGGATGTCATCAACGCCATCCCGAAAAAATACTAAGCGGGTTTTCGGGCGACGTAGAAGTGCCGGACGCCAAAATTGCCGATCACCGTGCGGCCGAAGAGAGCGGAGAGGATTTTTTCAGCCTTGCGAACGAACGCGTCGGACCCGAACGGCAGCATGACAAAGCGACGGTGAAGGACAAGATCCAAGCCCGCTTCTTTCAGGAGTTTCTTCACTTCGAAGGGCCATAGGAACCGGTGAGGACCTTCGCCATGGTCGCCGAAAACAAGGCGGTAGAAAAATTCGGGGATCTCCGCGCCGCGCGGTGGCAGGCTCATCACCAGCATTCCACCGGGCTTCAGCACGCGGCGCAATTCGGCCAGGAAGGCGGACGGTTTTGGCACGTGCTCCAGCGTTTCCAAGGAAACGATGCGGTCGAACGACGCATCCGGGAACTCCGAAAAGTCCTCAAGATCCGTCAATTTGAACGACTCGGCAAGGTAACGCTCCTGTGCGATCGCCATCATCTTCGGCGATGCCTCGCGATTCTCGATCGATACGTTTTCGACCTTACGCAGCCACGGGATGAGGCTGCCCGTGCGAGACCAGACGTTCAGGACGCGCATGCCGGGACGAATGTCCCCGAACTCCATCGCCTTCTCGAACCGCTGGGTATGCACATACCCTACTTTCTCGTTGTAGTGCTCATATGTGGAGGCAACGTCATCCCAGAACGCACGCACCTCATCGATGGAGAAAGAATTGATCATAGGGCATCCGGGGGAAGATCCGTGAGACGGAACCGCAGCGTATCAAGTCCGCTCGCCTTTGTCGTCTTCGTCGATTTCTTCCAGATCTTGCGGGCATAGACAAATGCCTTGCCGATCACCGCGACGGGGATAGTTTCCAGCAGCCAGATTGTCATACGCAGATGGAATAACCAGATGACGAAGCCGAAGAACGCCTCAAACGCGCGGCGTTTGAATTCGATGTTCACGGGTTCGTACCCGAATTCCGGCACCGGCAATCCCTTGGCTTTGCGCCTGGCGATGCGGATGAAGGATCCACGCTTCTTCACGTCCAGCCCCAGCGAGTGCATGTTAATGAGTTCCTTCTCGGTGATTTCGGTCAGTGAGACGACGCCAGCGGCGCGCATCTCTTCCAACAACTCCAATCCTTTTTGCGTGCGCGCCAATACGACGGACCATCCCTTGCCACGCTCCTCGTACACGGGCGCCCATGCGTCGCCGCAGGAAATATCTGCGAGTTCCGCCATGTAGTCCACCTGCCACAGCGAGTAGGGCGTAATGTGCGAGGGACTGAGATAATTTGCATAGAACTTTGGCACGGTGATGACTCGTCCATCCTTGAGGTCGATGCGCAGGTGTCCGGGCCATTCCCCCGCGCGGAACGCGAGCTTGGCAATCTGATCGGGAGAGGAAACGCCGTTGGCCCGAAGCAAACTAAGAACCGCGCCGAATCCCAACGTCTCGCCGTAGAACATACCCAGCACGTAATGGATATTCGCAACGCTCGGATGACCCAGTTTCTGCAACTTGCGGATCGATGCGATCTGTTCTGGCAATCCCGTGTAAGCGAGCGACGCATAGGCACCCGGCAGCTCGGCGAGGATTTGGTTCACGGGTGCGACGGTGTACTTGCTCTGCGCCGCTTCCAGGATCTCCGCTTCCGTCCGGGCAACCAAGGGCTCCGTGAGGTATGGCACGTCCTTTCGCATGCGCAGTGTCACCGCGCCGTCGATCTTTCCTTTGCGCAAAAGATACAGCTGCGTGCCGCTCAGGATGCCGCCGGAGGAACTATTCCTGCGCACCGTTTCGTCGGTCATATGGCCCACGTAGATTTTCTTGTAGTTTCCGATGAGCCAGCTGTCCGGATGCTTACCGAAAACGAATTCGTTGAGGGCGGGGTAATTCGTGACGTGATCCGTAGACGCGCGAAAGGAAGCTTCCGGAATGTCGGCGTCGGATACTTTTCCAACGGTGTAATCCCCGTCTTTCTCCTCCAACCTCAAAACGCCACCGGACACGCCCACCTCTGTACCGGACCTCGAATAGAGTTCCGTATCCAGCACGTCATGTCGGAGCTTTTCCCACCACATAGGCGTTGTCCGGAAAGGAGAAAATCAAGACCTGCTTCCGATCTCCCGGCGGATGGCGGCGATCTGGTCCGCCAACAATCCGAAAAAGAACGTAAGGCTGGTAAGCGTGAAAAGGGCGACCATGCTCTGGTTCGCGAAGTCACCCGTCACGGAATATTCGTAGATCCCGTCGGCGACCGTCAGGAAGGCAAAGAAGGCCGATGCAGGAATAAACAGGCGCAGCGGGGAGAAGAGCATAAGCAACCGGACGATCAGCATGATCGTGCGCGGCATATCCTTGAAGCTGACGGTGCTGACGCCGGCCGTGCGCTGTTGGATGCGGACGGGAACATACACGACGTTCAGGTTGGCCCGGAAGAAGCACACCGTGCTCGTCGTGGAGAGCGAGAACCCCTTCGGGAACAAGTGCATGTACTTGAAAAATTCCTCGCGGCGAAACGCGCGAAGCCCGGAATTGAGATCCGGAATACGGGTCCCGGTAAGGGCGTTTGCAACCTTCTGAAGCAGCCACTTCCCGGGACGGCGGATGGCCGGTCCTTCATACGTCTCTCGCTTTCCCACCACCATGTGGTTGGGCTCTTTGCACTCTGCCAGCAATAGGGTGATGAGGTCCGGGGTATGCTGGCCGTCAGCGTCATAGGTAATGCACCAATCGTTCTGCGCAGCCTGCATGCCGGTCTTCAGGGACGCGCCGTATCCCTTGTTGTGCGGATGCGTCAACAGACGCACGCCGGAAACGCGAGATACGACCTCTGCGGTATTGTCCTTGGACCCATCATTCACCACGATCACCTCCGAATCGGGATGGTGTGCCCGCAGGAAATCCATCAGCGATCTGAGTACGGCCTCGATGGACGCACTCTCGTTGAAAGCCGGGATGATGACGGAAAAAGGCATCGGGAAGGATTCTAGCCGTCCGTTCGCCCCGCGCCTAGCGCTTTCCGACGCCGTAGATCCAGTAAAAAGCCCCGATAAGGCTGCTCAGGACGATACTAACGAACATCAGGAAGGAGAGTGCCACTGCCATGGGGGCGCCGATACCCAGCGGAGCGAGAAGCCACACAAGGGACGCATCGCGCGTGCCGAGGCCCGACGGAGCCACCGGGAGAAACGCCACTATCCCCGTCAGCATGACCGCAGACATGAGCGGCAGGAATGGGGCTTGGATGCCGATGCTGTATGAGAGGATCACGGACCACACGCAATACGCTGCCCAAGAGAACAGCGTCAGTAACAAGCTGGCGAAAAGCAGGGGGAGGCGGGTGGCGAGCGTCGTGAGGAACTCGACCCATTCTTTTTTCACGGGCAGGCGGTGCATGCGCCATAGAACCCCTCCAGTTATCAACAACACGACGAAACCGGCAGCCAATCCTGCGGAAAACCACCAACCTCCGAAAAGTACCTGTAACGCGACGAGTGAAAACAGCGCGACCACAGCGACATCAAACACGCGATCGACAAGCACGGACGCGACGGCGGTGCCGGTAGGTACACCTGTCTTTTTCAAATACGTTGCACGACCGAATTCCCCCAGCTTCCCCGGGGTGATGAGCCCCAGGAAGATACCGACGTTGTACACTTTCCAATCATGCGCCAGGCTTTCCATGGAGCCAGCGGCGCGTACGAGCAGGTGCCAACGTGCGGCCTTCAGGAAATCCGCGAACACAAGTATCAGCAACGAAACGGCAAATAGTCCGACATCGACACTGCGTAGATTCTGAACCAATGCTTCCCGGTCGATCGCGAGCAGCAGCCACGCGAACAGCAGGATGCCGATTATCTTGATGAAGCCGGACAGCGACGGGACGCGGGGCACGCTGGCATCCTACCCCAAGGCTGTTTCTTCGGGTATCGTGAACACAATGCGTCGTTCCTGGTCCTCCCCTTTTGGCCAGACACTCCTACTCGCGCTGTTCTGCGCAGCGATCGTCAGCGTGTGGATGGCGCCGGTGCTCCTGGCAGGATTTCCGTTCGACCTGACGCCGTCAGTCAAAACATCCCACGCGTTTGCAGAAACAGGCATCCTGGGAAACGTCATCAACCCCCTCTTCATCCTCGTCCTCGCGGCGCTACAACCCGCTCTGGACTGGCGTGACGCGACGTTGTGGGCGTTTGTGAGTGCCATAACGTTGGCATTGGCAACAATCCCGCTATGGTGGAGCATCCGCCGTCTATTCGGCACGCCCACTGCGTGGGCCTCCACGATCCTTTTTTGCCTGTTCCCCATGCACTGGCGCGAAGCGATCGCGACGGGCTACTACCCCCTCGCCTATCTCTGTCTATTCACGGGATTCGCATTATTCCTTTTATTGACCGAACGCAACCGCATGGCGGCGCTAGGTCTGCTGGGCTTTTTCTTCGGCCTGACTCTTGCGACGAGCCATGCGTTCTTCACGCTACTGCCCTGGTTCGTCATCGTGTACATTTGGGAGCGCAGGAAGGATTGGAAACAGGGGCTGCTTGAATTAGCCGTCTGCGGGTTTTGCGCATACGCGGGCTTCGTTCTGCCGCTGCTTCCCAATGCCCTGCGGCCCGGCATGTCCGCAACGCAGCGTCTGGGCGCCTTCCTCCCCATAGAAGAAAACCTGATGCAACCGGCGGAGCTCTACGGGGACGACTACGCCTATGGATTTTTGAAAGAGGACTTTGATGCGGCGATGCAAGACACGGCGACTTCGGGATCCTTCACGGAACGTCGCGACAATGAGAACTTCCGCATTAATTACGGCGTCGGCTCGTTCAACCTTGCACACATCGCATTCAACGGAACCTGGCTCTTCGGAAACGCATTGGCATCCTACGTGATGCAGGAAATGACGGGCGGTTTCTTCGTATGGCTACTGATCCTGCCAGGCATTGCCGTCCTCTATGGGACGCGTAAACGCATGCTCCTGCAATCGCTCGGCCTCGTACTGTCGATGGAAATAGTCCTGCGTTTCGGATTCCACTACTCCCGCCCGCATGTGATGGACGTAGGATGGATCGTCGCACTGCTCGCTGGCAGCGGGGCGGTCTTCGTGGCGGAATCGTTGCACAGGTCTGCTAAATGGAAAACGACTGGGATTCTCGCAGCGATTGTCATGCTCTCGGGCCTCCAGCTGATGCAAACCAACCGAACGTATGTCGCGAGGGAATACGCGCGCAGCGGCGTTCCGGCCGCCATGGCCGTGGCGAAAGAGATCGACACACTTCCCGCCAACGCAGTCATCGCGCAGCCGCGGCACGACACGCTCATGGCTTTCACAGACCGCCAATCGATTCTCCTGGCGAATACGACAATCGATATGCTCATCAAAAAAGGAAAGCTCGCCGATCCCTTCCGCCATTACAAGATCACGCACATCGTGGGATACGACGAAGAACGCACCGCCGCCATCCTAAAAGCCGTTCCGACATTGAAATCCATCCCCGTAGACAGCAAGGCAGGCGTTCCACTTACGCCGTTCAAGCGCTACTTGTTAAACCTCATTCGGTAAGCGTCAGGCGATATACCCGCTTAACGCCACGCCCAGGTAATACGGCCACAGCAGCAATGCCAGGACGCCGCGCAGGAAGTCCAACTGCAAGAACCCGATGGTGAAGAGCCACATGATGAACCAGAGTCCTCCGGCCGCACTGTGTTGCTCGATACGGATTTTTTCCATATGCCGATGATTCTACACCACTCAGACCCTCAGCTCCATCCAATACCACGTCGGCTCTTTCTTCTTTCGCTTCTTCACCGTCACATGCACCGGACGCTCCCCGTTCTGCTTATGCGAGACCCAAAGGACGTGCAGGAAAAAGCCCAGCACGACGAACAGGATGCTCGTGATGAGCTGGCTGGTGATCAGCATCCCGATTCCCGTCTCCGCGGCGTTGTGAAGCGTACCGGCGGCTTTGATGACGGTATCGGTCGGCAATTTGTCGGTGGTGACAGCGGCCACCGGGGCGAGCACCGTATTATTATGAATGACGGATGCGGACGTCATCGCGATATCGGTTTCCATGAGCAAGAGGATTCCCGCATGGAGCGCGACGAATTTTGTCAGGTGTTTCAGCCGGGAAGGCTTTTTGTTCTTCTTGTGTGTGTTTGACATATTACAAATATATTTTACAGTAAAATTACTGGAAAAACAAGGAGGAATGGCTATAATCCCCGCACGGATCGGCGTTTGGAAGAAGCAAATACGCCAATAAAACCGCTTTATTCACATCACGGCTCCATCGTCTAACGGTTAGGACGCAGGATTTTCATTCCTGTAATCGGGGT
>CAZUYK010000002.1:0-111138 GCA_964624905.1 uncultured Candidatus Peribacteria bacterium
CTTGTCGCGGATGGAGCGCGGGCGGACGAAGCGCCACTCGGTAAGTCCCCAGCCCTCGTCGATCTCGCGCAGGCGCTCATCGATGGTCATGCAGCTGGAAATGAGTTCTTTGTTGGGGTTGCGATCCTTGAAGAGGTTCAACGCCTGGACGGCGGAGATGAGCTCTTCCTTCTTCATGCAGGAGCGGCGCTTCTTGAGGATCTTCACCACGTTGTCGACGATGATGGAGATGTCTTCCATGGCGAGGCTCTCCAGTCTCCAGAAGGGGACGAAGGTGCCGCTGTGGCCGGACGTGTTCATTTCGGTATCGATGGAGAAGCTCAGGCGGAGGACTGCTCCGTCGAGGTCCGTGCTCTGGGGCATACGCTTCAAGACCTGGGAAATCAGGTCATCTTCGCGCATAACGCCTCCGTGGATGCGCAAGATACCCTTCGCAAGCTCATTGACGTCGTTGAGCTTGGTCGTGCGAACCGTGCGGCGCAGCTTGCTGAGGGCGATTCCCTCGATCTGGCGGATACGCTCGCGGGTCACCTTGAAATGCTTGCCGATCTTCTCCAGCGTCTGCTTGGGCTGTCCCTGCAGCGCGAAACGGCGCTTGATAACCATGGCCTCTTTCTCGGTTAAGACCATAAAGAGATCATCCAGCAATGACTGGAGATTGACCGATATCTTGCCATTAAGGCTTGCTTGCTGTGCGGTGAGGGTGGAGGAGGTGTCTGCCATAAGCAGGCTGGTGAAGGGGAAGGAACGACCTTTGTTCTACCAGAATATTGACAGAAACAAAAGATCTTCCTTTGGTTCGTATGGACGCAGAACGGGGTTATGTCTGCGTTATAGAAAGTAAAGTTTAAAGAACCAAGTAAGCTACTTTATATCATTTTTCGCTCTTGTCAACACCCCTCTCCAGGTAAATGGAAAGCAGGGTGCAGGCCGCCTTGGCATCACCATCATTCTCACCGTGTTTTTGGCTTGTGAAACGCTCATCCAGGTATTCCACCACGAGTCCTTTTTCCTCCAAAAGGGACCCCATATCGCGTACATATTCGACCTGGGACCCTTCCTTGCCCGTAGGAAGCAGCGGAAGGCCCAATAGGACCAAATCTATGTCCCGTTCGTCCGCCATCAGCAAAATCTCGTCCAAGAGGTCCTGGGGCGAATTGGTCTGGATGGTATCGAGGGGGAGGGGAATACCGACGTCGCTGTCTGCAAAAGCCGCTCCCGTGCGCCTGGTGCCGAGATCGAGAGCGAGGATGCGCATGCGCTTATTTCGCGGCGAGCTTCGCCACGGACGCCTTCTTCCTGTCTGCGTTCTTGCGGTGGATGATGCCCTTCTTGGCAGCCATATCGACTGCTTTGTACGTCTGGGCCATGAGGGACTTCACTTCCTCCTTGTTGCCGGCCTTTGCGGCATCAGCGACCTTCTTCAACATGGTCTTCATGTTGGTTTTGAACGGCTGGAGGCGCTTCTGGCGCTCCTTGTTCTGGCGGGACCTCTTGATGGCGGATTCGGTTAACGGCATAGGAAAGTGCGGAGACTGTAGGGAACCCAAAGGAGAGCGTCAAGGGCAGATTGGCTTCAAAAGAAACAAATGGAAAGTTTGATTCGTTGACCAAGCGCCCATGCACCCTACAATGCGGCACATGTGCGGCATCTTCGGATACATCGGTACGAAAAAGAACGCGACGGCCATGTCCGTCGAAGGACTGAAAAGCCTGGAGTACCGCGGGTATGACTCCTGGGGGGTCGCATGGAAGAACGGAAACGAGAGCAACCTGCAATCCAAGAAAGACATCGGGAAAATCAGCGGGGTCGACGGCTCCTTATTGTCGTCGGACAGCTCGCTCGCCATCGGGCACACCAGGTGGGCGACGCACGGGGGAGTGACGGTCGCGAATGCGCACCCCCAGTTCAACAAAGACAAGACGATCGCCCTGGTCCACAACGGCATCTTCGAGAACTACCAGGAACTGCGTGACGAGCTTGTCGCGAAGGGGCACGAGTTCGTGTCGGAGACCGATACGGAAATCGCGCCGCACCTCATAGAGGAATACCTGAAAGTGACGGATGACTTCGCCGCGGCGGTACGCATGGCATGCCTGCGTTTCAAGGGCCGCTACGGCATCCTCGCGCTTCACTCCGCCAGCGACACCATGGTCGCGGCACGCACGGGATCTCCGTTGATCGTGGGCGTGGAGAGCGGGGGATACTACATCGCGTCGGACACTCCCGCGTTCATGAAGCACACCAAGACCGTGCAATACATCGATGACGGAGAAATGGTCGTGACGAACGGATCGTCAATCGTCTTCAGCGACATTGAAACGGGCGACGTGCGCGAGAAACGCGAGATCGAACTCACGATCGACGTGCAGCAGGCGGAGAAGGGAAATTACGCGCACTACATGCTGAAGGAAATCATGGACCAGAAGGAAAGCATCGCACGCGCGGTGAACCAGAACGAAGAAGAGATCATGGTCATCGCCAACGCGATCAAAAACGCGCGCGGCACGTTCCTTTCCGGATGCGGAACGGCGGGCAAGGCCTGCATGGCCGCGGAGTATTTCTTCAGCGTCGTCGCGGAGCACCACGTGAACTTTGCTCCGGCGAGCGAGTTTAAGCTCTACCACCACTTCCTGAAGCCCGAGAGCCTCTTCATCGCGGTCAGCCAGAGCGGCGAGACGGCCGACGTGTTGGAAGCGATGAACGTCGCGAAATCCAAGGGATCGAAGGTGCTCGCGATCGTGAACGTCGTCGGCTCCAGCATCGCGCGCGCCGCCGACTACACGCTCTGCATCAACGCGGGACCCGAACGCGCCGTCGCGTCGACGAAGGCCCTCACGGGACAACTCGCCGTGCTGCTGCTCGTGTCGTACGCGCTTGCCGGAAAACTGCACGAGGGAAAGACACTCCTGCTGGAAACATGTTCCATGATCAACGACATGTTGAACCCGCGCTACGTCGAACGCCTGCGCATCATCGCGGACACCATCAAGGAAAAGGAAGACCTCTATATCATCGGAAAGAGCTGGAACTACCCGATGGCCATGGAAGCCGCGATCAAGATCCAGGAAGTGAGCTACATCCACGCCGAGGGATTCGCGGGAGGGGAATTGAAGCACGGACCCATCGCCCTCATAGAGGAAGGAACTCCATGCCTCATCCTCGTGGGTAACGATGAGGTGACGCCGGACATCCTGAGCAACGCAGTGCAGTTGAAGGCGCGCGGCGCGCATGTGATCGGCATCGCACCGGATAACAACGAAATCTTCGACGAATGGATCAGGGTGCCGGATGCGGGAAGCGCCCAGCCGATTGCCAACATCATTCCCGTGCAGATCCTGTCCTACTTCCTGGCGCTGCTCAGGCAAAAAGATCCGGACATGCCGAGGAACCTTGCGAAGAGCGTGACGGTGAAGTGATTCTTTAGATTTTTGCTTCTAATTTTTCAATGCGCTTTTCGTGGTTGTACATTTTTTGTGAGAATTTCTTATCTATATTAATAACAACTGAAAGAACCTGATCAATAGACTCATGAACAGCACGAATGTCCTTCTTTGTTGCCAGCAAATGATCGTCCTTTCGCGGTTGCATAGGTTCAGAATATGCACATACGCGATGTCGATCAAGAAAGATAATCATGAGAAAATAAGATAATCGTTTTGTTGACTATCAGACTGACACTTTGCCGTTCCATAACCGTAAGGAACAGCCTCTCCCCAAGCCTTTCCTGCAATAGGAGAGGGGATACATCGTTTAAGACACAATCTTTACAAATCGTCGGGAGGGATGCCGTAGTACTTGAAGAGGAAGGTGGCGATGTCTTTGAAAATAGGGGCGGCGGACGTGGCTCCATGCACGATGTATCTGCTGCGCGGACGATCCAGCTTCACGAGCACTACGAACTTTGGTTGCGACGGGGGAGCATATCCGGCGAATGTCGCGATGGTGGCGCCCGTACCGGACTCGTAGCGTCCTCCCGGGCCTGCGATCTGGCTGGTTCCGGTCTTGCCCGCGATCTTGTAGCCCTTCGGCTTCGCTGCTTTCGCGAATCCGTGGTCACCGGAGCTTACCAGCATCGCGGTAATTGTCTCGGACGTTGATTCCGTGATCACCTGATCCACCATCTTCGGTTCGCGCTTCTCCACGGTTCCGTCGGGATGTACCACGCTGTCGATGATCGAGGGCTGCATGAGCTTGCCACCGTTGCCGAGCGCGGAGAACGCCGTGATCATTTGCAGCGGGGTGGAAGAAATTCCTTGTCCGAACGAAGCCGTGAGAAGGAGTGCGTACGGCCACTTGCGCCATGGCAACACTTCTCCGGACAACTCGTCTTCCAGCTCGATGTTGGTAACGCGTCCGAATCCGAAACGTTCGATCATGCGCTGGAAAAGCTTGCGGCCGAGTTTCTCCGAAATCATCGTCATGCAGGTGTTGATGGAGAACTCGATGCAGTTGGTCATGTTCACGCGGCCGTAGAATTTCTTGTCATTGTTGTAAATCTCATGGGTCTCATCGATTTTCACGGGGTCCTTGTCCAGATATTCGTCATTCGGGCTCACCTCTCCCTGGTCCAGGGCGATGGCCATGGTGACAGGCTTCATGACGGATCCAGGCTCGTAGATTTCCTGGATGGTACGATTCAAATAGGCCCCGACTCCGATGCTGTTCTTATACTTCAGCCACACGCCCGGGATGTCCGTGGGGAAAATCTCATGGCGGTTGTTCTCGCCGACGTACGTGTAATAGCGCGCGAGGGAGTGGAGATCGAACTTCAATTCGAGATCGGAGAGGATCTTCTGGATCTCGGCGGAAAGCGAGGCGCGGCCCTCCGGACTGAAGATATGGTTTGCGTAATCCTTCACGACGCGCGTGTTCGTTTCGGGATCGATGATTTCCACCACGATCTGGTCCACCTTTCCCTGCGGGAGATAGATGGGCATGCGGTCGTAGACACCCGCGTATTCGTTACGCTCGAAGAGAGGAGCATTGGCCATCGCAATGATCTTGCCGGTGTACGGATCCATGACGATAGCCTGGCCGCTGTCCGCCTGGTACTTCTTGATGCCGTCGTCCAGGATGCGCTCCACTTCCTTTTGCACGAACGGATCGATCGTCAGGACCACCGTGTCTCCGTCCTTCGCATCGACAATCGTCTGCTCGGCGGTGAGGATCTGGCCTCCCGTGGGATCGCTGAGCGTGGAAATAAGCCCTTCCTGGCCGCGAAGCTGTACGTCAAAGGTGCGTTCGATGCCGTACTGGGCTTCCTGGTTGTTATTGAGGAAGCCGATGATATGCGATGCGATGGTCCCATCCGGGTAGTAGCGCCAGTGTTCGGGCAGCAACGCGACGCCGCGCATGGGATCATGGATTTTCTCCGCGTCATCAGCCGTCTTTGCCCCCGCCTTCTTATCATTCGTCTGCTTCAACGACGCCAGCTTCGCCTCCTTCAACTTGAGAGAGAGTGCAGGAGGCAGCTTGCGCATGATCGGTACGTAGCGCAGCGGACGGGAGCGGAGGAGGGGATCGATCTTCTCCACGTCCATGGAAAGGGCCTGCGCGATTTTCCTGGCAATGGCGGGAATGTTGCCCTGATCAACGTCCTCGGGATTGGCATAGATGAGGTTCTGTTCGGCGTTGACCACGATGCCGGGGGCATGCAGGTCGACGATGGCGTTCATCTGCAGCTTGTTCGCCCCGTACAAGAGGGGAACGAAGGTAAGCGTATCCTCGGAAATCCTGCGCTCTATATCGCGGGCGAAAAGTCGGCGCGCCTCCATGAGGCTGACCTGCTGCGGCTGCGTCGCGGTCTGCGTGGGGAGCGAAGAGGGGAGGGGTTCGAGCAAGGACACTCCGGACAGCGACTTTGCGAACTGCAACGGGTCGAATGCCGCCGCGTACGGGGAATCCCGGAACGCTATAAGCTCACGCGGGCAATCTTCCTTTCCTGCCGCGCACGCGTCATGGAATTCCTGAGACAGCAACGTGTCCGCCAATGTCTCAGCGACGAACGTGGGATTATCGGTGACGAAAGGATCGACGTAGACGAGGTCCAACGTCGTATTGGTGGCAAGGATACTGGTCTCGCCGGTCTTGCTGTTCAAAGCGAGGATCTCGCCGCGCTGCGCGGGAAGCTTCACACCGCCGTAGTGCTGGGATTGCGCTGCGGCAGAATATTCCTTTCTGTCAATTACCTGGAGTTCCAACAAACGCGCCACAAGTAAAAGGGCGCATACAAGCAAAAAACAGTGCACAATGACCATTCTCTGGAGGAGGGATTTTTTCTTTTGCGTCTCCGATTGCTGGAAATGGCGCTTTAGGTGCATCGCGGCAAGGAGGATAGCATCCGGGGCTGAAATATGATATACTGTTTTGATGACTTTGAAGGACTTTTCCAACCATTCCGGCGAGCAACTTTTGAGCGAGTTGGAGCAATACTGCGCCGAAATCGGCGCCTCCGACATCCACGCGTCCCCAGAGAAGGAGAACGTGCGCATCGAAGTGCGCTTGAACGGACTCCTGCAGAAAATCGCGACGCTGACCCACGCCGAATACGAGGCGTTTTTGCGCCGCATCAAATTCGCGTCCAAGCTGAAACTGAACATCACCAACATGCCGCAGGACGGGCAGTACACGTTCCAGGCCCCGGACCGCACGGTGAACATCCGCGTGGCCACGCTTCCGTCTCAGTTCGGCGAAACGGTGACGCTTCGCTTGCTGGACCCGAAGCACGGCATCATCACGCTTGCCGAGCTGGGCTTCCCGCCGGAAATGGAAGAACACCTCAAGGAACTCGTGAAGCTCCCCAACGGCCTCGTTCTTGTTACGGGACCCACGGGCTCCGGAAAGACGACCACTTTGTACGCGCTTCTCCAGACGATCATCGGCACGGCGAGGAACATCATCACGCTGGAAGATCCGGTGGAATACGAAATCCAGGGAATCGTGCAGAGCGAGATCCACTCCGAGCAGGGCTACACCTTCGCATCGGGACTTCGCTCGGTGCTCCGCCACGATCCGAACGTCATCCTCGTCGGGGAAATCCGCGACCTGGAAACCGCACAGACCGCGATCGACGCCGCGCTGACGGGACACTTGGTGCTCTCCACGCTGCACACGAACTCCGCTGTGGAAGCGATTCCGCGCCTCCTTTCCATGGGAGTCAGCCCCTATACGTTCGCCCCCGCCCTGCGCGCCGTGCTGGCACAGCGCCTCGTACGCACGCTGGCGGAAGACAAGAAGGGAACCGCGTACGACGCGTCGTCTCCGGATACGTACGCGGGACGCATCGTCCTCCCGGAACTCGTGAAGGTGGATGGGGAATTGCGCGACGCCATCCTCACGCAGTCGACGCAGGAGGAGATCGAAAAGATCGCTCGCAAGGGCGGATACGTCCCGATGAAGGAATGGGGCAACATCCTGGTCGAGAAGAACATCACCACCAAGGAGGAAGTGGAACGCGTCACGTCGTGATGCGGCATTGAGCATGTAAATTACTCGCGGACACCTTGCTTTGTACGATCAACTTGTCGTAGGATTTTCTTCCTATGTTCCGCCACTACAGACAACGCCGAGGTCCCTACGCTTTGGCGGAACCGTCGAGAGGACCGTCCGCAATCAGCAGGATCGTCGTCCTTTTGGTCGCGCTCTTCCTTATCTATATCGTCGGGAAGTGGCTGCTGGGACTGGTGGGATTCGGACGCGACGAGAAAATCGCCGTGGTCCTGCTCTCCGCCGAAAGCGGAACCGTGAACGTATCGCTGGACGGGGGACTGATGCAGCACGCGCTGGAAGAGATGAAAGTGCAGACGGGAGACCGCATTTCCACGGGCAACGACGGAACCGCGTCCCTTACCTTCGCGGACGGCACGCGCATGCGGCTCGATGAACAGACCGAGGTGACGATCAGCGAAAGCACCCAGGGTTCCGAGGAATCCCGCTTCGACGTGACCTTGGAAAAAGGAAACCTGTGGGTGAAAACACCCTCGATCGAAACGCTGTCCGGCACGTTGCTGAGGACCGTGTCGCTCCCGACCATCACGTATTCGTTCCCGACGGACGCGGAGGCCCTGGTACGCCAGGACGTCATCCTGGTCTTCAGCGGGGAAGGGGAGGGCGTGACGGTCATGGCGGACGGCAGGAATACGCCGTTCACCATTGGCGAGGGCCAGCAGTGGACGGTTCCCTCCGGAGGCACGGTCTCCGGCGATCCGCTTCGCTTCCGCAGCGCCATCGACCCGCTCGTCGCGCAAAGCTCATTCGTGCTCTCCAGCAGGTCCGGCGGAAGCGTTGCGACCGGAACGGGAACGACGTTGCCAGGATCGGGAACGGACATCGTTTCCGTCACCTCGCCCGCTGATAATCAGACGGTGACGACCGCAACCGTGAAAGTGCAGGGAACGATCGGAGAGAACGTGGACCGCGTGCGCGTGAACAGCTACCTCGCATCGGTAGATACGGTGAACCGTACGTTCTCCCAGGAACTGGCAGTCGCGGACGGGGAAACGATGACCATCCGCGTGGAAGCGCTGGATGAGAACAGCGTCATCCTCCAGGCGATCACCAGGACGGTGAAGAAAGGAACGATCTCGGTGACGTCCCCGGCCATCACGCTGCCGGCGAAGACGGGCGAGACGTACCGTACGTCCAAGACGGAAATCACCATCCAGGGAACCGCCCCCGCGAATACGAGCGGCATCATGGTGAACGACTACCGCCTGCAGCTCTTCCAGCCGGGAAACACGACGTGGTCCTACTTGGCCAGCGAGCAGTTGCAGAACCTGAAGCAAGGCGAGAACATTTTCGATGTGTACGCACTCGATGCCGCTGGCAACAAGAGCGCCCCTGCGCGCCTGACGGTGATCGTCGGACAGGGGGGCGACGGGGTAGTGACGGGCGGCAGCGCGTCCAGCGTGGCGGTGGTGGATGAATCCAGCCTTCCCAAGAACGCACCGCTCACGCCCGGAGTGATCGCCGTCACGGGACCTACGCCCGGATCGCAACACACGTCCACGGGCAGCGAACTCCTCATCGAGGGAACGACCTCAAAGGAAACCACGAACGTCTGGGTGAACGGATACAGGCTGCAACTCTTCAAGTCCGGCGGGGGATACTGGAACTACATCGCGAACGCGGCCATCGGCACACTGAAGCGCGGCACGAACGTCTACAAGATCACCGCCCGCAACGCGAAAGACGAGATCCTGGACACGTTTGAATACACGGTCGTCTACAATCCGTAAATGGGTATCAAAGAATATTTTTTCGGGGGAGGGGCACGCCGTGAAGAAGTCGCAACCGATCAAGCGGCGCCCGTTGCGGGCTCGAAACCGGAACTGAAAGTGGTATCCGCGGATGATGACGAAGAGGTGGCCGAGCAGGCATCGGAGCTCGTGGCCGTACCCGTCATCACCGAAAAGAAAGTCATTTTGCCATCGCATATTTTCTCAACGCCCCCCGTGGAATCATGGAGAGCGGAAATGATCGCGGAAATGCGCGAAATCTTCGCGTCATCGCGCGAAAGGAAAAGCAAGGATCCTCTCGCGGGTCGTATCGTGCATCATCGCCTGGCTATGGTGAACGAACTGATGACGGACGCTCAGCAATTCGGCGAAGAAAGGCTGGTGACTGCCGAGGAAGAGGGCAGGGCGGGTATCCATATCCTGACGGACAACGTCGACACGATTCCCTTCGACAGGGAGACGATCGAAAGGCTTCAGCAAGCCGCCAGAACATCGACAGTACAACTTCTCATCGTTGGGGAAGACGACCCGCAGGGACTGTGGCGCATGGCAGCGGAGGCGATCCCGGGCATCGAGCTTGAGCATTTCGTTCCGGAAAACACGGATTTGAAGATAGGCAGCTTCATCGTCGCGACTCCGCGTTCCTACATGAACACCCAGGCGGTGCCCTTGGTCCAGCGTAAACGCGTCGACTACGAACGCGACGTCGCAAGCAGGCTGGAATTCAACAGCACCGACGGCGCCGACACACTCATGCGATATTTCTCGAGCGTGTGGGCCGCGGCAAAAGAGCGACGCGCGAAACAGGAAGGAAAACAAATCCCTCAGGATTGATTCATGCGATATCGGCGCTCAGGCCCGCCTTTTTCAATGAGGCCAGGAATCCGGCCGGCAGGGGAGCCGTCACGGACACGGGCTTTTTGGAATCCGGGGTCGCGACGGTCAATTTCCACGCGTGCAGGCACAACTCGCGAATGTCGTACTGATCCGACACGCGGTCGCTCAATTGCGAGGTATAGGTGCCGTCACCCAGGATGGGATGCCCCATGGACGTGAGGTGCACGCGGATCTGGTGGGTGCGCCCCGTGTGGAGCTCGCACACCAGCAGCGCCGCGTCCTTGGTCTTCTGCAGCGTCTGGTACGTCGTTGTGGCCGTCCTGCTTTTTCCGGATCCGTAGATGGTCATCTTGGTGCGGTCGGACGCACTGCGGCCGATGGAAGCGTCTATCACGGCGGACGGGGGATCGGGAACGCCCGCGACGAGCGCAAGATATTCCTTCTTCACGGTCCTGTCTTCGAATTGCTTCTGAAGGAAGAGATGCGCCTGCGGCGTCTTGGCGATCAATAAACACCCCGTTGTCTCGCGGTCCAGGCGATGGACCAGTACGGAGTCGCCGGAGAAGGGAAGCGATCGTTCTGCGAAGAGAAATGCGATGCCGTTGAGCAGCGTCTTTTCGTCCGGACCCATGCCCGCGCCGGGATGCACCGCGATGCCCGCAGGCTTGTCTATGATCATGCAGGAGTCATCCTCGTACAGGACGGGGAGACGCAGATCGACTGGCTCGGTACCGGATGTCTCCACTTTTTCCACTTCCTCAAGCTCTACTGTATCGCCCTCCTGCAAACGGAACGCCATTTTGGTCGTCACTTCGTCATTCACCATCACCAACCCTTTTTCGATCGCCTCCTGCGCCTTGGCACGGCTAAGCGTCCGGCCTTCCTTGGCCAAAAACGCATCGAGCCGGTCGGGAAACGAGACGATCCACTTGGACATGCGTGCAGTGTAGCGTGCTTTCCGAAATATAGCCCGAATCTCGATTCTCGCCTGTTTAGGCAATTGACGCTCGAATTTTGAGTGATAACGTATGCGCAACACGGATGTGCAAGCATCCGTCGCTGAGACGCCGATCAGGCCTCGACTTTCTTCTTGGCCGGCTTGGTCTGGTTGCGCTCGGGAGGGGAGACATTCGTGTCTCCTCTCCCTCTTTTTTATTTTTGTGTATACTCGGCCCATGTCCCACGAATTGCTCACCCGTGCCGTCGAAAAAGTCGTTCCGCAGAAACTGGCGGAAGAGAAACTGGCATCCGGAAAACCGATCCGCCTGTACCTCGGCATCGACCCGACGGGAGCGAAGCTGCACCTCGGACACTCCGTCCCTTTGCGCAAGCTCAGACAGTTCGCTGATGCGGGGCACGAAGTGATCTTCCTTGTGGGAAGTTTCACCGCGATGATCGGGGACCCCACGGGCCGCGACCAGATGCGCGAGGCATTGGGTTTCACGCAGGTGCAGAAGAACTTCGAGACATACAAGCAGCAGGCAAGCAAAGTCCTGGATTTCTCCAAAGTGACGGTAAAGTACAACCATGAGTGGCTCGGCGAACTGAAGTTCCAGGAAATCACGCACCTGCTCGGCCACTTCACGGTGCAGCAAATGCTGGAGCGCGACATGTTCGAGAAAAGATTGAAGGAAGGAAAGCCGATCGCGATGAGCGAGTTCCTGTACCCCCTCATGCAGGCGTACGACTCCGCATTCATGGATGTCGACGCGGAAATCGGCGGCAATGACCAGTTGTTCAACATGCTCTGCGGTCGCACGCTGCAGACGGCCCAGAAGCGACGCGACAAATTCGTCCTCACGACGAAGCTGATCGAAGGCACCGACGGCCGCAAGATGAGCAAGACGTTCGATAACTGCATCTGGCTGGAAGACACGGCCAAGGACATGTACGGCAAGGTTCTGTCCATCAAGGACGAACTCATCACGACCTACATGGAATGCACGACGGACATCCCCATGGACGAGATCAAATATGTCGAAAAGGAAATGAAGAAGGGCGCGAACCCGAAGGAATTCAAGATGCGCCTCGCCCGCGAGCTTGTGACGATGTACCACTCGGAAAAGGACGCAGAGGAGCAGGAAGCCGAATGGACGCGCGTGTTCAGCAACAAGGAGCTGCCGACGGATATTCCCGAAGTGAAAGCCAAAAAAGGAGCCCTGCTGATCGATGTACTCATTGAGAGCGGCCTCATCCCGTCCAAGTCCGAAGCGCGCCGCCTGGTGGAGCAGAAAGGAATCACAATGAATGATGGAACCGTCACCTCGACGGATCAGGTCGCGGAAGAAGGAATCGTGAAGGTAGGAAAGAGAAAATTCTTGAAGATCTCCTTCTAAAAAAAGACGACCCCGGTAGGTCGTCTTTGTTTCGTGTTACCGGATCGCCTGTTTCATCATCCATACGCAGGTGATCGTGCCGGCCATGAACGCAACGAAGCTCATAGGATGAAAGAGGGGAGTGCCGCGGCCACGGTGACCAATGCGGCGGAGATACAAAACGAGCGGATATACTCGCGGGATTCGTCTTCCATTTCCATCACGCATTCTCGCAGATGCCGATGAGCAGAGGTGAGCTGTCGCATGACCGGGGGAGAGTGGGGGAGTGGGAAAGACGTACTGAGTGTACATTCGTACACCCATGAAAGCAAGATAAAATTCCAACGCAAATCGATAAAATAGAATAAATGCGATGGAACACTGAACCCATCGCGGTTCAGGGTGAGTCAGGGATCACTACAAAAAAGGCGGTCCGAAGACCGCCTCTTGGAATCGCTCTGAATGATTCTTACTTGAGCATGTTGTCGAACGCTGCCTGGAAGGTGGCGTAGGGGAATGCTCCGCTGATCTTCTGATTCTGACCGTCCGGTCCGAGGATCCAGAAGCCCGGCGTTCCGTCGATACCCGAAGCAGCTCCGTCAGCCTGGTCGGCTGCAACTTCCGCGGCGGTATCACCCTTGTCGAGACAGCTGTCGAACTGCGAAGTGTTCAACTTCAGGTCTTTTGCGTACTGCTTAAAGGTAGGAATGGCATCGGCGAGGGCGCTCCAAGTTGCCTGCGTGCTGAACAACTTGTCGTGCATCTCCCAGAATTTGTCCTGCTTGTTGGCACACTCGGATGCCTCAGCGGCCTTCTGTGCGAACTTGTGGAAACCGAGCGGGTAATCGCGCGAAACGTACTTTACCTTGCCCGTATCGACGTAGTTCGTCTTGATCTGGCCATAGGTATTCGTGAAATGGCGGGCGCAGAAGGGGCACTGGTAATCCGTGAATTCCACAAGCGTGATCGGCGCATTTGCCTTTCCGATGAACGGATCGTCATCCGCATCGGCGGGAGTGTCATTGCTGGGAGCCGGCGTGGGAGCGGCCGCAACGGATGCTGCACCGCCTCCAGTGGTACCTCCGGAGGGAAGCGACGGCATACTGATGCCGCCGACTCCGTTGGCAAGCACGTATCCGACAATAAGACCCGCGAGACCGACGGTCGACGCGAACCAGGGATTATTCGTGTTCGTGGACATGGAAAATGTGAGAAAGAAATAGGATTCGTACGCGATCATACGTCAAAACGACCTCCGTAAAAATGCACAGGACTGTTAATTGCCACCTTATTCAAGAAGTCTTTCCGTGGTATTTCCTATGCACTTCCTTCAATTGGGGATTGGTCACGTGGGTATAAATCTGCGTCGTGGAGAGATCCTTGTGGCCTAGTAACTCCTGTACGGATCGAAGATCCGCACCGTTGCGCAGAAGGTCCGTGGCAAATGAGTGGCGCAAGGTGTGCGGAGACGGGTCGCTGACGATGCCCGCGGCCAACGCGTATTTCTTCACGATATTATAGATGCTGATGCGCGAGAGTCTGAATTCCTCTCCCGGCGGCATGATGTTCACCGCTTTTTCGGGATTGCGGATGAAAAGGGGAACGAGATGGTCGAGGCGGGTCGTCAGATAGTCCTCCAGCGCGGCGACGGCCTCATCGGATAGGAAGACCACCCGGATCTTGCTGCGTTTTCCACGGACGCTAATTTCGCGCGTCTTGAAGTTCAGATCCTTGCGATTGAGCGAACGCAGTTCCGCGAGACGCAGCCCCGTAGAAAAAAACATCTGCAGGATTGCCTTGTCGCGCTTCCCGACCCTGTCTTCCACATTCGGTGCGTCGAGCAATCGCTGCAGCTCCTCGTGCGTCAGCACCTTCACCTCGCGCTGCTCCTCCTTGAAACGCTTCACGCGGTCCGGGGGATACACATCGATCTCCTCTTCTGCGCTAAGGTAACGCAAAAACGCACGCAGTACCGTCAGGTGATGGTTGCGGGTGCGAAGGAGCAGTTCTCCGCCTTGTTTCGTCTTATACGTATGCAATTTCTGCTTATAATCGCGAATGGTGTCCTTATCAATATCGGTCACTTTAGTAACAGACATCAATTCCTGAAGCAGCGCCAGCGACTGGCGATAGTTGGATACAGTGAGAGAGGACTTGTTCTCCTCGGACTGGAGGAACTGGAGGTACCGTTCGATTGCCTGAGGAAGTTGCAGGGGAGTCATAATCGAGGGATTGATCGTACTTAACATAATGCTTTTTATGTTAATAAATCAATTGACCTATAAGCGTTTGTAGGGCTTTTTTGGCTATGGATGTCTGACGCACGGATCAATAAGTATCTTTCATTCGGTGTACAAATGTATGAAGGCGTCCGCATGCAGCGCATAGTACGTGTACGCGATGATTTCCCGAATGATGCTCTGGCGTTCGAATTCCTTGGTGGGACTGCCTTGTACCGGAACCGTCGAAAAGTTGTCCCAGTCAAGTCGGCGCGCCAGGAGGTCGATGCGTGCGAGATGATATTTGTCGCTGATGCCCACGACAGATTTACAATCTTTTGCAAGCGGCTGGGAGAACCGGAGATTTTCCAACGTCGAGTGTGATTCGTCTTCCGTGAAAATCATGGCGGGAGGTATCCCCTGCTTGAGCGCTTCCCTCTTCATCACTTGTGCTTCGCTCAACTTGTTTCCGGATCCCGTACCGCCGCTCAGGATGATTTTCCCGGTGATCAACCCCTGCCGGTAGTACTCCCCTGCTCCCCCGACCCTGCGTACGATGCCCGGACCGGCGTATTGAGTGCCGTATACGGCGGCCCCAAAGACGATTGCGCAATCAGTGGGAAGCTGGCCGGAACCGTTAAAACCACGCAAAACGATGAATGTGATGACTCCGATGAACAGGACGGATGCGCAGAAGAAAAGGCCGATGCCCAAAACGATCGCTCGCAATACCCGGTATGCGGCGAAAAAGAACGCGTTCATTCCGATTCGGGAACGATGGAAATATGCGAGGGAATGCCGGGCAGGGAACGGTTCCAGGGCGGCCAGGAGGCTATGCGCACGTTTTCCACCTCCGGCATGTTCTTAATGATGCGCACCGCTTCGTCCGAGCGCATGCCTGCGGTTTTTTCGCGGACGGTCTTGGCGAAGAGGGCGCCTTCCGGCGTCAACGGGTCCAGGATGTATTCTTCCGTACCTGTAAGATCCACCGTCAGTTTGATCCAGGAGAACGCGTCGTCCCAGCTGATGACGTGCACCACGAGCCTGCTGCGGTCGATGTCACCCTCGATCAGGCGCTTGCCTGCGCGCACGTGCGAACGAAGCTCCTTGCTCAGCATGGATAGCATGTGCGTGACGTCGTAGGCGTAGGCGATGTAATGGATGGAGCCGGACAACGTGACCGTCGACACGGCCTTGCCGATCAGATCCGGCGGGACGCTGACGGGCGTGTACCAGGTCTTGGTGAGCGTTTCATTATTCAAAAGCTCCAGTCGCTGGGTGTTGGAACGCGCGTTACGGATTTCCACGTCCTGCTGTACCTGCTGCTTCGCATCCGCGAGAAGTTCCTTTTCCAATCTCTTTTTGGCGATTTCGATGTCTTCTTTGCTCAGTACCGTACGGTAGGCGGTGGTACCCCCGGTGGCTGGCTTGCGGTTTTCCGCGTACACCAGCTTGCGCTCATCCTCGGGAAGCCCCGGGATATCCCAGCGCAATCCTGCGGGCACGTTTCCACGGTCGCCGATGATCTGGCCGTAGAGGTCCGCGTCATCCGCCTTCGCGGTCACCGTCGTTTCGGACCCCGGTTCAATGACGACCGATTCCTGCAGGCGGAAAATCATGCCGGCCTGGTTGGAGACACGCGTCGTCTTCTTGAACGAGTATGCTTCCTTCGCCTTGTTGATGATGGTCAGCTGCATCTTGGACGAGGTTCCGATGAACTCCTTGCTGATCTGATCGAACACGAGCTGCCGCGACATCTGCACCTTGATGGGCACGAGCGGCATGGAACGCACGTGCTCGCGCGAGGCGATGTCCGCCCCGGACTGGGCAAGGATGATGTTCACCGTCTGGCTGACGTTTTCCTGCCTCGGCCGGATGAAGATGTCAGCGGAGGGAAGGAGTTTGAAAAGCACGATGAAAAAGAGGATGCAACTGAGTCCCACGAGCGAAAAGATACGGAGCTTCGGAACCGACAAAAGTCCCATTCGCTGCAATTGAGTCTTGAGCTGCTGCTTCCAGATATGCGGCGAAAACTGGCGCAACGCATCGTCCATTTTCGGGTGGCCTTCCAAAATCGTCTTGAGTTGCGACGTGCGGTCGTAGACGGTGAACCCCGCGTCTCGGACTGCATGCACCAGGACGGGATGTTTCACGGCGAAGCGCACGCGCTGTTTCATCTTTTTGCACTCCTCCAGGAACAGGATGCGTTGGGGTTTGTCGTCGGCCAGCACGTCTTCCTTGGCGCCCAAGATCACCAGTAACTGGCCTTCCGTTTCGCGGATACGCTTCACGATCACCTGCCACGACTCATCATCGTGCGGAAACAGGAGGACCAATGAAGTATCGGGTGAAATCATGAAGTGGCGTCGTTGTTATTCCGACAGCGCGGCGACCGCGGGAAGCGTCTCGCCGGCGATGAATTCCAACATGGCTCCGCCACCCGTGCTGACGAACGTGTAGGCGGACAAGTCCAATCCGTTCCTCGTATGGAAGTCGAGGGTGTCGCCGCCGCCGACGATCGAGACAAGCGTGCCTGCCTTCGTGGCCTCGGCGATGGCATGCGCGACTGCTTTCGTCGCCTGCGCGAATGCGGGATTTTCGTAATAACCCAGGGGTCCGTTCCACACCACCATTCCCGCGCTCCTCAATAAATCCGAGAACTGCGCGACCGTTTGCGTTCCCATGTCGAAGATGGCGCGCGTCTCAGGAACGCCCGTCACGGGCACGTTGTCACCCGACGTCGCCGCGGGACCGTCGGCGACGATGACATCGGACGGAAGATGAATAGTTGCATGGCCTTCTTTCTTGCTCTCTTCAAGGATCGACAGGGCTTCCGGCATTTGCTCCTTTTCATGCAACGACGAGCCCACGGCATGACCGCTCGCGGCAAGGAACGTATTCGCGATCGCGCCTCCGACGATGATGTGGTCGGCATGGCCCAGCATGGAGCGGATGACCGGCACCTTCGTTTCCATCTTCGCGCCGCTCACGATGAAAACCAGGGGGCGCATGGGATCGGTCCGCACGCCGGACAAGGCGGTAACCTCCTGTTCCAACTGCAAACCGGCATAGGACGGAAGGAACTCCGTCACGGCAACCATGCTCGCATGTTTGCGATGGGCGTTCGAGAAAGCATCGTTCACGTACACGTCCGCCAGGGCCGCCAATTCCTTGGCGAAGGCGGGATCGTTCTTTTCCTCGCGCTCGTCGTACCGGAGGTTTTCCAAAAGAAGAACGTCGCCGGGCTTCAAGGAAGAAGCTGCCGCGGCAGCCGTGGGACCCGTGCACGAATCCGCGAACGCAACCGTGCGGCCGAGAAGTTTTTCAAGGACGGGAACGAGCGGCTTCTGGCTTTCCGACTCCACGCGCTTTCCCTTCGGCCTGCCTTGGTGTGCCATGATGACCAGGGCGGCGCCTTGTTCCAGGATATATTTCATGGTCGGCACCAATGCGTCGATGCGCGAAGTGTCGGTGACGGTTCCGTCGGCGATTTCAACGTCGAATCCCGCGCGAAGCAGGACTCTCTTGCCTGCGATTTCGGCGTTTGTAAGCGAATGTAGTTTCATACGGAAAGTGTAGCCAAAACCGTCGGCTTGCGGAAAAAGTGGATGTTGACGGATGTCCGATGCATGGGGAGATCGCTGCCGTGTTTTCCGGAAGTTTGCTAGCATGACGCCATGGAATTTTCCCCTCTCATTCTCGTTCCCCTGTTCGCATTCCTCGCTTGCGTCAGCCTGCATGCGACGGCGCTGAGAACATTCCCCAAACTCGGACTCCTCGATTTCCCCGAGCGATACGGATACACGCGCGCACGACTCCCCTACCCCACCGGTATCGTCTGCGTGATTACCTTTGTCACATTTTTCGCCTTCCTGCAGCCGTGGAACATGCAAAATGCAGCCCTTCTGGCAGGAATCGTCATCCTGGGCGCGATGTCATTCTATGACGACCGTTACCGCCTCCCCGCCCTTCTGCGCCTCTTCGTCCAAGCCTCCGTGGCCGTCCTGTTGTTCATCACGGGCACGCGCATCTACTCCCTGACCAATCCACTCTCCGACATAGGCATCGACGCCGTACTGAAACTTGATTCCTTCGTCTTCAACATGCCATTCTTCGGCTCGCTGCCCCTGCTGAGCGGCATCTTTACGATTGTCTGGATCATCCTGACCATCAACGCGCTCAACTGGTTCGATGGCATCCCGGGCCAGGTGAATATCCTCTCCGTCATCGGTTTCGCGACGATCGGATTCCTCTCTCTCAGCGAACGAGTGGACCAACCGGCATTGGCCCTTCTTGCATTCGTCCTCGCCGCCATCGCTGCGGCTGCGTTGATGTTCGACTTTCCTCCGCCGAAAGTGGTCGCAGGCGACTCCGGGGCGATGTTCTTCGGCTTCATGCTCGGCGTGTTGACGATCTACGCGGGCGGAAAGGTGGCAACCGGCTTCCTGGTATTCGGCGTACCGTTGATCGACCTGATCATCGTCGTCATCCGCCGCCTCCTGAAAGGCACGTCCCCCATGAAAGGAAACGCCGTCGACGAGCATCTGCATCACAGGCTGCTTCGGAAAGGATGGTCCGCCCGTTCCGTCATTCTGCTGATGCTGGCGATCGGCAGCGTATTCGGGATCAGCGCCCTCTTCCTCAGCACCACGCAGAAATTCCTGGCAGGCGGGTTACTGTTCCTCTGCATACTGCTGCTGTCCGTTTACACGGAACCGAGGAAAACCAAAGAAAAGGGCGAATAATATTGAAGGGCGGAGAGAAGGTGTTATACACTTGATTTGGTCGTGCAGAGCTTTTATTTCCTTTTCTACACACTCTATGCACAAATATCGTTCCCTGGCAGCGGCCGCCGCAACCGGCGTGGCCCTGCTCGTTCCCGCATTCGCTTTCGCCGCTGACGCTGCAGCCGTCACGGAAGACGAGGTTTTGAATGCAATCACCCCCGTCATGTCCGAAGATAAGGGCGGTTACGGCGGCGGTGGCGGCTCCATTTGGCCCGGCCCCGTAGGCGGAGGCGTCACGGTGGACAGTTCCTACACGAAGGAAGTCACGCCTGACTTCATCGCCATCAGCGCATACTGCGAAGTATCCGGCGAATCTTCCCGCCAGGCAGTCCGCGAGAAACTGAACCAGATGTACCTGGATATCAAGGCTGCGGTCGGCGCAGACGGCCGCGTCCGCAAGTCGGGCATGGGCGGCGTCTATCCGTACTACGACCCTGCGACGGGAACATCCACGGATAAGTTCTCCGGCAGCCTGAGCATCTTCATCCGCGTCGTGAACCAGAGCGCCACGCAGCGCCTGAGCGACCTGATCGAAACGAAGGGATGCAGCCCGAGCTGGGACGTCCGCCTGCAGGACACGCAGTCCTACGAATTGGCGAACCTCGATATGCTCGTAAAAAGGTTGAACGACCGCAAAGTCGTCTTCGAGAAGCTGCTCGGCAGGAAACTGACCAAGGTGATCGGCGCCTCGCTGTACACGTACGTGGACGGCTACGGCACCTACGACCCTGAAACGAACAAAGTGGACGCGACGACGACTCTCTCCGTGACGTTCGACATCGGAACGCGCGCCTCCATTACGACTCCCACGACGAGATCCAGCGCGATGCCCAAGGGCTGATCGACACCGGATACCGTTTCAATCACGCAGGAGAGACAGGTTACTCTCCTGCGTTTTTGATAGGCTTGCTCATCACCTTCATCGGCTCCACGTTCACGATCACGGTCTTGGTACCCCTGGGAAGCATTTTCACCAGGGCCACGCCATCGGTGAAGTCCGCGGAAGTAAGGACGGATTTATCGAACTCCGCGTCCCCGAACGCCAGGCGGAGATACAGCTTGTCTTTCAGGATTGCCTTCGTCTTGTTGCCGTTCGCATCGAGCAACGTGATGCGAACGGTCAGCCACTCGCGTCCCGCGAAGGTCGGGGGAACGGCTATGTCGACGCTCGAGACATCGTCCGTGGATTCCGATTGTACTGGAATAACTTCAGGCTGCTGCGCGGGAATGGAAGGTGCGGCCGTATGCACGGAAGACACAATGGTCTGGATCGCCGTGGGAGCTGTCGGGATGGCAACGGCAACGGCTGTCGCCGATGTGCGGGACGCAAGGCGCTTGCTCATGCGCTCCTTACGCAGTTGCGCAACGCTCTTGGTTGATTTCACGGCAGTGGATGGCTTCTTCACGACGGGGGCATTGGAACCGTCGTATGCGGTGTCGTACTTCGCAGCGGAACGATTGGCCTGCACCACGAGCATGGGCTGGACGGTGAATTCGTAGCCGCGCTCCTGGTGGAAGCCGGTGTTCACTCCCTTGGCCGTATTCAAACCGGCGTCTCGCAATTCCGCGCCGGTGAACGGCCAGTACGGATGCCACGGAGCGGTGTCACGATCTATTTGGAAGTGAAGGTGCGGGCCGCTTGCAAATCCCGTCATGCCTGAGAGTCCGATCTGCTGCCCCTTCTGCACGATGTCACCTTCGGAAACAAGTTGCGAACTCAGGTGGGAGTACGAAGAGTGAAGCACGGTCGTATAGTCAGGATGCTCCGGATCGGGCATGTGCGGATGGCGAATGACGACGAGCTTGCCGAATCCGCCGGCATCCTCGCGCACGCTGGTGACGATGCCGTTTGCAATGGAGACGACGGGGGTTCCGATGGGAACGCGGATGTCGACGCCCGGGTGGCTGCCGTGACCGTCGCCATCGGTTTCGTAGGAACCCATGTACCCGACGGAATATGCGGGATCTGCCGTCTTGGGATTCGATTGCTTAGTAGGATCGTACGGCTTGAGCGGAATAAGGATATCCTTCGGCACCTGCTTGTACGTATGTTCCTCGGGATTGCCGCCGTATTCGGACCATCGGGAATAATCCGGAACCAACGTAATCGGCATGACGGTTCCGGTATAGGTGATCAGACTGTCATCGTATTTACCCATCACGCTCTTCCAAAAAGCATACCATCCGTGCTCCCCCACCATGTTTCCCGCAACGAACGCCGTAAGGGAAACAGCGGCGATGAAGAACGAAGACTTCTGCTTCATGTAGAGCATCGTCTGTTTCGGATGGTCCTTTCTCTTGTAGAGGGATGACCTGCCAAAACCCATTCTCTTCGCCGTCGTAATACGTGTAAGCTGCATAGGGATTGTGTGTTATTTGTTTACTTGAATATAATATCACTTTTTGTAAAGTAAGTCAATACAACACCTATGTTTGAAACCGTCAAATTATGGCTTCCAAGCGAGCAAAAGACGCAATCAGCCGGGAAATCCTTGGCCCATACTTTATATGCCTTTCCCGTGACGATTTTCCTGCGTGGCGAGCTAGGGGCAGGCAAAACCACATTCCTGCAGGGATTCGCAAAGGAGCTGGGCATTGAAGAAAATCTGACCAGTCCTACGTATGCTTTGGAGCAACAATATCGTACGAAAAACAACCTTCCGTTTATCCATATCGACCTCTATCGCCTTTCGCCTGCGGACGCACAGCAACTGCTGGATCAAACGGACATAACGGAAGGAATCCGATGCATGGAATGGGCCGATCGCCTTCCCAATATCCCATCAGGACTACCTCATATCCTCATAGACCTGAAAGAGGAGAACGACGGAAGGATGTTGACCGTGGCATTCAATGACATGCCTTTGCCATCCGATGAAGAGATAGGAATCTGGCGAAGCGAAGTGGAATTGCCGGAGAACGTCGTCGCGCATTGCGAAACGGTCAGGGAAGTCACAGACCGCATCTGCGATCACTTTCTATCGGAAGGAACGATTATTCGCGCCCAGGCGGCTTCGAAAGCGGCGGCCCTGCACGACCTGTTGCGATTCATCGACTTCGAACAGGAGAGGATTGCCGACAATCGTATCTGGCTGGCCATTAAAGATTCGTACCCCGGCATGAAGCACGAGGAGGCGGCCGCATCGTTCCTGCGCGAAAAAGGATTCCATGGCGTCGCCGACATAGTAGCCACGCACGGCGTTTCGAATGGCGACATCCGCACCGCTCGCCTGGAACAGAAGACCGTTTACTATGCGGACAAACGCGCTGCGCACGACAAAATCGTGACACTCCACGAGCGATTCAGGGAATTCGAGGAACGGTACGGACGGGCGCCCGGGGCATGGAGGGAAGAATCGTTCTTCCTTGAAATAACGCTTTTCGGGCATACGCCTCCATTCTGAGGATTACAAGATTCCCGGAACCAGGGCCTTGAGCAACGCTGCGGGTATATCGCCCGCGGAAGGACCGAACTGGGCAAGCAGGAAGGCACCCAGGGATGCGACGAGGAGGATGAACGCCAGGAATACCGCCGAGGTGTTTTTCGCAGCGCGAGTGAACCAGCGATCGTCTGCAGAAGCATCGACAAGGCGCGCTATGAGAAAGAATTTCGTGGAAAGCAGGACGGCCGCGAGCATCAGCCATAGGAACGCCCGGACCATGGGGCTTAAGGAAGGCAACACCGGCATCCAGGACTGGAAACATACTTCATACACCAATCCAAACAACAGGACGGCAGCCTCCAATGAGAGGCAATAGACGTATGCCGACATCGAACGGACCCTGCGCGAACGCAACGAGCGTACGGCCATAATCGCATACGCTGCGAATACGACGAGCATCCAACCGAAATTGAGGAAAGCTGCGCAAAAGAAAATAGATACGATGCTGGCTGCATGAATGGCGGGCACGTCACGGTATTCATTCCAAGCCCGCAAGATATGTGTTTGAGACCTCATGTGTGTTATTTATATTATAACACATATTTATGTATATTGCAACTACTACTTCCTCCTGATGATTCCCTTCGCATGCGCGATCCTTTGCGCGATTTCGGCTTCCATTCCACGATTTGATGGATGGTAGAAATCGACGGGCTCCGTTCCGATCGGGAAGTACTGTCCCTCGGAAATACCTTCCTGAGTATCGTGCGGATAGACGTATCCCTTTCCGTACCCCTGCTCCGCCATGCCTTTCACGGGAGCGTTGCGCAGGTGGTAGGGCACTTCGAGCGACGGCGCATTCTCGACGAAGCCCTTCGCGCCGTACATCGCGTTTTTCACTGCATTGCTCTTCGGAGCTTGCGCGAGGTAAATGCACGCATGCGCCAGGAAGTACTCCCCCTCCGGAAGTCCGACGAATTCGAAAGCGCGCCATGCGTCCATCACAATCTGCAACGCCCTGGGATCGGCATTGCCGATGTCCTCGGAGGCGAAAATCGCCATGCGACGGAATACAAAACGGGGCTCTTCGCCGCTGCCGATCATTTTGAATAGCCACACCAATGCGGCGTCCACGTCGCTGCCGCGCATGGTTTTGATGAACGCGGAAACGGTATCGTAATGTTCCTCGCCGGTGCGGTCGTACCGCTTGTTCCGCTCTGCGAAAATACGTTCGGCATCTTTGAGGGTCACCTGGCCTCCCGCCGTGGTAATGGCAAGCTCGAGCGCATTCAAAGCGATGCGCGCATCGCCGTTGGCCACGTGCGCGATCTTCCTGAGGGCGTCATCGGACACCTTCACGGCGCCTTTGTATCCCCTCTCGTCCCGTACCGCCCGCTGGAGCAAATAGAAAAGATTGTCTTCATTCAGCGGACGCAACAGATGAACCTGCGACCGAGATACCAAAGCCGCGTTTACTTCGAAGTACGGGTTTTCCGTCGTCGCCCCGATCAAAATCACGGCGCCGCTTTCCACATACGGCAGCAATGCGTCCTGCTGCGCCTTGTTAAATCGATGAATCTCATCGATGAATAGAACGGTGCGCTGCTTGAAGGCTGTGTACATGCGTTCGGCCTCGGCGCATACGTCTTTAAGCTCTTTGATGCCACTCATGACGGCGTTGATTTGTACGAAATGCGCGTTCGTTGTCTGGGCGACGATGTGGGCCAGAGTGGTCTTTCCCGTTCCGGGCGGGCCGGAAAGGATGATCGACGACAGGGCATCGTGTTCGATGGCGACTCGCAACGCGGTTCCTTCGCCGACGACGTGTTCTTGCCCCACGAAATCCTGCAATTTCTGCGGACGAAGTCGGAAGGCCAGCGGTGCGTCTGCAATAGCCATGAAAGGACCGAAGTATACAGTATCGCCTGGAAATTTCGTGCAGTTCCCAATGCGTGCAAAGGAACAGAATGCCTTGCTTAAAGGGGCATAAAAGTACGGATTGAAAGTCGCTGATGGTATATTCGGAGGTAATCCTTACTTCCTTCCCCCTTTCTTATGAACAGTCTGACAAAGACAGTCACGTGGGTACTCAGCGTGGTACTCATCCTCGTCGGCCTCCTTGGTTTCGTGCAAGATCCTATCCTCGGTATTTTCGAAGTGGATAACATCCATAACATCGTCCACCTCCTCAGCGGCATCGTCGGACTGCTCGCAGTTTCCTCCGGAGAGTCCTATGCACGCCTGTACCTTATCATTTTCGGTATCGTCTACGCGCTCGTCACGATCCTCGGATTCGTGAACGGAGGAAGCATCCTAGGCCTCTTCACGGTCAACGATGCGGACAACTACCTCCATGCGGCCATCGCCTTGGTCTGCTTGGGCGTTGGGTTCGGAGGAAAGAAATAAAAGATATTGAAACTCAAAAAAAGCCGGTACATACCGGCTTTTTTTGATTCAAAAGAATTTATTGCTGTCTCGGCTTAATGGTGCCTGAAACCATATTAATTGAATACGTAATCAAGTCTACGTTCGTCTGGTTGTTTCCAATTGCAAACACATAGCGACCCTTGTCCCAACCTTTTGTAATCGAATAATCATTGATATCCCCCTCATACTCAGAACAAAGTTCACCATCGATATAAACTTTCACATTTGCGGAATTATCTTCTTTTCCTTTGCGTACGCTGATTGCCAGTTTATGAGATACTCCTTTCTGCAACACTATGGATTTCTTCGTTGGATTCGCGCCTGCACGCACTCCTTTAATCATATCAAGTCCCACATAATCCGGCCCCTTCATAAGCATGCAACTATTGGAACCGACAGGAATAATAAACGCAATGTTTCCAGTTCCATCCCCTTCAATAAACTCAGACAATATGTCATATTCGCCGGAAGCTTCGAAGGGCAGAACTAACGTCCCGCTTGCAACATCCTTCCCTTTGAGAAGAATTCCTCCACGTCCGTTCGGCACAATGTTGCCGCTGCTAATTTTCGGAATGACCTGAAGACCATTTATCCAAGAAGCATTCTTGTTTTCAACTGATGCCTGAGGATTGGCTGATGCCTGCTTAATTTCAGGGGTGGCCATGGCGGTAGCAGCCAAAACCAAAGGTAATCGCATTTGGGCTGCCTTCATGATGGTTGGCGATGCCTTTAAACCCGCCTCGAACACTGACTGCTGTTCCGGAGTATATGAAGCTGGATTTTTAAGATAAATCTGTAATGCAAACTCCCTGATACGCGGCTTAAACTTCGGATTCATTTCAATCGAAAAAGCATCCCACCAAGCGACTGCATCATTCATTTTGGCGGCCAGCGTCCTGTGCAGAGGATTAGTTCCGTTCGCCAGGAAAAACAGCCCCTTTGCAGATCCTTCTTCGAAGAAAATGTATTCGCCGACTTTCTGATTGTGCTCTGCATCGGCAGGATTCATTTGGAGAATTTTGAGCGAATCCTTAATAACCTTCCTTTCATTCAATTCGTTTTGAATCTCAATTTGAACAAGCTTCGCATTTGCATTTGCCTCATTGGCCCGCGCACTTTGGAGAATATCCACTTCTTTTTCAAAATACGCTGCGGTAAATTGATCAGATTCGGGGGTCAGAACCATATTCGAGAAAAGAGCTTCTTTATACTTTCCCGCAAGCGTTGCCGTCTCGAACACAAGATCGTGAATTGCCTTTCTCTCAAATACATCAACCGCTTTTGGAATTTCTGAGACAAGTTTTGGCAACAGATTACGGGCCTGCATTATCTGCGCCATTCCCTTGGTAGTCTCAGTCCTATTGAAATCCAATTTGTACTTGTTGCGGATCCTCACTTTACATTCATCAATCTTCAATTGCGGATCCTCGTGAAGGCCCTGCATCGAAATACCGGAAGGGGCCATGGCAACATCCGCAATCTTCGGACCTGCGGGACTCTGTGCCATTGTGTTATCAGCCGCGCCGATCGCCGCCAATACTCCAGCTACCACGGTAGTGAAGCGATTTGCGTTTTGACGGACAAGATCACGATTAGAGCCGAACTCGAAATCAGGCGACGGAACGACGACTCGGTCGAGTCCGCCATTCTCTTCGTTTTCAGGAATCAGAGGGTATTGTTCGATAGTCATATTTGCATTATACTACTATTTTATAAATGTCAACAACCCGCACCCAGGTTCGCTGGATGCGGGCTATATTTTGGGTCGCAACGTATTTTTAGTCATTCTCCACGGATGGTGAGCGACCGCTCGTCATTGCCTGCTGTCACTCGCAAAACCAAGGTATCTCCGGAACGGACGCGGTCATTGATGCGGACAGTCAATTGGATGGTTCTATCGTCGTCCTCCTGAATTTCCACGTCATCCCATCGAACTTCGTCGTTACCGATCAACTCACCCCCGTTGCCCGCCGTGAGGTAGCTCATGGCATCGTCCAGATAGGCGCGGATCACGGGCTGGATGTCTTCGTTGTCGTTGTTCTCCAAGCGGATGTGGAAGGTTACGCTGTCACCAACGCGCACGAAACTGTCAGAAGCATTGATGGAAATATCGATGTTCTCGTCGCCATCATCATTGTTGTCATCGTCAACGCGCGTTTCTTCGGTATCGCTGTCATCATCGGTTTCCACTTCCAGCTCAAGGGTGTCGCCGTCATCGGCGCTGCTATCGACTCGGACAGTCAGGAGAAGGGTAACAGTGTGGTCCTCGCGCACTTCCACGTCTTTCCATTCGACTCGGTCGGACGAGCGGTCGTAACCGTCGTCGCTGGCGGAAACGAACGTCGTATCTTTGTCCAGGAACGCGGTCACGTCGGTTTCCTCGTCATCGTTGCTGTCATTGGTCAGCTTGATGCGGTACGTGATCGTATCGCCGGATTCCACGGGATCATCCGATTCGGTGATGCTCACCTGAATATCGGCGTCATTATTACCATCATCATCGTCGTCATCATGGCCGTTGTCATCAACCTCGAGGCGAAGCGATACTTCATCGTCGTCCGTCTCGAAACGGATACGCAGCGAGTCTCCGTCATCCGCGTTGGAGTCGATACGCACCTTCAGCGTGACCGTTTCGGAATCGTCTTCGTCCACTTCGATATCCTGCCATTCCACTTCGTCATCCTCGATGTCTTCGCCGTCATCGGAAGCAGACACGAATTCCATATCGGAATCGAGGAATGCGTTCAGGTCGGTTTCGATGTCGCGGCTGCGGTCGTTTTCGATGCGAATGGTGAACGTCACGCGATCCCCCGGTTCGACGGTCGTGTCATCGACGGATACGGACAAACCTCCGTCCGTTTCCGTATTTCTGCCGCTGGAAGAGCTACCAAACGAGGAAGAACCTCCGCTACGGAACGCAACCTTGGTAATAAGTTCGGTAGCCTGAATGGACGAGAGTGGCGTCAGGATATTATTGACCGAGGCGGGAATGGCATTCCATTCGTTGAGCTTCTCGATATACGGGCGGTACCAGATGCTGTCGGATGCGACCGTGACGCGTTCGGCGCGAACCACCATGGCGGCGGCCTCGATGAACGTGACTCCGTCATACGGACGGAACTGGCCGTTCGGATTGCCCGATACGATACCGTAATTGCGTGCTCCGCAGACCGCGGGCGCAAAAGACTCGTTGCGGACGTCCGTAAAGCAGTTACCGCCTCCGGAAGGAATCCCCTTCGTGCTCATAAGGGTCTGCACGAACGAGGCGCGGGACATGGTTCCCGTGTACGCCTGAGCGGTCGTAATGACCGGAAGGGCGATCCCGAGAGCGATTAAAAGGGAACGGATGGATGTATACATAGTGGAAGACTATAGTATAGGAATTGGTGGTAATGCAATCTTTTTTGCATTTTAACAAGTGTATTGCTTGGTTATAAACAAAGAAGGCCTATTCGGCCTCCTTTGATCCCTTCCGTCTCGATTCTGCTCTATGTCAAAATGAGACATTCGCATTGTATGAAAGAGGTATTAAGAACGGATTAAGGCTGTACAGGCCGTCCGGCCCCCGCAAAGGAGATACTGAACCTGCTCCCCTTTCCTTCTGTGCTTTTCACGGTCAAATCCCAGCCGTGGACGTCTACGATCTTGCGTACGAGGGAAAGGCCCAGCCCGAACCCGCCGCGGGAACGCGAATCATCCACTTGGTAGAAACGGTCGAAAATATGGGAAATATCCTCCTTCGCGATGCCAATACCGGTATCTTCCACGGTCAATTTCCCTTTCCCTAACTCCACGGTGACCTTCCCGTCCGGCTTGTTGTATTTGATCGCGTTCGACAAAAGGTTGTTCAGGACCTGTCGCAACAAGGAAGGATCTGCGCTGGTGACATACGCCTCATCCAAATCCGCATCGATCGTAATTCCCTTTTCCAAGGCCAGGGGCTTGTAGCGTTCGACGACGTCGCGCACCAGCGCTGACACATCGACGGCTTCGGGATGGATGACGAATTGTTCCAGCCTTGCGATCTCCAAGAGCCGCTCAACGAGGGTAAGGACCTGCTGAAGGTCTTCCTTCGCCGACACGATACCTTCCTTATAGGACTCCGTCTTAAGCGCGAGATCCAGCGACGAATTCAACGCCGCGAGCGGCGTGCGCAATTCATGACTTGCGTCCTGCGTGAACTGCTCGAGCTTGGTCACCATGCGTTCGGCAGGCAGAAGGCTCCTGCGGGCGAAGAAACGACCGACGCCGAAGGTAAGGAGCGAGATGACGACGCTCACGAACAAATACAGGAACACGCGCGCGGGAAGATCGCGGAATTGCTGGCGTTCCACGTCCGCCACCTGGATGTATCCGGCGAGCTCTCCTTTGTACAGGATCTTCGTGGTAAGCACCGCGTACTCGTCGTTCTGGATGCGTATGTCGGACAACCCTTCCTGCGTGGTAAAAGGAACGGATTCGAATATGCCGCCTTCGAACAACACATCCCCCTTCGTGTCCGCGATGCGCACGCGATCCCTGATGATGGGCGGAATGGACGTGATGGGGATACCGCGGCCGGGAATGAACTGGCCGAGCACGTAATCCGCGGTTCCAAGAAGGCGCCCGGCCGTCTGGCGCTGGGCGTTTTGAAAATCGATGCCGAGGAATATGAGACCGTTTACCAAAAAAAGAAGAAACACGAAGGCCGTGAACTGCAGGGCGATCATGAAGCTGATCTTTTTGAACATCAGTCGTTGGGAATGAGATATCCCTTCCCGGGCACCGTCTCGATGACGGACTTCCCGAGTTTACGCCGCAGGTACGCGATGTGCACGTCGACGGTCTGCGAAAAAAGAAGCGCGTCGTTGCCGCCCCATACGTGCTCGATGATGCGCGGCCTGTCTTGGACAACGCCCCTGTTCTGCAGCAGGAAAAGGAAAAGTGCGTACTCCTTCGGCGATAAGCTGATCTTCTTTCCTTTACGACGCACTTCCTGGGTATTGGTATCCAGCACGATATCCCCCGCTTCCAACTGCGGGGTCTTTTCGCTCTGGCGACGCAGCAACGCGCGGATGCGTGCGAGCAGCTCGTTCAGATCGAAAGGTTTTTTCAGGTAATCATCCGCGCCGATATTCAATCCATGCACCACTTCCTCTTGTTTCGTACGCGCGGTGAGCATGAGGATAGGGAGGTTCTTTTTGTTCTGGCGAAGCATGGAACAGATGACGTACCCGTCCATGCCGGGAAGGTTGATGTCGAGGATGATGAGATCGAACTCTTGCGTCATGGCCTTTTCGAATCCGTCGCGACCGTCGTTGCAGACGGTCACGGCATATTTTTCCAATTCCAAAAACTTGCGCATGTTATCCGCGAGTTTCTGCTGGTCCTCGATAAGCAGGATGTGCATGAGCGAAGGATACGGATGAAAGATTAAGGGGGAATTAAGACAGGAATCAGCAATACACCCGTCTCCCATGCGGGACAACATGATTCTTAACCTTTTCTTAACCAGTTGCGGATACTCTATACTCACATCGCTTTTATCCGTTTTTCTCCCACCATGAAAAATTCAGCAATCACGGCAGCAATCCTCACCCTCGGCCTCGCGGCATGCAATACAACGGGAACCGTCGGCGACTCCGACTCGTCCGCGTCATCTTCGGCATCATCCGTCGCCGCCGTTACGTCTTCGGCTCCAGCGGCAAGCAGCGCGGGTACGACGTCTTCCATCACGACCACGACCGAAGGCGATACGCGCGTCATCACCATGACATCCACGGACTGGTCCTTTAACCCGCTCACGATCAACGCGAAGAAAGGCGAGAAGGTCGTCATTCGCCTCACGAACCTGGACGGCATCCATAGCTTCGGCGCCATGGAACTCGGCCTGAACGTCCGCATCAACCCGGGCGAGACGAAGGACATCGTCATCCCCACCGACAAAACCGGAACGTTTGAATTCCGTTGCATGGTTCCCTGCGGCCCGGGTCACAAGGACATGAAGGGAACGATCGTCATCTCCTGAGATTTCCCAATAGAAAGCCTAAAAGCCGGGACATGGAACTCCCGGCTTTTTTATGTCACTCGAATGTACTGAGTGCTATGCTCTCAGCTCATGAAATCGCTACCCAAGTCCCCCTTCGGCTACATCCTCTATCTGACACGCCTCTATCCGGGCTGGGCAATCGCCGCGACGCTCGCGGTGATCACGGCGACGACGATCGACGGCATCAACAACTTCCTTCTGAAAAACCTCATCAACGCGCTCACGCAGGATCCCCTTACGGGCGGGGTCGACCCGTGGCCCGTGACGTACATGTACATCGGCGGCTTCGTCGCGTCGTGGGCATGCTGGCGCACCAGCGGCTTCATGGGCATGAAGTGGATCACCGGCATCCGCGCGCGCAGTTACGAAACGCTCTTCAGCTACCTCACGTACCACAGCGCGGAATACTTCAGCAACCGCTTCGCGGGAGCATTGGCGAACAAAATCGGCAACGCGTCGGACAGCGGATCGCGCATCATCCAGACGACGCTGTGGCAAATGATTCCGCTGATCATGTCGTTCATCGTCGGAATGATCGTCCTTTCCACCGCGAACCCCATCCTGACGGGAATCATGGCCGCATGGATCGTCGTGTTCCTCGTGATCATGACGTTCCTGGCGAACAAACGCCGGCCGTTGGCGCGCGCAGCCGCGGAATCTGGATCCACGATGAAAGGAGTGATGGTTGATAGCGCCTCGAATATGACCGCGGTACACCAGAGCGGCCACCATGAATTCGAGATCAGCCACTTGCAGGACTACATCCTCGACAGCCGCGACGCAGGCCGCCGCATCTGGTTCTACTCGGAATGGTCCCTCGTTACGGGCAACGTCCTGATGGCGGTGTACATGTTTACCATGATCGGAACGGCCGTACGGTTGCTCCAGGCAGGACTCGTAACGGTGGGAGACATCGCCATGATCATCAGCTTGATGATGGGACAGATGCGCCAACTGCTTTTCATCGGAAACGAAATCAACAAGCTCATGGACGACTACGGCCAGACAGCGGAAGGATTGAACGAAATCCTCGTCCCGCATGACATCGTGGATGACAAGGACGCGAAAGATTTGAAGACCAACGGCGGCACCATCGTGTTCGATGACGTGTCGTTCGGGTACGGCAATTCCGTCGTCTTCGATCACTTCCAACTCAAAGTCCCGGGCGGGCAGAAGGTGGGACTCGTGGGTCACAGCGGCGCCGGCAAGACATCGCTCACTGCGCTGCTCCTGCGCCAGTACGACGTGAAGGAAGGCAGTATCGTGATCGACGACCAGGACATCAGCGAAACGACGCAGGTAAGCATCCGCAGGCAAATCGCCATCGTCCCGCAAGACACGTCGCTGTTCCACCGCACCATCCGCGAGAACATCCGCTACGGAAACCTAAACGCGACGGACGCCGATGTAGAGCGCGCGGCGAAGCAGGCCCAGGCGCACGACTTCATCATGTCTCTGCCGAAGAAGTACGACACGATGGTCGGCGAGCGCGGCATCAAGCTCTCCGGCGGACAGCGCCAGCGCGTGGCCATCGCGCGTGCCATCCTGAAGAACGCACCCATCCTGGTGCTGGACGAAGCGACGTCCGCTCTCGACAGCGAAAGCGAGGCCTGCATCCAGCAGGCGCTGCAGGAATTGATGAAAGGCAAGACCGTGCTCGCCATCGCCCATCGCCTCTCTACCCTACGCATGATGGACCGCATCATCGTGTTGGATAAGGGAAAGATCGCCGAGGACGGCACGCACGACGAACTGATCGAAAAGAAAGGAATCTACGCTCGGCTCTGGGAGAGCCAGGTGAAGGGATTCATTCAGGAGTAATATTAACTTATGAGAGTACCTGATGAAGTATTGTCGGCAGTAGCTTATATTGGATTTGAAAAAGAAAATGGGAAAAAAGAAGTTGTGTTATGTGGTACAGGCTTTTTCGTTGCGATCCCAATACAGAATACTGATAGAAATTTTATTTACCTTGTTACCGCAAAGCATGTACCAGCTGCTATCGGCAACAGAAATTTCTGTATACGAGTAAATACAAAAGAAAATGGCTCATCAAATGCTTGGGATCAAGGAAAATTGAAGTGGTATTATCATCCGACAGATGACAGTGTAGACGTAGCCGTAATTCCATGGGCACCTTCGAAAGAATTAGTAGATTATTTGCCGGCAGGAGTAGATATGTTTGTTGATGATGAAAAGATTTCTAAATACAGTATTGGGATAGGAGATGAGGTATTTATTTCCGGACTCTTTACAAGGTTGCCTGGAACTGGAGTGAATATCCCTATAATCAGGTCAGGCATTATTTCTATGACTCCGAAAGGAAGAGTTATTCCGACTCAAGTTTTTGGCAATATTGAAGGATATCTTATTGAAGCTCGATCACTTGGCGGCATTAGTGGATCACCAACTTTTGTTTATAAACCTGATGCAAGACAATACTTTTTGCTTGGCCTGATGCACGGCCATTGGGATATTCCTGAAGGTATTCTGAATGAACAAATTCAAATCGATTCAACCAATGAAAAAAGTAGTGTAAATATGGGAATTGCAATTGTTGTGCCTGCAAAGAAAATTCTTGAGACTTTACAACACCCTGAATTGATCGCAATGAGGGAAAAGCGTATTAAAGAAATCGAAAAGGGAATTAATATAGATTGATCGAATTATACAAAAATGAAGTGGTCGGGGCGGAGGGACTTGAACTCTCGGCCTTCTGGTCCCAAACCAGACGCTCTAGCCAACTGAGCTACGCCCCGACTGTGTGAAGTATATAAGAAAACAATTCATTCTCCTATCCCTGTTCCACAGGAGAATAGAACTTAATTTGCCAACACCAACGCCTCGTAACGACTCCTCAATCGATCCATTCCATTTTGGATTTCACGAACCTCAAAACCATCCGCGCGTTCGAGGTTTTCCGCTACAGCAAGGGATCCGCTCTCACCAGCCTTGTAGGGTTCGCGTGGAAGTCGCATGTCTCCCAGTGTAGCGGAAACGAAGATTTTTGTCACCGCATTTTTTGTTCACGGGCCGCTGGTCAGCGTGACAGAAATGGATCATCATTGTGGACATGAAATGGATCGTGCTTCCGGCCACCCGTTCGCCCGGAATTGGCAACGGCCTCACCTACGACGCGAAGGACCTGGACCTGCGCGAGGGAATGCTCGTGAAAGTTAATTTGCGGAAGAAAGACACCGAGGGTTTGCTGCTCGGAACGGATGATTCGACGGACGCTCCCGCGTTCGACGTAAAGTTCATTTCCGAAAAAATGCACGATGTTCCCGTGCTGTCGCCCGCGCAGGTGAAAACGCTGCGATGGATGGCGGAGTACTACTACTGCTCCATCCGCGGCGCACTGACGCCGTTCCTTCCGGGCTCCCCCTGGCGCACGCTGCTGCCGCAGCCGGAGAAAGGATTCACCGCAACGGGAAAGGAAGTAACTGAGAAGCTCGGCAAGCGTCAGGAAGCGATCCTGGATGAACTTGCGGGAAAAGATTGGGTAACTCTCGAGGCATTGCGCAAAAGCGGGGCGTGGAGCAGCGCCGCGGCGAAGACCCTCATCGAGAAAGGATACATCGTGGCGGAGGAACGTATGGATGCAACGATCAACCGCACGTCCTACGCAATCCAAAAAGATCCGCATATTCTTACCGAAGAACAAAAAGCAGCGTATGACGCCATGAAAGCGGAGAAGAAACCGTCGTTGCTCTTCGGTATAACGGGCAGCGGAAAAACGGAAGTCTACGCGGAGATGATCGCCGACATGGCGAGGGTTGGGAAACAGTCGATCCTGCTCGTCCCGGAAATCCTTCTGACCGAACACACCATCCACCGATTCGAGGAAATGTTCCACCGGGAACATATCGCCGTCTTGCATAGTCGACTGACCCCTGCGTCGCGCCGTGAGGAATGGAAGCGCATCCATAGCGGGGAAGCTGCTTTGGTGATCGGATCAAGATCGGCATTGTTCGCGCCCTGCCGGAACCTGGGACTCGTAATCATCGACGAAGAACACGAATGGACATACAAGAACGAGCAGACACCGCGATACCACGCGCGCGACACGGCGGAAAAACTTTGCGAATTCGCGGGTGCCAAGCTCGTGCTCGGTTCCGCCACGCCGTCGTTGGAAAGCTGGGCGCGCACGAAGAACGGGCAGTATCACTTGGCGCGTATTTCCAGGCGTTACAAAGACCAGGCCTTGCCGACCGTGCGCGTGATCGACTTGGCAGGCGTGAAGTTCGGGGATCTGTATCCGTTTTCCCCTCCCCTACTGGAAGCGATCCAACAGCGTTTGGACAAGGGCGAACAAACTGTCTTATTCCTCAACCGCCGCGGCATCGCGACGGCCGTCCTGTGTCTCAACTGCAGGCGTCGCCTCGTCTCGCCAGAATCCCAATTGCCCTACACCGTACACCGCGACGGTCGCGGCAACCCCTACCTGATGGATCACTTCTCCGGGGTAACCGCGACTATCCCGGCCCGCTGCCCGCATTGCCAGTCCGTGGACCTCATGCCCGTGGGTGCGGGGACGCAAAGGCTGGAAGAATTGATCGGCATGCGTTTCCCGAAGGCACGGTTACTGCGTGCGGACAGTGACACGCTGAAGCATCCCGAGCAAATGCGCGACCTGTTGAAGAAAATGCGCGATCGCGAAGCGGACATCCTGCTCGGCACGCAATCGGTGGTGAAAGGACTGGACCTTCCGGAAGTGACGCTCGCGGCCGTGCTGCTCGCGGACGTCGGGCTCTCGCTCCCCCACTTCCGCGCGGGCGAACGCGTATTCCAATTGCTTACGCAGCTCACGGGTCGCAGCGGACGCGCGAAGCCGGGCGACGTGATCATCCAGACGTTCCGTCCCGCGACGATGGAAGTCGTGGCCGCGTCGGAACACCGCACCGAGGACTACATGGAAACGGAATTGAAACTGCGCACGACGCTGAACTATCCGCCCGCATCAGACATGATCCGCTTCCTTATCAGCGGAACGATGCCGAACGTACGCGCGAAGAAACTACTGCAGGACCTGCAGCAATTGATCAAAACCGAATCGCTCTTCGCCAGCGTCATGGGCGCCCCTACGCTCTTCGGCTCTGGAAAAGTTTGGCATGTGTTGCTGCGCGGCCACCATATCCGCAAACTCCTGCCCAAACTGGATCTTTCGGACGTAGTCGTCGATGTCGATCCCATCGACTGCATTTAACCATGGAAAAAGAAGTGATCAATGTACATTAAGGCGTGAATGCCTATAATTGAGGGTGATTTCCTTCCCCTTCTTATGAAACGCTCCATCGCATCCCTTGCCGTCGTCGGCATCGCGCTCTCAACGGCGTCCGTTTGTTTCGCACATGTTCCGTTCGCATCCGCACAGGATGAAAATCGCATCGCCAAACCGCCCGTCCAGATTTCCATCGGAAACGATACCTATGCGGTCGGCGAAGAAGTGACACTGTCCGAGAACGTCAACGGCAATATCAACGTTGCCGCGGGAAAGGTATCCGTTACCTCCACGGTCGCGGGTGACCTGCAAGTCGCAGGAGGCGAGGTATTCATTTCCGGAAGCATTCGTGACAACATACGCGTACTGAGCGGGAACGTCAGCATTAGCGGACGCGTGAGCGGCACGGTCACCGTCGCTGCCGGGGAACTGCACATTGAGAAAACCGCGGTGATCGGCGGCGGACTACTCGTCACGGGCGGAACGGTGGTCATCGACGGAACGGTGAATGGCATGCTGAAGGCCTACGGAAGCGATATCACGGTGAACGGAACGGTGAATGGCATCACGGAGATCCGGGGCGACGACGTCGCCGTGAACGGATTGATCGCGTCGAATGCGACCGTGACGGGCACGTCGTTCACGATCGGCGAGACGGCTCGCTTCAACGGCAACCTCGACTACTGGTCCATGCAAGGGAAGCGCGATCTGAGCGCTTCCGTAAAGGGAACCGCCACGTTCCGGAATGATTTGAAATACGAGCAGCATGACGGAGTGAAGGAAGGTGCTGCGGGATTGCTTGCCGGCATCACGCTTTTCTCCGTTTTCTCGGCCGCGTTCGTGATCGGACTCCTGCTTTTCTTCAGCCGCGAGTTCTTCAAGAACGCCGCGAAGACGCTGGACAAGCAGCCGTGGATGTCATTACTCATCGGATTCCTGTACATCATCCTGACCCCCATACTCTTCCTCGTCCTGCTGCTCACGTTCATCGGCATCCCGATGGCCGTCGCGGTCCTGGTTATGTACTTGGTATCGCTCTACTTCTCCACCATCTTCTCTTCCATGGTCTTCGCCCGATGGATCGAGATGAAGAACAAGAAGAAATGGAATGCCGTCACGATCTTCTTCCTGTCGCTCGGCGTCTTCCTGGTCTTGAAACTCCTATGGGTAATCCCCTTCCTCGGATGGCTCGCCCGCTGCGTCCTCATCATGATGGGCTTGGGATCCCTGCTATCGATCAAGCACCAGATCTTCATGAAGAACCGCTAATGGTTCGACAAGCTCACCATGACATTTTAAAAACGGGCCGAGAGGCCCGTTTTTCGTATCAGGCGAAACGCAAATGGTGCAACGCCACCCCTGCGGCTACCGCTACGTTCAAAGACTCCTTGTGACCCAGCATGCCGATGGCAACCACGTCGTCGCAAAGCGACAGGATGTCCTCGGGAACACCGGTCAGTTCGTGGCCGACGATGAGGCAGGTTTTCTTCGCGGGCGCGAATGACGGAAGCTGTTTGGATTGGGGCGTGAGCTCCAAGGCCACGAGCGACCAACCTTCCTCTTTCAACGCTTTCAAAACAGGCACGGGATCTGCATGGTGCTCCCACGCGACATGCTCCTCCGCACCGATGGCGGTCTTGCTTATTTCTTTGCGGGGAGGGAACGCCGTGTATCCCGTGAGGTAGATCTTCTCCACGGCGAATGCATCGCACGTCCGGAAGAACGAACCGACGTTCCACATGGACCGGATGTTGTGCGCGAAGAGGACGATCGATCGGTCCATGCTCAGATCTTCATCACCTCCTCTTCCTTGGACTTGCGGGATTCATCGATCTTCGCGTTGGCGGCGTCCACTTCCTTCTGAAGCTGGTTTTCCAGCGACTTGCGCAACGTCTCGTTGGGATCCTGCTTGATGGAGTCGAGCGCCTTCTGGCGGGCTTGGCGGACGGAAATGCGCGCCTCTTCGGAAAGCGTATGCACGATCTTCTTGAGCTGCTCGCGGCGCTCGGTCGTCATGGGCGGAAGGACGAGGCGGATCAGCGTTCCGTCGTTCACGGGGTTCACCCCGATGTTCGCGATCTGGATGGCTTTTTCGATGGACTGGAGCACGGACTTGTCCCAAGGCTGGATGACGATGGTTTTGGCGTCCTGCACGCTGATGCTCGCGACGGCCTTCAGCGGCATGCGCTGGCCGTAGGATTCCGCTTCGATATGTTCCACCAATGACGCGTTGGCGCGTCCGGTTTGAAGCTTGCTGAATTCCCCGTGAAGATGTTGGAGGATTTTCGAGAAATCCGCGGTGAAGGAAGAGATGCGTGCGTCAGACATAGGAAACAAGCATAAGGGGTATGAAGCCGAAATTCAATTGCTTTGCGCCGCTTTTACGCATGGACCAACGTGCCGATTTCCTGCCCTTCCACGGCCTTGCCGAGGTTGTCATCGGACATGTCGAATACGCGAATAGGCAATTTCTGGTCCCTGCAGAGCGCGAAAGCCGCCTGGTCCATCACGTTGAGGTTTTTCTCGATCGCCTCCTGATACGTCAGCGTTTTGTACAGGACGGCATCCGGGTTGGCGCGCGGATCCTTGTCGTATACGCCGTCGACGTTCGTCGCCTTGAAGAGGACTTCGCATCCGAGCTCCAATGCACGCAGGGCGGCGGCGGAATCGGTGGTGAAATACGGGTTGCCCGTTCCGCCGGCGCAAATGACGATGCGTCCTTTTTCCAAGTGCCGGATGGCCCGCCTGTGGATGAAAGGCTCCGCCAGTTGAGGCACGTTGATAGACGAAAGGATGCGCGTGAACACGCCTGCGGCTTCCAGAGCGGCCTGCAGCGCCACGCTGTTCATGATCGTCGCGAGCATACCCATGGCATCGCTGGCATTGCGCTCGATGCCGCTTCCGATCGTGTCTCGGTAGCGCCAGATGTTCCCTCCCCCTACCACGATAACGATCTGCGTTCCGTTTTTGGCGACGGCGGCAATTTTCGATGCCATGCCGTGCAAGATTTCATGGTTAATTCCCTGTCCTTTTTCCTTCGAGAAGGATTCACCGGACAGTTTGAGCATTATACGCTTGTACTTCATAGGCTTTCTGAAGGAGGGACAACGGCGGAAGTTTCGGGAGAGGGTCCGGTTGCAGAGGTGTCAGCAGCGGGCGCGGGCTGGGCTTCGGATGGAACAGGATCCGCGGGTTTTGACTCGGAAGGAGCTACGGGCGAAGTCTGTGCCGCGGCGGGTTTTTCCTTTCGGAAATGCCTCCAGCTTTCGGCGATGCCATGCACCACGGACTTCCAGGACTCGCGAACCGCCTTCCAGTCGCCGCGAGCGGCAGCACCGATGAGCGGCAGGTCCTTCCACTTTCCTTGGGCGGCGTTGATGAAACCGAGCGCGCAGAACGCCAAGACGACGAGTTCCAGCATGCGTCCGACGAACGGCACCATCCAAAACGCGATACTCAGGATGAATAGGACGATACCCTGCTTCGCGTGAAAACGGACGAACGGCGAATTCCTCCTGGTGAAAAACACGACCAATGAGAGGATCCAGGCGTAGCTCAATGCGGCGATGTCCTTGTTTTCCTCGACGTCATCGAGGGGCTTTGCCGGAAAGGCTTCGGACGCCGGCGGCATCTGCTGATCTTGTAAGGGCTGTTGATCCATCGGCGAAAGTATAGCATAAAAACGAATCGCAAAGAGAAGGCAAAATCTGCTATAATGGAGCCATGTCCCGGTAGCTCAGTTGGATTAGAGCGGGAGCCTTCTAAGCTCCAGGTCACTGGTTCAATTCCAGTCCGGGATACCATTTTATTCCTCTATGATAACCCCAGAAGACTTCTCTAGGATCTATTGGATTAGTGGCTCCGTATGTGCAGGAAAAACCACGACATCTTCGATTATCGCTAAACGCAATGACTGGAACGTGTATCACGCGGACGACTGGCTGGATGACCACCGTGAACGTGCCGACCCAAAAAAACAGCCCACCTTTCATGCAGTATCGCACATAACGGGAGACGCCCTTTGGCTGCGTCCTTTACAAGAACAAATCCAAACGGATGTAGAAGGCGCGAACCAGGAGTTCGACCTTATTCTTGAGGATGTAGAATATTTATTGCGAGACGATCCGCGACCACTCGTCGTGGACTGTTATGTTTACCCGCTACGCATTCTCTCGCTGCTGCCATCGAAGCAACATGTTTTTTATCTTATCGCTACGGAAAGTTTTTTGCTTGATCAGTATCGGCAACGTCCCTGGATTCATAATGTATTAGCCAAAACAAGTGATAAAGAAAAGGCCTGGGACAATTGGATGAAACGGGATATTTCGGCTGCGCAATCACTCAAAAAAGAGGCGGAAGATAGTGGAGCACCGTGGCTATCCGTGGATGGAACACGATCAATTGATGAAACCGTTGGTGTTATATTGAAACACTTTCAACCATGAAAACCCACATCGCCCTACTCCGCGGCATCAACGTTGGGGGAAACAAGAAAGTTCCCATGGCGGATTTGAAAAAGATGCTGGAGAAGATGGGATATGAAAACATCCGCACGCTGCTGAACTCCGGTAACGCGATCTTCGAAGCGCCAAATGAAAAACCCGAATTGATCGAAAAAAAGATCTACGGCCAAATGGAAAAAACATTCGGCTTCACTTGCGATGTCATCGTGCGGCCAGCCGATGAGATCCAAAAAATCATCAAGGCCGACCCTTTTAAAGACATCAAGGTCACGCCGGACACGCGCCTGTACGTCACCTTTCTCACGGACAAGCCGAAAAGCAAATTAAAAATCCCGTATGTCTCACCCGAAAAAGATTTTACGATCCTGAAAGTGACCGACGGCGAAATCATCAGCGTCCTCACGCTTGGCAAAAAAGGAACCGCGGACGCGATGGGCATCCTGGAAAAGGAATATGGAAACAACATCACTACGCGCAACTGGAACACCGTCTTGAAGCTCGCGACAAAAGTTTAAAGGGCACCCAAATCCAACTCCTCGTCGATCTCGATCTTCTTCAGGAATTCTTGGTCGTGGCTGACGAGGATCATGCCGCCCTTGTAGTTATTCAATGCCTCGGCAATCACCGGGATGTGTCGGAAATTGATGTGGTTCGTAGGCTCGTCCAGGATGAGCAGCGTCGGCTTGAGCAACATGAAGCGTGCGAAACACAGTAATCCCTTCTGGCCTTCGGAAAGGGCACGGGCGGGTGTTTGGACCTTGTCACCCGGCAAAAGGAAACGCGCGGCCATGGAGTAAATTTCCTGGTGATTCGGTTTCTCCATCGCTTCTTCCAGGATCTGGTACACGGTTTTTTCCATCGGGAGTCCGGAGAAATCCTGTCGGTAGTACCCGACGACGACACCCGGCGTGATTACGGCGCCCTTTTCCTTCCCCGTCGCCATCGCTTCCAGGAGCGTACTCTTGCCGATGCCGTTGGGACCGGTGATAAGGACGCGATGGCGTTTGCGCAGGGTGACCGCGACGTTTTTCTTCGTCGGCTTGTGATCCTTCATGATCGTCACGGAGGTGATCTCCGCGAGCGGCTTCGTGAAATCAGCGATGTCGATGGTAAATGGCGGGATGGTTTTGTCCTCGCGACGGACGTCGACCTTGTTCTCCTCCGCCTCTTCCACAGCATCGCGCATTTTACTGGCGAGCTTGCGCATCTTTCCTCCCTTATGCGAGAAGAAGTTAATCTTATCCTTCTGGTCCTGGATATCCTTCTCCATGCGCGCGTTCTGGCTCTGTTCGCGTTCGATCTGCTCCTGGATACGCTCCACCACGTCGAAGTAATCCCCCACGTGCTGGTCCACTTTGTGCGAGTGCGCATCCAGGTAGAGCACGCCCTCCGTGAAACTGTTTAGGAAGTCCGCATCATGGGAGATAACAATGCAGGTCTTGTCATACATCACGAGGAATCCCGTGAGGTGATCGATACCAGCCTTATCGAGGTTGTTCGTCGGCTCGTCGAGAAGCAGGATATCCGGCTCCTGGATGAGCGCATACGCCAGAAGCAATCGTGCCTTCTGTCCGCCGGAGAAAGCCGATATCTTCTTATCGAGCGGCGCCTTCAAGTTCACCGCATCCAGCACTTTCGCGATATGGCGCTCGATGTCGTACAGTTTTTCGGAAAATGCTCCTTCGAAGAACTCGAGAACCGTCTTGTCCATGTCTTCCTGCGGAATCACCTGCTTGGCGATGCCGATCGTCACCCCTTTCTTGATATGGATCTCGCCTTCCTGGGGCTTCAATTCCTTCATGATCATCTTGAAAATGGTGCTCTTGCCTGCGCCGTTCTGCCCCATAATCGTCAGTTTCGCGTTCTCACGCACAGAAAAACTCGCCTCACTTAGGATGGGCTTGTGATGGTCGTATTCAAACGATACGTCCTGAAACCGAAGGATAACGTCGCCGTGGTCTATAGGAAGGGGGAAACGGAGCCGGCATCATACTGATTCCTCTCGCTTTTTGGTAGCGAAAATAACCGCTTCCAGGATGGCACGATTGTCACTCCCCTTTTTCGTCGAGGGCAGGAGCAAATGCCATGCGCACCGTTACAGTGAGCAACGCCGCGTTTGCCAGGATCAGAACCGGAAGAATCTGATACAACATATGGGGCAGGTAGGAAGTGGAGAAAGCAAACTAGCCTCGCCCCGCTTTTTTTGCATGGAAATCAGCGACTTTTTTATATCAAAAAGAAGCGCATGCGACATGCGTCAAATCAGATGCTTCTTACCCCTCCGTTGCAAACGTGAACGGCAGTAGGAACAATTCGAACAGCCAACGGAAGAAAGATCCGATGGACCACTCCTCGGTGCAAAGATTGCTGCATCCATCGCCATTCGCAACATTTCCGTCATCACACTGCTCCCTTCCTTCGACATTTTTATTCCCGCAAACAGGAAGTTTACATTCCACCGAGCATTCGTCGGTATTCACCAGGTTCCCGTCATCGCATTCTTCCGCACCTTCCATATTGCCGTCACCGCACACCGGCACGTATGGCTTCGTGCACTGAAGCGTGCATGTCGCAGTTTCTTTACCCTTGTCGTCGCACGTCTCGCCTGCATCTACGACACCATCACCGCAAAACGCGCGCTTGCAATCCTTGCGGCACGAATCCGGTTCCGTATTGGAATTTTTGGCGCCCGCATCGCATGCCTCGCCATTATCAACAACGCCGTCTCCGCACTTCGGATTCACGCATTTCGTCCTGCAGGCATCGCGGAGCGTATCGGAGTTTTTCAATCCGTCATCGCATTGCTCCTTGGCGTCCAGCACGCCGTCGCCGCATTTGGCATTGGTACAATCCGGACGGCACGCATTCGGAAGCATGGAATTCCTTCCCCCTGTATCACACTGCTCCTTGCCTTCCTTCAGGTTATTTCCGCAAACAGCCGAGAGGTCCACCGGTTCGGCCAATGACGATTGCGCAGAGGAGGATTCCGCGCTTTCCGCGGAAGAAGACGCAACGGACGAAATGACAAGCGATGAGGCCGCGGACGAAGCTGCAGATATGGTCGAGCCGGAAGATGAGTTCTTTGACGATGAGCTCTTCAATGAACCCGATGAGCTAGAAGAGATAATTGAAGAAATCGTTGCGCCGCTTATAGACGAAACCCCTTTGGACGAAGCGCTCGAAGCTTGGCATGCCGGAAGGATTTTCCATTTGCATCCGCCTGTGCAGGAATCCGGATCCGACTCGGAGCAAGTGGGAATGGTGCAGGCCTTGCCGCACTGTACCTCCAGGTAACTTCCATCCTTGGCTTTCTCAGGTTCGCATTCCTCGGCGGCACTGGGCGTCACATATCCGTCCCCGCAGTACGGGACTTTACACTCGCTATTGCATAGCGGCGACGAACCGTTCTGAAGCCCAAGATCACACTCCTCGCCCGAGTCCAACCGTGCATTTCCGCAATAGGTGGATTGAATCGTACAGGTTATCGAACATGCGTCATCTCCACGCTTATTCCCGTCGTCACACTGTTCTTTTCCTTCGATCCGCCCATTTCCGCACAATGGCTTCGTGCAGTTATTAAGGCATGAATCGGTTTCAAGGGAATTTCCATCGTCACATTCTTCAATATTTTTTTGAACAACTTTATCTCCGCATTTCGCAGCTTTACAAGCAGCCGTACATGCGTCAGTCGCCTCTTTGTTTCCATCGTCGCAATCCTCGCCCACGTCCAACGTTCCGTCGCCGCATTTAGGGAGTGTGCAAACGCTTTTTGCATTTATTTTCGATGTGCATGAATATCCTGGCTCCGTGTAACAACTGTCGTTGCATCCGTCGTAATTTACGATGTTACCATCGTCGCACTGTTCGTTTTGAGTAAGCTTCCCATCGCCACAGCTTACAACTGCGGCCGTTGTATTAATGAAATGACTTTCAGCAAAAAGTCCGACGACGGCCAAAGTCGCGACAAAGGCGATTTTGGAGTGGGTTCCGGCCGTCACTGACTTCTGTTTCATATTCCAATCATTATAGCATTTTTACTTGTTTTTTTCCAGTATCAAAACCTCTTAAAAGATGATTATTTGGCATCTATTAGCATTTTTACAACCACCGGGCGCTTCAACGCGCCGCCATCTCCTTTTCGCCCATCACATACGACTTTTGCTTCGCCTGGATCATAGCCTCGATTTTCGGGTCGTTTTGCAGCGTTTCCAACGACTGCTGCTGGGCAACCTGCATCTTCTGGACCTCCTCTTCCAGCAGGAGCTGCGAGCGCTCGTACTCCAACGTGCGCAGCCTGTACCCCTTCGTCGCATTGGCATTTTCGTGGAACAAGATCATCAGCGCGAGCAACAGGATGAGCGATCCGATGCACACCATCAGCAAAACCGTGCTCTGGTCGATCAGTTTTCCGAGGGACGAGCGGCGCGTGACGGCCGATGGGGAGAAGAGTTGGAACATGGTTGCGGGATTATTCCGGTTTCTTGCGGATGACGCGGAACTTCGCGCTGCGGGCGCGTTGGTTATCCTGGATTTCCTGGTCGGAAGGAACGATCGCCTTGGGCGTGACGAGTTCGAATGCGCTGGGAACCGCGACCTTGCCGGTAACGGGATCCTTCAGCGGGGTGCAGACCTCTCGGAACAAATGTTTCACGATGCGGTCCTCGAGTGAATGGTAGCTGAGAACTCCCATGCGTCCACCCGGTTTCAGGAGATCCAGCCCCGCGTGCAACAACTCGGTTAAAACGGCGAGTTCATCGTTCACCGCGATACGCAGCGCTTGGAATACCTGCGGCAGTACCGACTTGGCGCGGTACCCGTACGCCTCTTCCACGATGTTCTTCACGTCGCTCGTCGTCTCCCACCTCTTGCCCGCAAGGAGTTTCGAGAGCCTGTTGGATTGCTGAAGTTCCCCGTACTTACGGAACACGACGTAGAGATCTTCCGGGGAAATCCTTTCCAAGAAATCCGCCGCGGTCTCCCCCGTCGACCGATCGAAACGAAGGTCGAGCGGACCGTCGAAGCGGAAGGAGAATCCCCGCTCGGCATTGTCGATATGCGGAGAGCTGAGACCGAGATCCGCGAATACGATATCGACGGGTTCCAACTGGAGGGAACGCACGTCGCCGAAGTTGATATGGTGCAATTCCGCCTGGCTGCCGAAGGGTGCCAAGCGTTCCTTGGCGAAACGAAGGTTCTCTTCATCCGCGTCCAACGCGACAAGATGTCCTTTTGGCCCAATCGCCTTCAAAAAAGCCTCGGAATGGCCACCTAGGCCGAGCGTGACATCCAATACACGATCCCCTGCCTGAGGCTGGAGAATGTCGAGCACGGTCGTGAGCATTACCGATATATGTCGCATGTCCGCCATGGGTATCCCGAGTCTAGGGCAGAAACAGCCAGGAGCAATGTTTTACGCTTGTCATTCTATCCCTCTGAATTCTGCATACAAAAGTTGCTCAATAACCTGATTCTAACCATTTTAAAGTGGTCCATTTTGGCTTTGTGACGCCATCCGTATCATTGACTTTTGTACCATTTATTATAGTATAACAAACCCATGACACACCTCCTCTCTGTCCTGTTCGGCATTACCCTTGCTACGACGGCTCCGCAGGTCGATTCCCCCTCTATCCCCCAGGAATCATGGATCTCCATGAAAGGAGACCGCATGATCGTCGATACAAGGGATAATATGGGTTATTTGGTTCACGATAACGGTTCCTACCTGGAATTTAAGGTCGCCACGGGCCAGAAGCGCTATGTGCGCTATTTGGGCCTTAGCTACAACGCCGCCACACCCAATAGGAAGTGGCAGGTCCTGTCCACGCACATCCAGCCGGACCGCACGACATTTGGCCCTAGCGGTCTCTTCCTGCGCCTCTACGACGACGGCGAACGTACGTCTTACGGCATCCATTCGCACAAATCCATCGCGAAGATGCTGGAGGAAGACAAGCGCTACGAAAGCATGGGATGCGTGCTCGTGTCGGACGACATCCTGGCATTCGTTACCCAAGCGTATTACCTCAACGGAAACACTCTCGACGTGGTGACCGTCAACGGCATCGATACGTCCCTGTTGGCGAAAGCGGATTAAAGCCTGGCGGAGAGGGAGGGATTCGAACCCTCGATACGGTTTTACCCGTATACCACATTAGCAGTGTGGTGCTTTCGGCCTCTCAGCCACCTCTCCAGGCGTGGGGAGTATAAAGACAGGCAATCCTCTTTGAAAGACGGAATTCCCCTGAAAATTAGCGCCATTCGACACCTGAATCGGTCATGATTCCTGCTGATCCGCTTTTCTGCGGTACGCGCACCACTTGCAATCGTTCGAAGACGGAGGGGGCATGTCGTTCTCCAGGCATTCCTTGATGGCGACCAGCGCGTCCTCGATCCACTCCCCCTTTCCCTCGTACGGAAGGATCTGCGGCGTGAACTCGAGTTTTTTATCGAACGCGTCGCGCTCCTTATCCGCATTCACGAACACGAAGTATCCGGTATCCGACACGTCAAATCCGTTATGGCGGAAGAGCCATTGGTAGAATTCCAATTGCCGCTTGTACCCGGCGCGGTATTCGCCGTCCAACGTGATCGTGGCGCCCGTGCTCGTCGCCTTGTAATCGACAATCGCAAGCGTGCCGTCGTCGTGCTTCCAAACATCATCCACGATGCCGAACAGATGCAAACCACCATGGACCGCATCGACCCCTTTCGTGCGCCACAAGTCCAAATCGCGATGCTTGAACGGCACCGCTTCGACGCCGTACAAAGACATAAGCGGGTGGGCCTCCTCACTCAGGCGATACGAATCGAATTCCTTTTTCAGCAGGTGGTCCACTGCCAGGTTCAACGAGTACGTCGCGCTGTCCGGCCGTGAAACTCCGCGGACCTTGTCCAGATAAAAACAACGCGGGCATTCCAGGAACAATTCGACCTTGGACCTGCTGATGCGGATCGGTTCGCCCGTGGTTGCCGCGGAATCCTTCATGGAAACCAATAATACGGCAGCGTCGCCGGCGACTCCACCATTTACGGAAGAAGATTCGGTAACGGTGCGATCTCTGTTTCCACTTCCCGGATACCATTTTCCAGATCCGCATCGACATCATCATCCGTATCGGCCACAGAAGAACTGCTTGCGTCGGCCTCGCGGGATGAAGAAGACGAACCCTGTTTTTGCGAAGAAGAATGATTGGAATCTTCGTCCTTGTCTTTGTCATCGGCCTTCTTCTCAGAAGCGGCCGAAGAATTCGATTCGTTCAGTATGGACTGCACGGTCTCAACCAAAGAGTGCCCATGCGACGATGGTTTTTTCGAATGTCCGTTAGCTCCCTCCTCGTGCGACGGCGGCTCCTTTGCCATTGCGGCTCCGACCGGAGAGTCCTCGTGCTTTTCCGAAGCGATTCTCTTCACGATGGCCGAATTGGATTCCATATATTCATTCAAACGTGTCTGGATAGACGTCGCGACATCGACATCCCCCTTTTCCTGCAGCGCATCGATATTCTTCTGGGTTTTTTCCAGGTGCAGCTTGAAGAGCAAGCGCAAATCGGAAGCGACTTGCTCGGTAAGCTTCGATTCGGACTCAAGTCTCGCGGCTTCTTTCAGCCTGTTCTGCGCACGTCGCGCCTCCCAGGCAGCCTGCGACGTTTCGTTCGTCGCGAGTTTCGAAACTGCCGGTTCAAACACGTTCACTTTGAATGGGTACAGGAAATCCCCTGGTACGCTGGCCTGCGAAGCGAAAGTAACTCCCGCGCCGACGCCCACAAACATCAATACGCCGAGTGCGAAGCGCGGAAGCGCAAGCTCGAAAATTCGGTACAGCGAAAACGTTTGCACTTCGGCATCCGGAACATAGCGCGGATTTTGCCGCATGAAAGAGACCAGGTTCTTTCGCAGTTGCCTCTTTTCCTTCCCATCCAGGAATATCTCCGACATGCCAGGCGATCCCCGTCCACGCGTCATGCCATCAAGACGTCCGCCCGCGGCGAGACTTACGGATTGCGCGATCAAATGGGACTCGATCGCAAACCGACAGTGTTCTCGCTCATCGTGCGTGAGACAGGTTGCCTTCGCTTCGGCGAAGAATTCTGCAAGGTGGCGGTCGAGCTGGAGCTGATCGTCCATGGGAATGGAAAGGGTGGCCGGAGCCGGGGCTAAAAATGTCCCCGTCGGATACTTAGACGGATGAGACGGAAGAAGATGACGGCGGTTCTGCCAAAAGCGACCGGAGTTGCTTTAAACCGCGGTAAATACGAACGGAAACGGTATTCGCCGATTCGCCGATCACATCCGCTATCTCCGAGGGGGAAAGGTCGCTGACGTAGCGCATGAGGATGATATCGCGGTAGGGCTCATCCAATTGCTGGAGCGTGACGAGCACGCGGTCCTTCTCGATCTTATTGTTCAAGTGATCGCGCACATCGATGCCCGGGTCGAACCCGACTTCCTGCAACGCCTCGAGTGATTGCTCCTTCTTCTTCCTGCTTTCATCGATGATCAGGTTGTTGGCAATGCGATACAAGAAGGCCCGCATGTTATCCACGGTTTCCCCTTTGGCCAGGTATTCCCACACGCGGATAAACGTTTCCTGCATGAGGTCCTTTCCTCGCTCGCGATCATAGACGCGGTAGTAACAGTGACGGAAGATCGCGTCCGAGTACTCGTCGTATGCCTTGAGGAACGACTCTTCGACGGTGTCTTGCAATTTCTTGACCATGGTACGATTGGGAAAGTCGTCGTGAAACCAAAATTCTGTCAGAAGCGACGCTTTTTGTCACTAGCATTTCATTTCCACGCAACAGGTTGTACTTGACCGGGCTTGCTGTAAAGCAGTTAAACAACTTTTTTTGTGGGCATACCGAACTGCTGTATTCTGCGAAGCATATGACTTCCCAAAATATCATCGGCGTGGACCTGGGCGGAACGAACATGCGCGTCGCTCGCTTCGATGCAGCTTCCATGGAAAAACAGGATGAGGTGAAGGCGCAGACGGACGCAACCGCCGGATTTCTGAAAGTGCTTGATGATATCGCGGCGCTTGTTGAGAAACTCAAGACTCCGGAAACAACCGCGATCGGCATCGGCGTACCGGGACTCGTCTCGAAAGGAAAACTCCTGAAGGCTCCGAATATCGCGAAAAGCGAAAACATCGACGTGAAAAAATTGCTTGAGGAAAAAACCGGACTACCCGTCTCAGTCGGCAACGATGCGAACTGCTTCGCGCTCGCGGAAGCAACGCTCGGCAGCGGCAAGGGGCACGACATCGTCGTCGGTATCACGTTCGGCACGGGGGTCGGGGGAGGAATCGTGATCAACGGGAAGATCTTCGAAGGAGCGCACGGGTACGCCGCGGAATTGGGACACATGCTCCTGAAGCCGGGCCAGCCTCCCTATGAAACCGAAGATAAGCGCGGTGAGGTTGAACAGTTCCTTAGTGGCACCGCGATGGGCAAGAGGTGCGAGGAGGCAAGGACGCCCGAGGATTATCTCCATGGCGCGGCGTGTTCCTTCATGCAGCCGGATATCTACCGCGAAGTGGCGTGGCTCAGCGTGAACATCCATTATTTCCTGGATCCGGACGTCATTATCTTTGGAGGGGCAGCCGGACATACGCTCGCGTCGCACGTCGATGCGATCGAAAAGGAAATGAAACAGTGGACGCTGCCCGGCACTCCCCTGCCGAAAATCGTCGCTGCGGAAATCCGCGATGCCGGAGTGATTGGCGCAGCGTTGCTCGCGAAGTAAAAAAGCCCCCTACGCGAGGGGGCAAAGTAGCGTCGGGATCGACAGAGAAAAAACTACTTCACTCTGCACCTTGCGATCTCAACTAAGTTCTCGTCCGTTAATGTCAGCTCTCTTGCGCATTTTGGCATCGTCTCTTCTTCAACACTGAGCCAGACAGTGCAATGCCCCATACTTGGGATGAATTCACCTTCCTCCGTTACGTACCCTGGTAAGGCCAAAAAAGAGACGCGGACGCCACATAACACAAGCAGTTCTCGCAAATCCCTTTCGGCGTCTACGAGAACCCATTCCACGTTTCCGAAACATTGGTCGTCATCTTTGACTGTAATACGGACACTGTGTCGGAAACAGTCACTTTGCGTCACCATCCATTGCAACAATTGCGAGCAACATCGGGCACTTTCGGGAAAAAGTTTCCGGAAGCTGCGCATGAAAGCATACATTCTGAACGTACTCATCTGTCCGATCGACAAGATCTGTGACTCGGCATCCGCTTCGTACAACGAGTTCGTAGGCATGGAACATCTCCGCGTATGAGGTTTTCGTATATGCAAGAAACATCAAACGAACGTGAAAGAACGTAAGACAAGTATACTTCACTATTTTTTCAATTCCAATCTGCGTGGAACGTTCCTTCTTTGTCGATTCTCTGGAACGTATGGGCCCCAAACAGGTCTCGCTGCGCTTGGATGAGATTTTGCGGAAGATTCTCGGTGAAGTATCCGTCAAAGTACGAGACGGACGCGGTCATGGCCGGAAGCGGCACACCCGCGGCGATTCCCTTCGCGATGACAGACCTCCACACCTGGTGCCTTTCCTTGAATTCCTCGATGACGGACGGATCCAGAAGAAGGTTTTTCAACGACGGATCTTTCTTGAAGGCTTTCTCGAATGTTCCCAGGAGCGTGGAACGGATGATGCAGCCTCCTTTCCAGATGCGGCAAATCTCCGCGAACGGAAGATTCCATCCGTATTCTTTCGAAGCTGCGGCGATGAGCGCCAAACCCTGCGCGTACGAACAGATCTTGCTGAGGAAGAGCGCGAAGCGGACGTCGGCGGAATCAAGATCGGGAGTATCCACGGCGAGCTTGTACGGTTCGAGCGCCTTGAATGCCGCGCTTCTCTCCTTCTTGTGCGCCGACATCGCACGTGCGTCGACGGCCGCGGTGATCGTGGGGATCATGACGCCCAGGTCCAACGCGCACTGGCTCGTCCATTTTCCGGTCCCCTTGGACCCGGCGCTATCCAGGATGAGATCCACAAGATACGCATCCCCTTCTCTCTTCTTGAAAATCTGCGCGGTAATTTCGATGAGGAAGGACTGGAGATCCTCGCCTTCGTTCCACTCCGCGAAGAGCTTTGCGAGCTGCTCGTTCTCCAAGCCGGATACGTACGTCAGTAAATGGTATGCCTCGGCGATAAGCTGCATGTCCCCGTACTCGATGCCGTTGTGGACCATCTTCACGAAGTGCCCCGCTCCCCCTTCGCCCATGTAGGCGATGCACTTGCCACCTTCCCCGTCGGATGCGGACATCTTCGTAAGCAACGGTAGCAACTCTTCGACCGCGGACTTGTCACCACCCGGCATCATGCTGGGACCGTTGAGCGCACCTTCTTCGCCGCCGCTCACGCCCATGCCCACGAAACGGATTCCTTTTGCCGATAATTCCTTTGCTCGGCGCTCGGTATCTTTGAAGTAACTGTTGCCTCCGTCGATCAAAATGTCCCCCTTGGACAAATGCGGAAGGATCTCGGCAATGACATCATCGACCGCGGCACCTGCCTGTACCATCAGCAAAATCGTTTTCGTTCCTTTGAACGATGCGGCCAACTCCTCATGTGTCTTGCATCCTATGAACGCCCCCTCGGACCCGAAGTCCGACAGGAACTTCTCCATTTTTTCGGTGGTGCGGTTGAATACGGAAACCGTGGCTCCGTTCCTTGCCGCATTGCGGGCAAGGTTGGCACCCATAACCGACAGACCGACGACTGCGATGTGATTCATGCCAGGACGATACCTCAGCCCTGCACCTTCTTCCAGTCGTCGAGGAATTTCTGCAGACCGACGTCCGTCAGCTCATGTTTCGGCAGCTCCTGCGCGATGGCATACGGGATGGTGGCGATCTGCGCGCCCATCATCATCGCTTCATGAACGTGATCCATGGAACGCACGGATGCGACCAGCACCTCGGTCTTGATATCGTAATTCTGGAACGCCTGCAGGATTTCCGCAACGACTTGCATACCGTTGCCCGCGCCGTTCTTGTCGTCCAAGCGTCCGACGAACGGACTCACCATCGTCGCTCCGGCCTTCGCGGCCAACAACGCCTGCTGCGCGGAAAACACGAGCGTCGTGTTCGTACGAATACCCTTTTTGCTGAGAGCCTTGATGGTTTTCAAACCTTCCGTCGTCATCGGAACCTTCACGACGACATGCTTGTGCCAGGACGCGTATTCCTCGCCCTGCTTGATCATCTCGGATGAGTCAGTCGCCGTTACCTGCGCGCTGACGTTATCGACGAGTCCACACATGGCGAGCACCGTCTCCTTGAAATCCTTCCCTTCTTTCGCGACCAGCGAGGGATTCGTCGTGACGCCGTCGAGAATGCCCCATGAAGCGATATCACGGACCTGGTCTACGTTTGCGGTATCGAGGAAGATTTTCATGGATAAGGTGGGAAGAAAACGGACAGATGATACTCCTTCGTACGTCCTCATTAAAGTAAGCAATGCTTTGCATCCCGATTCATTCATCCCTACCCTCTTCCGTATGAAATACTCCCCTTTCGCAGCGGCATTCCTGACCGTCGGACTCGTCGCGTGCAACGGCCAAAGCCAAATTCCCGAAAACACCGCCTCATCGTCTTCTTCGAGCATCCAATCCTCGACCCCTGCATCGGTCGCCAGCGTCGCATCGTCCGTTGGTGGCGCAGCCTCATCAAAAGCGGCCGCCACTGGCAACGCGCAGCTGAAACTGCCGTTCGCATCCCAAGCACCACTCGGCAATTGGGATCCTCCGTACGACGAAGCATGCGAGGAGGCATCATTGATCCTCGTGAACGCGTACCTGAACGGACAAGGCATGAACGCGAACGAGATGAATACGCAGATCCTCTCCACCGTCGCATGGGAAGAGGATAACGGTTACCCCATCGACATCACGATGCCCCAGCTCCTGGAAGTCGCGAAGGGAAAGTACGGCCTCAGCGGACGCGTGATCGAGAACGTCACGATCGAGGACATCAAGAACGAATTACGCAACGGCAACCCGGTCATCGCGCCGTTCGCGGGGCGGGACCTTGGAAATCCGTACTACAGCGGACTTGGACCCTGGTATCACGTCATGGTCATCACGGGATTCGACAGCACGTACTTCTACACGAAGGATGTGGGAACGAAACGGGGCGACAACTACAAATACACGCATGCGACGCTCTTGAACGCCCTGCATGATTGGACGGGCGTGAAGGAAGAAATCCGCAGCGGGTTGAAGAGAGTGTTGATTATTGCAAAATGACAAGATAATATCACTTCTATGGAAGATTTACCGCTAACCCCAAAGCAAGCATCTAAAATCTCAAATTTTTTGGAAACAATCACTGGTGAATACTACTTTATGCCTGACGTGAGAATCGCCTGTCTGGCACTGCTCACGGAAAATCACAGCATTCCTTTTGCCGAAGTTCGCTCAAGGGCTATTCACGAAACGATACCGGCACCGATCGCATTTAACTCTTAACAAAGAACTCCTCGCGAGATCGATTTCGACCCACTATACTTTCACCATGTCGCCACGCCCCCTCGCCAAAGACCTTATCGGTAACAAGGAAGCCCCCATGTCGCTGCAGCGCATCATGCAAAGCAGCGAGAAAGGAGAGATGATCTGGATCGGACCGGATGAAGCTGCCACGCTTTCCAAAGACGATCAAAAAGCCTACGAACTCGCACACGCGATCATGGCACATCTATGCGTCCAGGCACCCACGCTCCATGCATCGGGACACCCGGGTGGACCGCTCTCGTCGTTCACGTTCGCGTATTTCCTCAGTAAGCGCCGCGACCCGCATGTGGACCAGCCGCTGCGCTACAGCGCGGGACATTTGTCCCTGCTCGCGTACGGCCTGCAGTGGATGTTCGGCCGCGAAGGACAGGATGAGAGGTTGCAAAGCATCGATGCGATCATGAAAACGTTCCGCATCCCGAACGGACTCCCCGGACACGTGGAAGCGGGTATCGGCGATATCCCGTTTGGCACGGGCCCCCTGGGCAAAGGCGCAAGCCACGGACTCGGTACGGCCTTCGGACTCAAGTACTTGAAACAGAAAGGAATGGTCGATGTACTGCTCGCTGATGGCGACGCACAGGAAGGACAGGTGGCCGAAGCATTCCGCCTCGCGACGCATTTGAAAACGGATAACCTCGTCGTGCACGGGGACTTCAACGACATCCAGCTTTCGGACCTGCCGAGCAAGACCGTCGCATCCGACTTCGCGGCCATCGCGCACGCGGAAGGATGGAACGTCATCGAAGTACAAGACGGAAACGACCCTGCCCAAGTGGTCGCCGCCCAGGAAAAGGCGGACGGACTGAAGAACGGCCGCCCGACGTTCATTTGTTACTACACGACGATGGGCAAGGGCGTGTCCTTTATGGAAGAAGGATCCAACACGGGCGCGAAGAACTACCACGGCTCCCCCCTTTCCAAGGAAGAAATGGAAAAAGCGGTGAAGGAACTTCCCGATCTCGAAGCGACCATCAAGGAATACGAGACGTTCCGCAAGGAAGAGAAGAAGCGCTACGAATCGAAGAAACCGACCGTGACGAACATGGTCCTCGACTGGAAGACGTCGAAAGACTACAAGCGCGCCATCACGACGGAGAAAGGCGGCGCGCGCAAGGATTTCGGCGCAACGCATTTGAAAGCGCTGATGAAGCACGATGACAGGATCGTCGTTCTGCATGCGGACCTCGCGGCTTCCGGAGGATTCGACAAGGTGCAAAAGGAATTCCCGACGCGCGTGATCAACGTGGGGGTGGCGGAAGCGAACATGTACATGATGGCCGCGGGCATGCGCCAGGCGGGACTTCTTCCCGTCACCTACACCTTCGCCGCTTTCGGCACGAACGAAGCGCGCGCGTCGGCCAGGCTTATCGACATCAATTGCACCCACACGCGTTGCGGCGTGCTGCACGATTGCACGCATAGCGGATTGAGCGTCGGCGAAGACGGCGAGACGCACCAGGAGCAGAACTACCTGAACATCCCCTTCCATCACACGCAGGTGTGGATGCCCGCGGATTGCAACCAGGCGGGCGCCATGGCGGAGAAAGGACTGGAGATCGTCGCCAACGGCGAGGAAAACGTATACGTATTCTCCGCCCGTAGTGACCATCCGCAGATCCTGAATGAAAAAGGCGAGGCGTTCTACGGCGAGAAGTACAAGTACGATGGCAAGATCGACATGGTGCGCGGCAAGGGCGACGCGACCGACAAAGTGACGATCCTTGCGACGGGTATTTCCGTACACGACGCCATCGCCGCCGCGGATATGCTGGCGGACGAAAGCGATGACGAAAAGGTGCAAGTACGCGTACTGAACGTGTCCTGCATCCGCCCCATCGACGCATCGGTCATCATCCAAGCCGCGCTCGAGACATACCACCTCATCGTGGTCGAAGATCATAATGTGGAAGGCGGACTCGCCTCGCAGGTCGCGGACATCATCGCGGATTTCCAACTCCCCTGCTCGCTGCGCCGCATGGGACTCACTCATTACTTCCCATCCGGAAAGGCCGAGGACCTGAAGTTCTTCGCCGGCCTCGATGCCGAAAGCATCGTGAACGCCATCCTCGATGAAGTGCGCACGGAAGTGACGGGCGGCGAAGACGCGTTCGTCAGCGCCATGCACACCTTTGCGCGCCACCTCCTGCTCAGCCGCTTCCGAGAGACCGCGAAGTCCTTCGGCGAGAAACTCCTGAAAGATTCCTCCTATATGGACAGCTTGCGATCCCAATGGAATGACCGCACGGTCGCCGTGGAAGACATGCCTAGCAACGACCAGCTGCGCAAACAGCTGGAAGAAGCGATCGCAACGGATGCCATGGATAACGCGGAATAACCGTGAACCACTCGCGAGGCTCGGGTACGCGGTAAAATACAGGTGAGAGATGCCGTTTTTTCCGCTATAATGCTTGCGGAGGGATGGCAGAGCGGTCGAACGCGCCTGACTTGAAATCAGGTTGACCTTCACGGGTCACGTGGGTTCGAATCCCACTCCCTCCGCCATTAAACATGAAAGACAAACCTCCGGTTTTTCTTTCATGGGCTATCTTTTCGGCAAAGAGCGTCTGCACTTCGCGCATAGCGCTCGTTCGACGCGTTCCATTTAATAGTAAGTACATATATGCTCATCGGCATGAATAAGGAAAGCCACTTTTCCGGCAAAGTCGCGGTAAAGGCGATGATCGTCGACGGCGACAAGGTGCTGATCACGCGCAGCGAAGGCGATACGTTGTGGGATCTGCCGGGCGGAAGAATTAATGAAGGAGAATCCCTGGAAGAAGCCGTCGCGAGGGAGATAAAAGAAGAATTAGGCGTCGAGATCGTCGTGAAGAGGCTTCTTTGCAGCGAGCAATCCCTGCATCGTAAGGACGGAAAATACATCATGTTCGTGACGTTCGAAGCCGCGCTCGCCAACCCTGAGAATGTTTCGTTCGTGCCTAACGAGGAGTCCGAAGAAATCCGCTGGATTGACAGGAGCCAGTACGATGCCGCAGGAATGTTCGATCAATGTCCAAAACCCTTCAAAAAGCTCTGGGGAATGGATTAAAACAAGAGGAAAAAGATTCGATTTGTGACATAGGATCATTGTTGAAAGGAAGGGCGAATCGTATACTGATACCTCTTTCCCATACCATCGCAACCATGAAGCAATCAGCAGCCATCCTGGCTCTCTGCAGCACCGTAGCTCTCGGTGCCTGCTCGTTTAACGCGGCTCCTTCCGATGACGGCACATCGTCTTCATCCAGCGTCTCCTCGGCATCCGTCGTGCAAGACGTTTCCTACACCGGCGTCATCCGCGTACTGGGCGCAAGTATCTACATGCAAGGAACGCACAAGCTTGTATTGGACAACGAACAATTTCTCATTTTGGAAAGCAATTCCCTTGATCTCAACAACTACCTGGGCCGCACCGTCCGTGTCACCGGCGACGTGAGCCCGACGGTGGAAGAAGGTGGCATGATCATGCGCGTTGAGACCGTATCCGCCATGGAACAGTCATCCGAAATGAGCGCATCGAGCGACATAAGTGAATCATCCGTTGATTCCTCGTCTTCCGCGGCAAGCATCGCATCATCCCGCGCCGCTGTTTCGAGCATTGCCTCTTCCCGCGCCGTATCGAGCATCGCAGCCGCTTCTTCCGCATCCGTGATCGCGGTGGATGCGAAAGCACAGACGATGGCGAAGGCGAACATGGGCGCGGCAAGCTGGACGCAGAAGTACTGCAGCAAACAGATAGGCTTCTGCGCACCCATCCACAAGAACTGGTGGTTCACGTCGTTCGGGGCCACGTCCACGTATCTCGCCCACGTCGAAGTCGGGCCTGAAGAATTGCAGACCCTCGGCGACGGCCCCCTGTCGATCAACGTCGTGTCTGGCTCGATCAACGGAACGGGAAAATCCGACGGACAGGTGGTGACGGAAGGAGGAGACTCCGTGGGTTACAGGGCTTGGAGCAATGACCGGCACATCGAGGTGCGAGCCCCCGGCATCCTCTCGGAAGCCGTGCGCTACATCACGCAGAATATCGCCGCCGCTCCGGTACAATAAAGCCATGCCTCTCTATACGTACATCGCCGAAGACGCGGCAGGCGTGAAACAAAGCGGGACGGTGGAAGCACCGACCTATGACCAGGCGCGCGAAATCCTGCGCAAGCGCGACCTGGCGGTGAGCGCGTTAGCCGAGTTCACCCTTAGCGAACAAGATCCCCTGCCCGTGGAGAGCATGCCGTGGAGCGGGAGGAGAAAGTCCGCGGCTGCGCCGTCCGAGGAAGCGACCTACCTGCCACTCGTCGAAACGCTACGCCTGTTCGCCGGCTGGCTCATCGCTTGGTATGGCCTGGTATATCTGCTGGGCGGGCTGCAACTGAAGAAGAGTATTTCGGCCGACATCCCGTTCATCGCCGCACTCTCGACTTCGAGTCTTGTACTGCGCTTCTGCTTCGGCACCTTCCTATTCCTGCTTCTGACGACCATCCATGCATGGATGGGCAAAGGCATCGCGAAAGGGATCGCCCTATCACTCATAGGGATCCTGCTGATGGCGGGGTTCCATTTCTACGCCTGACGATCAGAGTCCCAGCTGCTTGCGGATATCATCCGCCTGCGACTGCTCCTGCTGCTTCGCAACGGACTGGATGGCGATCGTCTGGAGATCGACCCAATCCTGGGCGTGCTTCTGTTCCAACTTTAGAAGCTGCGACAGGTGTTTTGGCGAAAGTTCGCTGAACTTGCGGCGCTCTTCTTCCAAAATCTTCTGAAGTTCGTCGACCTGGAACTGGTTCAGCTTCGGCACGGCCTGGATGATGCGCCACTTTTCGTCGCGCGTGAGCGAGATGCTTCCGCGTAGCAATATGAGGAATGCCTGCTCGTCGAATTGCGTTTCGGGATGAGCCGGAATAGCGATGTGATCGTTCGTGAGCTGCACGGCGATGGAACCGAAACGGTAATCGCCCACTTCGCCGAGGACGCGAAGGTCTTCATCATCGTATCCCATTTCCTTCGTGGCAACCGTTCCGGCCGGAGGCGGAGGAGGTCCGCTGTCCTGGGGAGGCACGGCGCCGTCGTCTCCCGTCGAACCATCATCACCGGCCTGCTGTGCGGGCGGCTGCGGAGGCGTGGGCTGGGATGCGAATACCATTGTGGGGTCCAAACCTTCGGTCGGCACGGGGTCGCCGGGCCTGGGAGGGTTTGCACCTGTGGTCTGATCGTCTGCCATAAGAAAACAAGGGAAAGCGCCCTTAGTGTACCGTTTCCAGGCTTTCTGACAATACGGATCAGGCGGCTCTTTCGGCCTGTATGCCGATCAGTTTCTCCGCAGCCTTGCGCGCCCGGATGATCAATTCTGGCTGATAAAGATGCGGGAAGGCGAAATCCGGTAAACCGCTCTGTTTGAATCCGAAGATTTCCCCGGGTCCGCGCAATTTCAAATCGATCTCTGCCAAATGGAAACCGGAATCGTATTCCTCCATCGCTTTCAGGCGAGGAGAGCGCGCCTGTGCCGGATCGGTCGTGAAGAGGAAGCAGTAGCTCTGGTGCTCACCGCGCCCGACGCGCCCGCGGAACTGGTGCAACTGCGCGAGTCCGAATCGCTCCGACCCCTCGATGATGATAATCGTACTGTTGGGCACGTCGATGCCGACCTCGATCACCGACGTGGACACGAGGATGTCGTATTCCTTTTCCTTGAACCTACGCATGATGTCATCCTTGTCTTTCGGGAGCATTTTTCCGTGGAGCAACGCGATACGACGATGCGGGAATCCTTCCGTTAAACGCTTCGCTTCCTGCTCGACGCTCTTCACTTCCTTGATTTCCTCCGCCTCGGACGTGGTGATGAGCGGGCAGATGACGAACACCTGTCTCCCCTCCCCGATCTGGTTATCAATGAAGAACTCCACCGTCTTGCGGTCATCGGGAGAGACAACCGTCGTTTTGATTTTCTTCCGATTGCCCGGCTTTTCCTGCAAGACGGACAGATCGTGATCCCCGTATGCGGTAAGAGCGAGCGTGCGCGGAATGGGCGTGGCGGTCATGGACAGGAAATGCGGATTCCCCTTCTCTTTCAATCGCGCGCGCTGCGCGACGCCGAAACGGTGCTGCTCGTCCACGATGACGAGTTTCAGATCGCGGAATTGCACCGTGTCTTCGATGAGCGCGTGCGTGCCGATGGCGATGTCCGCCGTACCCGTCGCGATCCGTTGCTTGATATCCTTGGAATCCGCGCCGGGCGTGGATCCCGTGAGCAGCACAACGGACGGCAGGCGCAACTTACTCCCCTTCCCTTCCTGTTCCAGGTACGCATGGAACTTGAGCAACAGCTTGCTCACCGTTTCCGCATGCTGACGCGCCAAAACCTCGGTCGGAACCATCAGCGCGCACTGGCCGCCGCTCGCGACGACCGTTGCCATCACCGCGACCGCGACGAGTGTCTTTCCGGATCCCACGTCCCCTTCCAGCAAGCGCGACATCGGGATGTCCTTCTCCATGTCTTTCAAAATCTCGTAGATGGAAATCTTCTGGCTGTTGGTCGGCGTGAATTGCAGCGACGCGAAGAATAGCTTGATAAGCTCGGCATCCATGGGGATCTTCAGGCGTTCCTGATGGTCCGTCTGCCACATTTTCTTGCGCTCCAACGCATCCTGCTGGACGACGAACATCTGTTCGAAGGCCATGCGTTGCTGCGCGCGCTCCACGTCCTTGATCGTCTCCGGGAAATGCAACGCGCGTATCGCGTCCTTGCGCGACAGGAGATCTTCGTCCTTGATGACGTCGGCGGGAAGCGTTTCGGGAAGAAGGTCGATGGCGTCTTTCACCTGCACCATCTTTTCACGCAGCCACTTCGTGTTGATGATGTCGTGCTGGGGATAGACGGGCACGAGGCGGCCTGCATGAACGAGTGGCTTGCTGCCCGCGATCTCGAACTGCGGACTCTGCATTTGCAACTTGTACCCCTTCTCGACCAACTTCCCCGTCAGCACCACTTCGGAATATTCGGGCAGCATGCGCGTGATATGCGGCTGGTTGAACCAACTCACCTGGCACGCGTCGCCGGCGTCGTCCGTGAAGGTCGTGGACACGATGATGCGCCCGCCGCGGATGCGCGTCGTTTTCAGCGATCCGACGGTTCCGCGGATCGTCACCTTTTCCCCCAGTCTGGATCCGCCGATGGTCTGCATCTCGCTCAAATCCTCATGCGCGCGCGGCAGGTACAGCAAAAGGTCTTCGACGTTTCGAATGCCCATGTCATCCAGTACGTCCAGGTGGGACTGGATGGTACGGAGTGCCTTGGACAACGGCGTCTTCAGATTCACGCGGACACTTTACCAAAGTGTGCGGTCGTACACCATTCAAATCACACGAACATCGTCATCTTTTTCTTTTTCAAAGCCTTTCTTACTTCTTTCCGCATTTCCAGCAAAGCTTCGGCAATCGCTTCGAATGCCTCACGATCATGGGGATTTTTCACGTGCTTTTCGAACTTTTCCAGCTGCACCAGGCTGGCGTATGGATGCTTCTCCCTGTCTGGCGGAACGAATTTTTTCTGCGTCGTATACGCCCCGAATAATTTGATTTTCTTTGGCTGTCGCAGATCCAGTTCGCCATTTTTATCGATTTTATAATTCGTGTAGGTAATCAACGCCTTCCTCTGAGGAATAAACAGCTGTCCGATATGCGCACCTGTTTCCTCCAAAGTCTCTCGAATGGCCGCATCGCGATGATTTTTATCGGTCGTATCGACTCCCCCCTTGGGAAAACCCTTCGTGAGATGCACGGAACCGTCATCCGTTTCGACTTTGAAATGATGCTTCGCGACGATCAGAATGCGCTCTTCTTCGTCGATCACGGCAAGGCCTGCGCTGGGGATAGGCTTCTTTTCTATCGACACCACTATAAACCGAATCACCGGTTTGAAAAGATGAACTTTTCTTACAATTCGGACAGCACTCCCACGAAGAATTCCTTGTCTTTGGGGTGTGTCAGAAGCTTCGCGACCTCGCCCTTCGGCACCCATTTGGCCGCAGGGTTGCGCGGATCCGTTGGCCTGAGCTCGGCATCGGCGGCGATGAACAGGTAAATCGTGATGCGCTTCATGGAAGATAAATCTTCCTTTCCGGTATCGGCAAGGCTGTAACGGGAGTAACTGCCCAGGATCTTCACCAGCGAGCAATCCCTGATTCCCGTTTCTTCCCTGATCTCGCGTATCGCCGCCGCCTTGGGATCTTCCCCCTCCTTTATATGGCCTTTGGGAAGCGACCAGGAACCGTCGCGCTGCTGCACCACCAGCACCTCCCCCTTCGGGTTCAACACGACCCCGCCGGCGCTGTGCGCAAACATGATCATCCGTCGAGCGTAGACAATGGATCATGGCGATGCAAATGCATGCGGTGCAAAACGGTGATGTAAAAAATATTTCGTTTCGCTATACTCGCCGCATGAACGACTTCCACGCGATTCTGAAGAAACACGGCAAAATTTCCGAACAGGCGCAGGTGGCTCTGGGAAAAGCGAAAGACGAGAAAATGACGAAAAAACACAATGATTTTCTGAAAGATCTTCTTTCATTGATCAACGAGGGAAAAATCAATCCGATGAATCCGGAAAGTTTTATCAACAAGAAGATCTACGACACGATGCCGCAGGAATGGAAAGCGAAAGTGGATTTAGGACTGATCAACATGGCGCACATGATCCAGAAGATTTCCGAGTTCTACCAGTCGAAAGACACGCCGAACGCGTCCCCGGAATTACAGAACATGATCGAGCATTTGTGGCTGATGAAGCAACGCATCGAGGAGAAGTACGACGCCTTCAAGTTTTAGAATCCGTTGCGATATAATCGGCGCAGTATTGGATATACGCCTCGAGTTCCTGGGGATATCGGAATTCAAGCCGGCCAACTTTTCCGCGTTGCACGTATTCACCTATCAAATCCTTGATGGATTGTCTGGTGCCGCCAGTAATCCTTATGTGATCCAATCTTTTATAAAACGCCATCCTGCATGCCTGGTTTCGGAGAACATCGGAAATATTCAGATACTTTCCTTTTCCCTCCGCATCGAATACATCCAACTCTTCATATGAAAATTCGTTCGACGGGTTATCGCGCATGGTATCAACGACATCCGCGAAAATAGCATCGCACGCAAAATGCCCCCGTCGTACGAGTGCCGCCAGAAGTTGCAACGCCTCCTTGGAATCCTGGGATCGCTGCATGCCGTAAAACCCCTTCACGACCCGTACCATCGATTCGGTTATGCTGCCCGGGATGGAACTTTCCTTGTCCATGGAAAATGAATAGAGGTTCAGTATAGAAGCATTTTTATCGATGAATCCACCAAATCCTGTCATCATCCTTCCACCAGGTCATCTGCCGCTTCGCGTACTGCCGCGTTTTCGAGGCGATCACATCGTATAACGCATCGCGATCGGGCTCCTCACTCGAAAGCCACGCCATGATTTCGCGGTAGCCGTGGCTTTTCATCCCGGGGTCCTGAGCCGTGTAGCCGCGGTCGACCAATCCTTCCACTTCTTCAATCCATCCGGATTGCAACAGTTGTTTCGTGCGCAGGTCGATGCGTTCGGTGAGCTGCGAGCGCGGCCATTCCATGCCGAACATCAACACCTGGTACGGAGGCGGGATCGTCTTCTTCAATTGCGACGGAGGCACGCCGGTCTGTTCGTACAACTCCAGCGCGCGCACCACGTACTGCTTGTTCTGATGCTCGAAGTTCTTGGCGGTGTCGGGATCGATCTGCGTCAGTCGATCATAGAGACTCCAACCATCGTCCTCGTCGTACTCTTTCTCCAAGCGCTTGCGCACATCGGGATCGGATGGCGGCAAAGGATCGAGCCCGTCGATGACCGTGCTGATATAGAGCATCGATCCTCCTACCAGCACGGGAACGCTCCCCCGCGCATGGATCTCATCGATCACCCGATACGATTCGTCCTTGTACCACGCGATCGACACGTTCTCCTTCGGATCCAATACGGAGAACAGATGATGCGGCACATCGGCCATTTCCTCGGGAGTGACCTTCGCCGTGCCGATATCCAATTGCCTGTAGAGCTGGCGCGAATCCCCGTTCACGATTTCCGCTTTCTTTCCGAGTGATGCGATGTATCTGGCGACCTCCATAGAAAACCCCGTCTTTCCGCTCGCGGTGGGACCGACGATCACGACAAGCGGTTTCGTCGCATGTTCGAGATGCGATGTTAATTTTTCTTGCCATTCGTGACCTTCCAAAATCTTCATAATTTCGATGATTCCGACACATTATGCTTTATCGGTATACTGACGGGAACGCGATTTTCTCGGTATACTATACACGAATCTCTTATTTCTTCAGCACCCCTATCCCATGCATCCGAATATCCAAAGCATCTACAAGGGAATCAGCAATGGTTCCATCACGCCTCAGAACTTCATCATCCCCACCGTCATCGAAAAGACGCAGTTCGGGGAACGCGCGTACGACATCTACTCCCGTCTCATGGAGGAACGCATCATCTTCCTCGGAACGCAGATCAACGATGACGTTGCGAACAGCATCATCGCGCAGCTTCTATTCCTTGAAAAAGAGGACGCGAAGAAGGACATCACGCTCTACGTGAACTCCCCCGGAGGACAGGTGACCTCCACGCTCGCGATGTACGACACGATGCAGCACGTGAAGCCGGACGTCTCCACCGTCTGTCTCGGCATGGCCGCCAGCGGAGGAGCCATCATCCTCATGTCCGGCGCGCACGGGAAGCGTTTCGCCCTGAAGCACAGCGAGATCATGATCCACCAGCCGCTGGGAGGAACCGAAGGCCAGGCGACGGATATCGCCATCCATGCGGAACACATCGTGAAGATGAAGAACATGTTGAACGAACTCATCGCGGAGCACACGGGCAAGGACGTGAACCAGGTGAAGAACGACACCGAGCGCGACAAGTTCCTCAGCTCCGAGGAAGCGCTCGCCTACGGACTCATCGACAAGATCGTCGGATAACCTCAAGCATTGATATGAAAAGAGCTCCCGGTCGGGAGCTCTTTTTTGATGCGTTGCATTAATTCATCACTTCTTCTTCGGCGCTGCTTTCTTAGCAGCGGGCTTCACCGGCATCGACTTCGATACCGTGTGCTTTGCCAAGGGCGGTTTCTCATCGTCGCAGCATCCGCATGCGTCCCCGCACTCGCACGTCGTTCCTTTCACGGCATACATGAAGATGATGACCCAGATCCAACCGTTCAACGCGAGGGGCATCGTATCGTTGAGATTGATGCCGAACACGGACTTCAGGAGAAGGCCGGCCGGAACGGAAACCAGCGCGATGCCGGATACCCAAGCCGCAATGTTCATGAAGAGTCCGAGCGTCAGCAGCACTCCGCCGACGATGTACAGGGCGGGCAGGATGTAACCCCAAGCCATGCCGAGCGTTTCGAATGCGCCCAGTCCGCGTCCCACCGCTTCGGCGAATTCGGGATCCTGATAATGGGAAATGCCGAGGAAGATCAGCGAGAGTCCGAATCCGATGCGAACGAGGAGGCGGGCGATTCCCTTCGGGGAGGAAGTTCCGCAGGAACAAGCATGCATAGGTTTTGTGGAAGGAATATATGGATGTGGAAGAGATTGTGCATCAAAGGCTTTTCAGCGACAACAAACTCATGTTGCGGGGAAACAGGAATTGGAACGCAAGATGCTCTGCCCGACGCGGAAATTTCCGCTATCATCGGTGTCCATGTTCGAACTTCTGAACGACACCCCCCTCGGCAGGCGCGGACGGATCATGACGGATCACGGACCCATAGACACGCCCGTGTTCTTCCCGGTTGGTACCGCGGGCGCCATGCGCGGCATCACGCTGGACGATATCAAGGCACTCGGATCGCAGGTCCTTCTGTGCAATACGTATCATCTCCACCTACAACCAGGAGAAGCGATCATCGACGAAGCCGGCGGACTCCATAAGTTCATCGGATGGGACGGACCGATCCTCACGGACTCCGGCGGGTTCCAAGTGTTCTCACTCAGCGGACTTCGGAAGATCGAAGAGCACGGCGTACGCTTCCAATCACACATCGACGGCAAGCCTCTGTTCCTGGGGCCGGAGGAAGCGATGCGCATCCAGCACACGCTGGGCTCCGACATCATCATGTGTTTCGACGAGTGCCCCCCGTCCACCGCCGATCGCCAATCGCAGATCCGTGCCGTGGACGGAACCATCCGCTGGGCGAAGGAGTGCAAGGTGTGGCACGAAAAACTATCGAAAGAAAAACCAAAGGACGCGCCGACTCCGAATCCGAAACTGTTCGGCATCGTGCAGGGCGGGTTGCACGCGGACTTGCGCAAGAAGTGCGCGGAGGAGCTGATCGCGATCGGGTTCGACGGATACGCGGTGGGAGGACTCGCGGTGGGCGAGACGCAGGATGAGATGTACGACGTGCTGGACGCCGTTGTGCACACGCTCCCGAAAGACAAGCCGCGCTACCTCATGGGAGTCGGCCGGATCGAACAACACAAGGTAGCCATTTCCAAAGGCATCGACATGTTCGATTGCGTCCTTCCCATGCGCGAGGCGCGTCATGGGAAAGTCTATCTCTCCGACGGCTCCGTCTTCAACGCGTTGAACAGCGCGTGCCAGCACGATCATTCCATCATTGACCCCGAGTCCCCTTCCCCGTTCAGCCGCGTGCACAAGAAGAGTTACCTCGCGCACCTGTTCCGAGCGAAGGAACGCATGGCGGAAACCATCGCGTGCATGCAAAACATGGCGATGACTCTCCAGGCAATTGAAAAACTAAGAACGGATATCGAAAAATCCTGATCGGATTCTTACCGGATCAATCGGAATTACTTATCAGGCGACAGTGATCTTCGTCACTTTGACGGTCGTGTTGTGCTGCTTGTGACCCTTCACGCGGGTGAAACGCTTGCGGCGGCGGAACTTCACGACGCGGATCTTCTCGTCGCGTCCGTGCTCTACCACTTCCACTTCGACCTTAGCACCCTTCACAAACGGAGCTCCGAGGGTCACGCCCTTGTCACCGCTGACCATGAGGACATCTTCGAACGTAAGTTTCTTCTTCGCATCGCCTTCGAGCAACGGCACCGTGAGGGTGTCGCCTTCTTTGACGATTTCCTGGAAGCCTGCGATGGAAACGACTGCGAACATGGAAAGTGCGGGGAGTGTAAAGAAGAAGGAATGGGTGCGCAAGCCTTTTTGGAAGGTTTGGAAGCCCTTATGGGCCGAATGATGCGAAACGTTGGATAGAAACAGTAATCAAGGGCCGTATTTGAGGCTATTCATTGAATCTTCCGTCCTGCGGCCTATTTTTCCACCTTCTGCTGGATCTTAAACCACGCATATGCGATCACACCTCCGACGATGATGACGAACAAGGCGACGAGAATCATGAGAAGGATGGGATTCATTTCTCCGCTGGCAGTCTGCGTGGCTGGCTGGGAATCAGCTGACGAGGAGGCTGCAGCCGCGGACTTGAGGACGACGCAATCGGCGCCGCACTGGGAAACAGGGGTGCCGTTCAGCGAGCCGGCGTCGCATTCCTCATTTCCATCCAGGATGCCGTTGCCGCAGGAGGGAACGGACGATACGGACTCCGATGAAACGGAGGAAGAGGATTCGGAAGAGGAAGACACTTTGGATGAAGCCGATTGGCTACTCTCGGAGCTGGGCTCCGAGGACTCTTCGGAAGAACTGGAACTCGCGACGGACCCGCGCGAAAAGAAGCGGATGGAAGAATCCTGGGACGACGAAGAAGCCATGTTAAAACTCCAGTCAGGCAGGAGGAACGGCATGCTCGAGCGCGGGGACGCAGATGAGGAAGAGTATGCATCACTCACATCCGCACTGGCCGCCTGCGAAGAGGAAGGGGCAAACAAAGTCGCTGCTGCTGATGATGAAGCAGCGGGGAGGAATGGATAACGATAGCACTGGCTGGGTCGGCCTCCGCAATACCATCCGACCTCGATGGCGCACGCGAAGCATCCGTCCCCCGCACGCGCATTTCCGTCGTCGCATAGTTCACCGCCCAAAGGAATTCCGTCGCCGCAAGAAGCGGAGCACGTCGTTCCGACACAGGAGTATCCCGGCTCCAATTTGCAGTAATCGGAACACCCGTCGCCCTTGCGTTTGTTGTTGTCATCGCACTGCTCCGTCCCCCTCGTCTTTCCATCGCCGCATACAGGCACGCATGCGGTGAGGTAACATGCAAAGCCGTCTTCGATCGCGCATTGGGCGGAGCAACCGTCGCCGCTCCCCCTGTTCGCGTCGTCGCACGTCTCGCCGGAGTTCAAAACGCCGTTGCCACAGGTGCCCGACGTGACGGCGGTGTTCGTCGTGCTCGGGCTCGGCCCTGCTTCCAGAAGACACACGGCCGAACAGCCGTCGCCGCTACGCCTGTTGTTGTCATCGCATTCTTCGCCCTTGGTCCGAATTCCATCGCCGCACACCTGGAAACAGTAGATTCCCGAACAATCGTATCCGAGTTCCAGGACGCAGGACGACGAACATCCGTCGCCGCCATTCGTATTCGCATCGTCGCACACTTCGCCCGAATTCAAGATGCCGTTGCCGCAGCGATTGCCCGCGACGAACGCGGAACTACTCCTGACAGAAGACGTTACCGCCGCGACCGAGGCGGCGCTGCTTCTGCTGGAAACAGAGATGTTCGACGAGGCGGTTGCGGCACTGGAAAATGATTGTGACGGGTTCAGTATCACCTTGCCTATTTTCACGGCGGAATAACCGGCGGCAGGATTCGTGTAATCAGATCTCGTCACGAACCAAATATTCCCATCGGCACCGCTCGCGATCCTGGAAGGAATGTAGCCCGGAGTAGGAATAAGGGTGACAGTTCCGTTTGGCGTGATTTTCCCGATGCCGTATGTGGCAGGGGTGCTATTCAAATCCGAGTACATAAACCAGATGTTCCCGTCGGGACCTCCGACCATTGCGACGCCTTGGTGGTAGTAAGAACCATCGCCCTGAGCAAAGATCTTATCAGGCAGCGCATACGTCTGCATCGTGCCGTCATGAAGGATTTTTCCGATTTTCCCTTGATACGTGGAGGTGCCGGCCGCGCAGGAAACCTTGGCATACGAATACCACATGTTGCCGTCGGAACCCACTGTCAGCCTGGAAGGCGATGCTTGGAAATAATTAGCCTGACATGTTCCATCATTCACGCCGAAAAGATCCGAAACGGGATATGCCGTCGAGATGCCCTGCGGGGTTATGGAAACAGAATAAAACAATTGCTTTCCCGCCCCATCGTATCCCTCAGCAAATTCCCACATATTTCCGTCTCCGCCCTTTGACATGCCTTTTCCTCCTAATCTATTAGGAGCGGCGGGCGTAATGCCCGGCAAGGAAGGAGGGGTGATGGTGAAGGGCGTAAATTCCCCGCTTGGCGATACTTTGTACCAATTCCCCTCGCTCTCCGCCCATAGAAAACCATCGGGCCCAGGGAAATATTCCCATATCCAACTTACATAATCCACGTTGCGACTTGCTTCGATGCCATCGATGTACGTCTGGGAGACGATTCCATCAGGCCCGCCTTTTGAACGAATCCGATAACTCCTATGAGAGGTAACGGAGCCATCGGGCGCGATACTCACGAGATTATCACGCTGTTCCTGATGCACGCCGTCATCAAGATAATCAAATACGAAGAACATGAGCCACAACTTTCCTCCGAATATCTGGCCCCTGAATTCGAAGTCTTGTGCATCCAGCGGGAAACTGTTTGCCATCGTGCCGTCCGGCTTCACCCGAAGGATTTTTTTCGCCACTCCAAGATCATACGATCGAGACAAATCATCCGCGATCACCCATATATTCCCGTCCGGACCGGGATAGATGTCCTTCAATTCACTCTGAAAGGAATCCGGCAAAAATTGAATCTGCGGCTGCGTCACCTGCGCGGTGAGCAAGGCGTTCACGCTGCTTTCGGCAAAGCGCATGCCGAACGCCACCGCGAAAAAAGTAAGGAAGGCGGTGCTGGTGACTGCGATCAAGCGACGCATGGCGCACATTGTAAACAATCAGTCGCAGGGTGCGTCTTGCAAAAAAATCAAATACAAGCAAATCAACAGGTACACGGCATGTACAATGTTTGTAAATCGACATTGGGCGGCTTGCCATGCAATCGAGCGAAGCGAGTAGTGCATGGCTGGGGAGGAAGGATTCGAACCTTCGAATGGCGGCTCCAAAGGCCGCTGCCTTACCACTTGGCGACTCCCCAATGAGTGGATGCCTCTATTTTAGCAAGAATTAGGGCTAAAGACGAGATGGAAAACAAAATGAAAAAGGACCGTTGCGTGTTTTGGATGGAAAGGAATACACTAAATCACTGCTTTCGGACAGATTCCGCAGAACAAAACGTCCGAATATGAAGGCTCCCCTCCCCATTATGACAACGCGCCGATTACTCACTTCCCTTTCAGTCGCAACGATCCTGCCCGGACTGTTCTTGTTTGCGTTCTTCGCAAACGGCACATCCGCCGTGGCACAGGTTCCGGCGACGCGCACGTTCGGCAACGCGGGATGGGACGCCGTGTACTTCTTCTTTATTGAGAAAGGAATCAAACCGTACCAGGACGGAGTGGCGATCGACGACGATGCAGCGACGACCCAGAAGATCTGCGAGTTGGCAGGCTACTCGCGCGTTCAATTTCTCCGCAGCAAGAATTTTGCCAGCTGCGGCGACAATTTCATCGAATACTGGAACGGCAGCTCATGGATCCGGAGCGCGGCGTGCTCACGACAGCCGTTCATCGATACGCTCACCTGCGCCGATCCTATCTCGTCTTCGTCTTCCAGGAACTCATCGAGTAGCTCTTCTTTTGTCTCATCAACAGTTTCTTCTAGCAACTCAAGCAGCTCTCTAGCCGGGGGATTCTCCGCGATCGACGTGAAGATCAACGGCCAGGACGGAACGGTGAACGCGGCCATCGGAAGCATCGTCACGATTTCCTGGACGTCGAACGGCGTGCAACGCTGCGACACGGACGGAAGCCAGTCCCCGTGGGGACCGAACCGCGGCGTCCCGACGAGCGGAAGCGAAAACGTCGTGGTGACGAATTCCATGACCTTCAGCATCCAGTGCGCCCAAACTTCGACATCGCCGATGATCGTGATGGATGTGGTAGGAGTGAATGCAACCAGCTCCGCATCGTCATCCTCGAGTTCGTTCTCGACATCGTTCCCCTCTTCATCCAGTTCCAGCAGTTTCTCGACAAGCAGCTCCATCAACTCATCGATCCCCTCCTCATCATTCAGTAGCATGGCTCCGGGTACGGGCTGCATCCAGATTTACAAGCAGGCATATGACATGAACGGAAACGAATACCCGGTCACCCCGCAGTTCACTTTCGTCCTCGATGGTTCGCAGACCGCTTTCAACGGCTCCTACGGCCGCGCGCGCTTCGATAACGTTGCACCCGGAACGCATACGGTAAGCGAAATAGTACCGAACGGATGGCGCCAGCTGCTTGTCACGCCGGAAAACGGCGTCGTTAGCGTGGCGTCCGGACGCTGCGCGGGAATCGTCTTCGTCAACAGGCAGATGTTCATCGCCGGCAGCAGCTCCTCTTCCTCTTCCACAAGCTCAGTAAGCAGCGTTTCTTCGAGCAGTTCATCCATTTCTTCAAGCTCGCTCAACTCGTCATCCAGCAGCGTTTCCAGCTCCATCTCGTCCGCTTCCAGCAGCTCGGTGTCCTCAAGCCTGAGCAGCGCAAGTTCGTCTTCGATAAGCAGCTCTTCGCTTTCTAGTTCGTCAACCAGCTCGGTTTCCAGCGCAAGCTCAATAAGCTCTTCGCTTTCGAGCAGCAGCTCGAGTTTGAGCAGCGTCTCTTCCTCAAGCATCAGCAGTTCGTCGCTTTCGTCGAGCTCCGTCAGCTCTTCGGTTTCTTCCGCCTCCAGCGCTTCATCCGTCAACCTTACGATTGCGAAAACGGATAACAGGACGTCCGTGAACCAAAATGACCGCGTGACCTACACGATCAGCATCACGAATGCGACGGCGACAGCTGCAAGCAACGTGACCGTGACGGACGACCTGCCGCCGCAGGTGACGTTCGTATCGGCTTCCAATGGCGGCACGCTAAACGTCGGACGCGTGACATGGACGAACCTGGCCGTCCCGGCGAATTCCACGTTGTTCATCACGGTTACGGTGGATATCAATTCCAACGCCACTGGCACGCTGACCAACATCGCCACCGTAAACAACGGCAATTCCGCGACCGACAGTACGTCGGTGAACGCACCTCCCCAGACATTCCTGCAACTGACGAAGTTCGCAAGTTACCAGCAGGTGAACTCCAGCAGGACGATCGACTACACCGTTACCGTGCGAAACGCCGGCAGCAATAACGCCCTGAACACAGTCGTGACCGACAATACGGATTCCGACACCACTATTACCAATGCCGGCGGCGGAACGCAGAACGGGAACCAACTGCAATGGACGGTTGGCACTCTGACGCCCAATGAAACGCGCACGTTCCAGTACCGTGTATCGGTGAATGCCGGAACCCCGGCCGGCACGGTAATCGGCAATACCGTCCGGGCATCGGGATCCAACGCCTCGGAAGTGCAGGTAACCCTGAACCTGACGCTGGTCTCTTCGGGTAACAACGTGCAATTCGCCCAAAACAGCATTTCAGACGAAATAAATAGCATGAAACTGATCGCCAGCACGGACAATGTGCGCAGATCCCCTTTGTACAGCTTCCTTATGGGGATCCTGGACTTCCTTTCACCTATTTCGGTCATTCAGGCAATTGCAGCAACGATATAAGCCTTTTAAAGCAAGGAATGGGGAGTTTCCACCCCCATTCCCTTTATAGTATTTCAAACTAAAACCTTTAACTTGACTAGTATTAGATTATATGGGAATATAACCTCCTTTTTGTCCATCCCCATCCCTTCTATGAAGAACCGTGTGTTTCTTCTCTCGGTAGCCCTGGTTACCGTTCTCTCCATTGCCCTGAGCCAACAGAGCAATCCGATCGTCAGCTGGTTCAGCCCTGCTACGACCGTGGAAGCCCAGGCAACAAGCCGCACCTTCGGTCGAGAAGGCCTGGATGCTGTTCTTTTCTTTTTCCAGGAAAAGGCCATCAAGCCATACGTGGACGGAGTCGCGATCGATGACGACTCAGCGACTACACAGAAGATCTGCGAGCTCGCAGGTTATTCGCGCGTCACGTACCTGAAGTCCAGGAACTTCGCCAGCTGCGGAGACAACTTCATCGAATATTGGAACGGATCCTCTTGGATCCGCAGTGATGCATGCTCGCGCCAACCGTTCATCGATACCCTGACGTGCGACACGCCGATCATCCAGAATAATGCACAATGTGCCGCATCCACGGTCCCGACGACAGTGACTGCCGGACAGCCTTTCTCCGGTGTCGTTACCTTCAAGAACACGGGCGTCAGCACCTGGAGCGGGAACAACTATTACGCAGCCATCGGTAACGGAAACATCTGGGGATTGTCGAACTGGGGAGCAACGTGGGCGGGATGGCCTACTGCTGCTATCACCCCCGGACAAAGCGTGAACGTCCCGGTAAGCGGAACAGCTCCGACCACACCCGGTACGTACTCTTTCACATGGAGGATGACCCAGAATACCGTGGAATCTTTCGGTGAAAACTGCAACGGAAGCATTACGGTTACGCCCCAAGTGGCGCCGACCGTCGATCTTAAGATCAACGGACAGGACGGAATCATCGTCATTCCGAGGGGAACGTCTGTCACCGTTTCGTGGACCAGCACCGGCGTTGCGCGTTGTGATACGAGCACGAGCCTCACTCCGTGGGGACCGTATGTCTCGAAGCCCGTAAACGGCAGCGAAGTCTTCACCCCCACGCAGGGGCTGACCGTGGGTATCCAGTGCGCGGAAACCCTGACGTCCAACATGATCGTGCAGGATTCCGGATCCGGCATCCGCTTTACGCGCTGCACCGATGGAATCGACAATGACAACGACGGCCTCGTAGACGGAAACGACGGAGGATGCAGCGGCGTGAATGACGACGACGAAGCGGGAGGATCATCCTCATCCGCGCCGGCGAGCCAGTGCGCGAATGGATACGACGATGACGGCGACGGTCTAGCGGACATCAATGATCCTGGCTGCCACACGGATTTCAACCGCTTCAACAGCGCTTCGTACAACGCCTCCGGAAACAACGAAGCATCGAACAGCGGAAGCCTCGGTTCGTGCGCGGACGGACGCGATAACAACAGCAACGGCCTCGTAGACGCGCAGGACCCAATCTGCCACACCGATGGAAACCCGGGCAACAGCAGCAGCTTCAACCCGACGGGAAATGAGACTTCCGGCTCCTCCTCATCGTCCTCTTCATCGACCGGTATCTGCCGTACGGCTACGTTCGATGCCTCCTATGGCTCCCTGACGAACCAGGGTTGGACCGCCCTTAATCCGGGCGCCAACCAATCGGTTCAGACGCTTACGGAGAACGGAGTCACGTTCCTGCGCGTTAACGACCAAAGCACGACCCAGGGACTCCGCACGGAATTCACGAGCATTCCCGATTCCGCCCTCGCGGACCGCGATTGGAACCTCGAAATGAAGGCGCGTATCCACAATTCCACGGAAAACGGATACGTGATCGGCATGAACATGCTTCTTACCTCCCCCGCCGGGAAGTACGCGAGCATCTACATCGACACCGACAAATTCGGTCCGATCGGCACATCGATCAACCAGTACAACTACGCACGTACGTACAACGCCGATACGACGAACGGATTCCATACGTACGCGATCCGCTACAAGAAAAACGGCGCAGGCGTGAACGACGATACCTTTGATGTACTCTTCGACGGAACGGTCGTGATGGCCAACGTCGCTCGTACCGAAATCTGGGACTCCTCAGTGTGGAACCAGAATATCAACGGCATCAGCTTCGGCGTCGGTTCCAGCCCGGGACAGGCCCAGATGGATGTCCAATACGTCCGCTTCCAGAACACGGACGTGTACAACTGCGGCTCTTCTTCCTCTTCCTCCTCTTCGTCCACCTCGACCGGCGGCTGGCAGTGCAGCAACGGAATCGATGACGACGGGGACGGCCAGTCGGATGCCAACGATCCCGGATGCCACACGGACAAGAACCGCTTCAACAGCATGTCGTACAACCCGTACGGTACCGAAGGCGATAACAACCGCTCTTACACCTGCCAGGACGGCGTAGACAACAATACGAACGGACTCGTCGATTCCCAGGACCCGATCTGCCACTGGGACGGAAATCCGAACAATAACGCCAGCTTCACGCCGAACGCCAACGAAGGATTCGGAGGATCTTCTTCTTCGTCCTTCAGTTCCAACGGCTCCGCGCAGTGCAACAACGGTTACGATGATGACGGCGATGCACTCGTCGACGGCAACGATCCGGGATGCCACACCGACAGGAACCGCTACAACCCAGCTTCCTACAACCCGAACGGAACCGAGAACGGAAACGACCGTAACCGCGGATGCCAGGATGGCGTGGATAACAACGGCAACGGCCTCGTAGACGCACAGGACCCGATCTGCCACTCCGACGGCAATCCGAATAACCCGGGAAGCTTCGATCCGAACAGGAGCGAGGATGGCGGTAGCCAGGGCAACGGCTGCATCATTATCAAGACCCGCGCCGAAGACGACAACGGCGACAGGATCGACAACAACGATCTTCCTTCCTTTACCGTCACCCTCGACGGCGGCCAGCGTTCGGTATTCACGGATGACGGCGATGCCCGCTTCAACAATCTTGCGAACGGATCCCACTACGTGAACATGCTCATGTTCGGCGATTGGGAAGTTGATTCCATCAGCCCGAGCAACGGCACCGTGACGGTATCCGGCAGCAGCTGCAAGACGGTAACGTTCAATATTACCGACACGGGTGACAACGGCGACGACCATAACGGCGATGATGCCGAAGTCGATGTCCGCAAGACGGCAAGCTCCAGCGAAGTATTCCCGGGCGGAACCGTGGAGTACGTCATCACGATCGAGAACACGGGCGACGTGGACCTCGAGAACCTCATCGTTGAAGACCGCATCCCCAGCGACCTGACGATCATCGACGACGGTGACGCCGACGAGCGCCACGGAAACGAACTGACGTGGGAAATCGACATCGATGAAGGCGACACCGAAACCATCCGCTACCGCGTCGCCGTGCCGAGCTACATGTTCCCCGGCCAGACGATCCGCAACGACGTCCGCGTGACGTCCGACGACAACGATATCGATATCGACGAGGACGCATCCGCGTTCATCTCGGTCATCGGAACGCTGCCCCAGACGGGTATGATCGGCATGGTTTCCAACGCCAGCGCCTACCTCACGCCGATTCGCCAGGCCGCCGCGACGTCCTCTTCCTCCGGAATGGGCACGGCAGCAGCAGCCGCCACGACCATCCTCACGGGACTCGGAGGAGGAATCGCATTGGGAAAGAAGTACCTCGGTCTGTAATTCGAATTCATCCAGGAAAAGAGCCCTCCGGAGACGGGGGGCTCTTTTAGTCGTGGGGAAACTGCCCCATGACGAACGTCGAAAGCACGTCTGGCAGCGTCGCGATGGAGCCTTCCAGTATTTTCCGCTCCTCGTCGGAAAATGCCGACAGAACCCACGCAGCGAGATCGACCTTTTCCGGTTTTGGACCCACTCCGATACGCAGCCGGGCGAAGTTCTCACCGAACTGTTCCACGATGGACTTGAGACCGTTGTGCGTGCCGGCGCTCCCCTTGGTACGAAGCCTCAAGGTACCGAGCGGCAGATCGATCTCGTCGCAGAGAATGAGCACCTGTTGCGCGGCGTCGAGTTTGAAAAAATTCACGATCTTACGCGCGCTGTCTCCGGACAGGTTCATGAACGTACGCGGTTTCACAAGCAGCACCGGCGCGACGCCGATGCGGGCCTCCTGGGTGAATGCGTCGAATTTCTGCTGGTCCTTCCATTCGCCCTGGCCGTAGGCCGCGGACAACACATCGACACCCATGAACCCCGCGTTGTGGCGCGTGTTCTCGTACTCCCTTCCGGGATTTCCCAGGCCGATGACGACGAGTGTCGGCTTCATGAACGGATGTTAGCACAGATCGCGCAGTCCTTTCTCGAACGCGGCCATGGCACGCGACGCCTCCTTTGCGGAAAGAGGGAAATTCACCTCGTGCGCGATACTGTTGCGCAGCTTGTGCGCATCCCACACGCCCTGCACATTGGAAAAGCGCGGTCCGGCCTTCCTGAGCTTGTCCGCCATGCTCCCCCGAAATCCCGAGAGTTGCAGAGCATGGTCAAGGACTTTGTCCCCTTCCAGCACGCGCCGGTGGAGGTCCGCGATCGCCAATGCGCGATGCCAGTGGTTCCAGACCTCCTGCTTTTGGGCCGCGGTCAATCCCCTCTCCTTCGACTTCCACCAAACGAAGCCAAGGAAAAATATCGCAAGCGCGACAAGGATCACGGCGGAAAGGATGATCTCATTCATCGTCGTCATCGGAAGGGAACATGTCTTTTTTATTGAGTTGTTCCGCAAGGATCGTGGCTAGGAGTTTTTGGACCTGCGAGGAATCCTTCAGGTTCTTCTTATGCATGTATCCCTCCATATGCTTCAAGGTGAGGATCTCCACCTGCTTCGGATTCTTCACGTATTCCAACGAGATGACGGCGCCCGTGGAAATCTTCTCCACGCTCACCACGCCGAAATTGAAGAGCGTGCCCCACACCCCCTTGATCTCGTAACTCACGCCCTGGATATCGCTGTACAGGACCCTTGTGGATTGTCGGTGGAACCAACCGAACCAAGCGATGTCGACGATGCCCTGGTCCGTCAGCAACCACGCATCCAGGTAGTAATCGAAAAAATTGCGCAGCCACCACACGAGGATGGTAACGCCGAGGATGCTGGTGACAAGCACCAGGGCGCCCGGACCCCTGAAGGCGATGAGCGCATAGGCATCCAACAGGAATAGCGCGGTCGGCCATGCCAACGTCTTCACGCCGATGAACCAGTGCTTGTGCACGATGCGGACGAGCTCCTCGTCCTCCTCCAGGTGTTTTTTGAATAGGAAGTGCATAGCGTCTTCCAACAGTGTAGCGAAGGAAGCAAAGGACGTGAAATCGCAACGAAAGATTGTGGACTAATTTGGAAGCTCATTCGCTGTACAGCCCCGTTTCACTGGCATACACTCCATCTATGCAACAAGAGAAACAGCACGGATTGTGGTTTCACATACTCGATGTGGTTTTCAATATCGTCGTGATCGTCACGATCGTCGCGGGAATCCGCACCTTTCTCGTATCCCCTTTCCAAGTGGAAGGAAATTCGATGGTAAGCACGCTCGAAGACAAGGAATACATCGTCATCAACAAGTTGGCGTATTACATCGGTCATCCCGGACGCGGCGACATCGTCGTGTTCCGCCCGCCTAACGAACCCAGCAAGTATTATGTGAAACGCGTCATCGGCTTGCCGGGTGACCAGGTGGTCATCCGCGGCGGAAAAGTCTACGTACGGGAGGGTGGCGAAGGAGAGCTTGTCGAATTGGAAGAGGGATACCTTGATCCGAAGAACCAAGGCAGGACGTTCCGTCATCCCCCCGCCAGCGGCGACACCAGCGCCACGACGTACGACGTACCCGAAGGATCGTATTTCGTCCTGGGCGACAACCGCCAAGGAAGCCTGGATTCCCGGAGTTTCACGCTGGCCAACGGAGAAGCGGAGCCCTACGTATTGGAAAACAATATCAAGGGAAAGGTGTGGTTCGTCGCCCTGCCGATTACCAAAATCCATGCCTTCGAAAGCCCCGAATACGCCCTCTAAACCCGAAAAATCCCTTGCGTACGGCCCTTTCCCGGCTATGATGGGGATACCCCGTCCGGGGTTTTTTACTGAGGAAACCGTATGAACGCTATCACCACCTACATCAACGAATCCCTCGCGGAACTCCGCGCCGTTCGCTGGCCCACGCGCCACCAGGCAGTCCGTCTGTCCGTCATCGTCGTCGCCTTCACGTTCGCGTGCGGCATCCTTCTCGGGGTGCTCGACTACGTCCTTTCAGAAGGCCTGATGTACATCCTTACCTTCGCATAAACATGGCAAAGCAAGATCCAAATGCAGGACGAAACTGGTACGTCGTCCACACCTACGCCGGATACGAGGACAGCGTGAAGCAGTCCCTCATGCAGCGCGTCCAGTCCTTCAACATGCAGGACTACATCTTCGACGTGCAGGTGCCGAAGGAAAAGCAGTTGGTCTTCAAGAAGGGCGAACCGGTGGAGGAAGAGCGAAAATTGTTCCCGGGTTACGTGCTCGTGGACATGTCCGTTACGGATGAGTCATGGTACCTGGTGCGCAACACGCCGAACGTCACGGGATTCGTCGGATCCGGAAACATCCCGGTTCCCGTGACACCGGAGGAATTCGGAGTGATCGAGCGCCGCGTCGGCGAGCAGGAGGCGAAGTTCAAGAGCGACTTCCAGGTGGGCGACCTCGTCGTCATCGCGGACGGTCCGTTCAAGAACTACGAAGGTTCCGTGGACTCCGTGGACGTGGACAAGGGCAAGCTCACGGTGCTCGTGCTTATCTTCGACCGCGAAACTCCGGTGGAACTCGACTTCACGCAGGTGAAGAAGAAATGATGAATAAGAGTTCTTTGCTGCGTACAGGCATCATCGCGATCGCCGTAATCCTTTGTGTCGCGGCGCAATTTGTTTTGCAAAAAAACAGCAAAAACGTGCTTGCCCCGGATACATCGTCACCGCAAAGTTCGTCGGAGTTTGCAGAAGCGAGTTCGATGAAATCTTCGACATTCAACAATTTCTCCGTACCGGCCGCGTGGACGAGCGAGTTCAATAAAGACTCACGAACGGATTTGGCCGAAGTGCAGGATCCTTGCGATATCGCGACACAAGAAGCAGGTACTTTTTCCGATGCTGAACCAAACTCAACGCACAGAATTTCATTCCGGAACGAAGAACTTTCAATTGCATTCCCGTGGAACCGTTCATGGGGAAGTAAGCATTACAAGGCAGCCCTGTTTGAACCGAACAGCGAAAACTCCGGATGGTTCGGGCCGGTGCTAACGCATGAAAATGGCCCGTGCGAAGGGATTGGATATATGCCGAAGTGGTACTTTTATTTCACCGACATTCCGTTGGATAAGTTGCAAAGCAACACGGACATGAGGCATTGGGAATCTGCGAAAATCGGCAAATGGGACGGTATTTACTTCGAAACATTTTCGGAAAACTCTTCAGGCTCCTCCCTTGCGATCAATCACAACGGAAAAAGCCTAGTTTTCATCGGCAATGATCCCAAGGATTTGGACGTATTCAAAGCGATGATCGATTCGATTGAAGAAGAGTAATCACCTGGATGCTTGTCTCATCTTCCCGGGTAACATTGCTGCAAGTCCCACCGCCTGTGCAATTTGGCCTGCGGTAAAGCTCAATCCGAGCGCATAGACTCCGTATTTCGGAACCAGGATCCAGGCGAGCGCGATGGCGACGGTTCCGTTCACCACGTTCATGATCGCGGGCGTCGCCGTTTTATGCATTGCGTAATACGAGCGAAGCAACAGGTGGTTCAGGCTTTCGAACGGGATGCTGATGGCGTACAGGGCGAGCGCCATGCTGAACACGGGAAGCACGCGCTGCAAATGGACCAGTTGCGCGGCGATCGGAGTGGCAAGAACGAGGACGATCGCTCCGGGAATAGTGAGTCCGAGCACGGTGAGTATCCCCTTCTTCAGATACATGTTGAACCTGCTCCACTCTTTTTTCGCGACCGCGTTGCTGAGGAGCGGGAACGCCGATTGCGCCAGCGCGATGCCGACGACTCCCACGACGACGGATTGGAAATTACGCGCGTTGCTGTTGATGGTCACGGCACCCGCGTCGAGCCCAGACGCAACCGCGTCGAAGACAAGCAGCTGCAATTGCAATGCGCCAAGGGCGGCCATGCGCGGCAGCATGAGCCATCCCATGGTTTTCAAATCAGGATGCCAAAATGTCGGACTCCATCGGAATCCCGCATGGAAGGCGCCGCCGAGGCGCACGATCATGTAGATCAACGCACCGAGTAGCGTTCCCAGCATCGGTCCGTATTCGCCGTAATACGGGGTGAAGAAAACCGTTCCGACGATCGTGCCACATGTATAGAGAACGGGCGTGATGCCATAGACCCAATACTTCTGAACGGTGACGAGGTACTGGCCGATCGCATTGCCAAAGACGAAGAGGAAGTTCGTGAGCAACGCCAAGCGCCCGAAATTCACGTAAAGATCCAAGTCATGGCCCGTGAATCCGACGAGGAACGGGGCGATCTTCGGAAAGAACAGGCAGAGCAACAACGAAATGACTCCAAAGAACATGCTTCCCGCCCACATGACGCTGCTGAGCAGTGCGGATGTATCGTGATGACGGCCGTTCGCCTTGTACTTGGCAAGCAACGGCACGAGCACGGTGGACAATCCCGCCATGATCGTGATCTGAAACAGAAGATCGCTGGGGCGGAAGGACGCGATGTACACGTCCACGGTGGAAAGGCCGGGGAAGGTCCTGTTGAGCGCGTTATCGCGGATCAATCCTGCCAATGATGCCGCGAATTGCGTGAGAGCCAGTACAAAGGCCCCGCCAAGCAAGCGCTGCTGCGATAAGTGCGTTTTCAGGAAGGTTTTCATAAAAATAGGATAGCCTTTCCCGCGAATCTAATGAAGCTACAAGCTAATGAAGCTTGGTTCGCGCAATAGAAGCTGCAATGATGATTCATTACAGTGATACCCGATTCATTCCCCTCCCCCGATGATGATCCGATCCACCATCCGAACCGCTGCGGTTTCCTGCGCCACGCTTGCCACGCTGTTCTCCATGCATGCCGCATTCGCACAGTCCGCGGAATCACAGGAATCATCCGCGACAACCGAGGAACAGCACTCGGCCGCAAGCACGGAACCGAACACCATCGTCGTGGAGCAGCGTGCGATCGACATGCCCTTGGGTACCTGGACATTCCTGAAGCCGGGCAATGCAGAAAAGATTATGGGATCAGCCGATGTGAAAACGCTTACGGACCTTCCAGCAGGCAGCTACACGCTAATTTCGGAGCCGCCCGACGGCGCATCATCCGTCATTACCATCCTTTCCGGAGAAGTTGTAGTGAAAGAACTGAACAGTACGCAGGCGAATATCAAGCTCGTCGGAGGAGAGACATATACGATGCGCATCCGTTATTTCAAAACGAAGGTCGGCAACGTGAACGTCAACAGCGATCCCCAGGGCATGGAATTCACCTTGTACGGGCCGAATGAAAGCGTGCAAGAAGGCGTGACGCCCATGTCATACGAAGGCATGCCGGAGGGGCAATACAAACTGCAGTACAAGGCGCTGGACGGATGCGTGATGCCCAAACCCCTTGCGGATCAGCTCAAAGCTGGCGGACGCATCGGCTTCACCATCAATATCCAGTGCGCAACCGCGGACAAGATTCGCCAGGAACAAACTCCGGACGAAAGCGAGCTGAATCTCCAGGTGACGATCGAAGGGAAAAACATGGTGATGACCGACGTACGCAAGCAGGATTGGTTTTCCAGTTCCGTGTTCGACGTTATCAAAAAAGGGGTACTGTCCGGCTACAGGAACGAACAGGGGGAACTTACGGGTGAATTCGGCCCCGGCAACAGCGTGACGATAGCGGAACTTGCGAAGATCGCGCATAAAGTCGGAAGCGTCAGCGAAGAAGCCTTCATCGGCCAGAACCCCGTGAACCCGCTGGCGGTGAACATGTGGGCAACCCCGTTCTTCGCATCGGCCGAAAGCCGCGGCTGGACGATCTTCGACCATGGCGAACCGTACATCGATCCCGCGAGACCGGCCACGCGCGGCGAAGTACTGATGACGATCCTGCAGGTATTGGAAATCCCGCTGCAGTGGCAGACCGGCGAGCTCTTCACCGACGTCACCGTGCGCACACCCTACGCGGCCGCAGTAGAAACAGCAGCAAACGAAGGAATCGTGGAAGGACGCAAGGACGAAAGCGGAAAACCGCTCAATCTCTTCGGGCCGAATGATCCCATCAACCGCGCGGAAATGGCCAAACTGCTCGTGACGGTGATCAATAAGTATAAGAAATAAAATAGCTGCGTTCACTTCTTTAGCTTGATTAGAACAACTGAAATCCTAACCCTAATGAAGCTAACGAAGCTACAAGCCATCTCTCACTTCATCATCTTCGTCGCAAGGTTCGTAATCGTGCCCGCGCCCATACACACGAGGACGTCGCCGGGCTGCAATATACCGCGCAGAATTTCCTCGGTCTTTTCCAATCCGTGCCCGTTTCGGGCGTCGACGCGGCTTTCATGCGCGACGTCTTTTACAAACTGGTCGAGATCGACTTCGCCGTTCTCGATGTGTCCGCGCGCGTTGTAAATATCAGGCATCACCACCAAATCGGCAGCATGGAACGCGGTGACGAAATCATCGTAGAGCTTCCTCGTACGGTCGTGGGTGTGGGGCTGGAACGCGAGGACGATGCGTGACTTCGGGTATTTTTCACGGATTCCCTGCAAAGACGCTTTGATCTCCGCGGGGTGATGGGCGTAATCGTCTATCACGGGAATGCCTCCGGGCAATTCCCCCTTCAATTCCATGCGACGCCACGTTCCCTGGAATCCCCGCACGCTCTTTTCGGCAAGCTCGTGCGGAATGCCCAGGTATGACGCAAGCGCCAAAACAAGCTGCGCATTGCTCTGCATATGCCGTCCCGGGACGGATAGGATGGGCAGCGGGACCGTATCGGCATCGATGTATTCGCGACCCGCCTTCTTCACCACGTCTTTGCTCTGAGGATCCGTAAGATGCGCGATCACCATGCCGCCTTTTTTCGGGACTTTTTGAAGAAAATCGACGAACGCCCGCTGGTATTCCTCCAGAGAAGAAAACGCATCAAAATGATCTCCGTCAACGTTCGTCATCAGGACGATAGTCGGAGATAAGTGGAAAAAATCGCGCCTGTATTCGCATGCTTCGACGACGAAATCCCCCGACCCCTCGCGCCAGTTGCGTCCGTCCAGATCCGGCGACTTGGTGCCGACGATAACGCGCGGATCCTTGCCGGCATCAATTAAGAGCTTCGCGACCATCGCGGTCGTGGTGGATTTTCCATGCGTTCCGCATATGGCAATCTCCCTCTTTCCTTCTTCTGCCAATGCGAGCCCGCCGAAATAATTTCGCGATTCGACTCCCAACTGCTTCGCTCTCACGCGCTCCGGCGCGTCTTCCGGCAAAGCCTCGGAATACAGGAAGAGGTCGATATCTTCCGGGATGCACGACCCGTCCTGATTCAAAAAGACGGTGATGCCTTGCGAACGCAGGTCTTCCAATAACGCGCTGTCCGAGCGGTCACTCCCCATCACCTCATGTCCTTCATGCTTCAACAAAGCCGCCAATGCACTGAGACCGATGCCGCCGATTCCGGAACAATAAATCTTCATGGAAATAGTGTACACTACCGGCACGGCGCGCGAGAATGCGCACGTCTTCCATTTGTCCCGCATGCCCTATAACCGCGACATAGAGCCGATCAGCAAACAACTGACCATCGTCATCGGTCTAACGGTGGTGGGCTTCATGGCGTTCGGGTTGGCGTTGTCTTTTTACCGGAACATCCTGTTCGAAAAGACCCTCCTGGACTTGGCGGACCAGAACAACAAAATCGCGAAGACGATCGAACAGGGATACAGCGACCTGGAGTACTTCCGTAGCGCACAGTACAAGGACAAGTACGCGAAAGAGAACCTGGATAAATACAATCCCGGCGAAAACGTCATCATTATCACAGAGGCTCCGGATTCGCCGGACGTACTGAAAGACGACGCGGTGGAGGCTGAGCGCAAAGAGGCTGCATACCAGGAACTACTCCAGAGCATGCCCGTGTGGGACCACTGGAAACTGTATCTATTCCGAAGGGACCAGATCGAGAACTTGAAGGAGGGATTATGATTATAAGAAAGAAGCTGCATTCGCTTCGTTTAAAACATAGGTCGTGTGCTTGCAAATATTGCCTTTCTACTACACAATGGCGGCTCCGTCGCGGGGTGGAGCAGCCCGGTAGCTCGCGAGGCTCATAACCTCGAGGTCACAGGTTCGAATCCTGTCCCCGCAACCAATTAAACATAATATGGAAGGATCCTTTGTGGTTTATATCCTAAAAGGCGCTACAAAAAGATATATCGGCTGTACTTCCAATTTCCCTGAAAGATTAAGGCAGCATAATGAAGGTTTTTCGAGATATACGAAAGGACGCGGTCCTTGGATTTTGGAGTGGATAAGTATTGCCATGGATCACTCCAATGCCCTTGTATTGGAGAGGAAATTAAAACGACAAAAGGGCGGAGATGGGATGAAAAAGTTACTTAACCAATACCGAGGCTCATAATCCCGCATCCGCGGGATCACAGGTTCGAATCCTGTCCCCGCAACCAATTCAAACAAACACCCATCGGAACGCCCAAAACCCCGTAAAAGCGGCTAAATTAACCTTGCAAGGCCCTCAAATTTCCCTACAATGCCCGCACTATGGCACATAAGAAAGCAGGAGGCACTACCCAAAACGGCCGAGACAGCCGAGCAAAGCGACGTGGCGTGAAGCGCTTCGGCGGACAGACGGTGAATGCCGGCGAGGTTCTTATTCGCCAGAAAGGATACTGGTACCGCCCGGGCAAGAACACGTACGTGGGCAAGGATTTCACCATCCACGCCACCGTTCCGGGAGTCGTGACGTTCTCCAAGAAGAAAGTGACGTCCTTCAGCGGTTCCCGCCACAAGACGACGGTCATCAACATCGAGCCGAAGAAGGCTTAAGCATCCCCGTCCGCGATATTCCTATCGTGACATCGGGCCTTTTCCCTGTACCATCGCACCATGTCCGAAATGGGATTCGAATCGTCGGCACCATCCGAGGATGGCGGCAACGCCGCGGAAGGGTTGAGTGAACAGGCGAAAGCCAAATTCGCCGCGGGCCAGGCGGCCATGGTGCAGATCCAAAAGGAAGAAAAGAAGGCGAAAAAGAAAGATGATGGCGTCGCCCAGGTCATTTTGCAGTTCCTCACGGACGACCAGCGCACGCATTTGGCCACGCTCATCGCGAGGCTCGTCGCCCGCGACTGCCCGTCCCCGTTCATCCTGTCCATCCTGTCGCTCATCAATGATGATTGCCGCAAGGTGGTTGAGGAATACTTGAAAGAACAGGGATCGGACGACGCATCCGATGAAACCATGCCGACGGTCCAAGGGAACGAACTTACGGATGATAACGAGGCGTTTGCACTGTGGATCGTGCGCATGCAGCAGGTCCTGGGCGCGGACAGCGACAAAATCATCAAGGCATTGCTCGTGGAAGACGGCAATATCGACGGAACGGTGCTTCAAGTGACGACCTTCGTTCTGCAGGACTACCTGGAACAATCCGGAAAGAAGCCGCAGTTTGAGGAAGTGCAGGCGCTGTCGATCAACATCCTCCAGTCCGTGTTCACGAAATTCATGGAAGGAGGACACCTGGAAGAGCCGCAGGAAGAAGCAAATTGATCAACGCTGCAACACGCTGAGGAACGCCTCCTGCGTGAGCGTCACCTTTCCCATCTGTTTCATACGCTTCTTTCCTTTCTTTTGCTTGTCCAAGAGCTTGTTTTTGCGCGTCACGTCGCCGCCGTACAGGTATCCCGTCACGTCCTTGCGCATGGCGCCGATGGTTTCGCGGGCGACGATCTTTCCGCCGATGGCCGCCTGGATGGGGATTTCAAACTGCGCTTTCGGCAATACTTCCTTCAATTTCTTGCAAACGATGGAACCGACGTCATGCGCTTCGCTGCGGTGCACGATGGTCGACAGTGCTTCGGCCGGCTCACCGAGCAGGAGGATCTGCAATTTCACGAGATCGCCCGCGCGGTAACCCAGCGGTTCGTAGCTCATGGAACCATATCCTTCCGTTCCGGATTTCAGCTTGTCGAAGAAGTCTAAGACGATCGCCTGGAGAGGTACTTCGAATTTCAGGAGCACGCGGTTTGCGTCGAGATATTCCATGTGGCGGTAACTTCCGCGGCGGTCCTGGATGAGTGTCATCACGGCGCCCACGTCGGTATCGCGGCATACGATTTCCAAATCCACCCACGGTTCGCGCACTTCGGAAATGATGACGGGATCCGGAAAGTCCGCCGGGTTACTGATGCGGGCCACGTCCGGCTCATCCGTTTTCATCAGGCTGGAGCGGATGTATTCGCCCACGTTCTTCGCCACGATCTTCACTTCGTACAACACGCTCGGGGCGGTGACGACGAGATCGCAGTTATATTCGCGCTCGAGACGTTCCTGGATGATATCCAAGTGCAAAAGCCCGAGGAATCCGCAGCGGAAACCGTTCCCGAGAGCGGCGTTGCGCTCCGGCTCCATTTGCAACGCGGCGTCGTTCAGGGACAATTTTTCCAAAGCATCGCGCAAATCCGGATAGCTGTCCGCTTCGCTTGGATACAACCCCGCGAACACCATTGGCTGCACCTGCTTGTAACCGGGAAGCTGCTTGAGCTCCGACGAAGAGGACACCGTGTCTCCCACCGTGACCAGGCGAACGTCTTTGAGGCCCGTGACGATGTATCCGATTTGCCCTTCGGACAGCGCTTTATCGGGAACATAGTGCGGCGAAAAATGACCCACTTCCTGTATTTCGATTTCGTTCTGCGTGCCGAGCAAATGCACTTTTTGGCGAGCACCGATGCTTCCTTCCATGACGCGTAGGTACGCGATCACTCCGCGATACGGATCCATAAACGCATCGAAAATGAGCGCCCGCATGCCTCCCGCGACTTCCGGTTTTTTGGGTGCGGGAATGCGGTCGATCACGGCATCCAACACCTCCAACACTCCCCTGCCCTCCTTGGCCGAAATCTTCAGAATGTCCTCCTTCTTGCAGCCGAGCAGCTTCACGACTTCTTCGCTAACGCGCTCGGGATCCGCCGCGGGCAAATCCAATTTGTTCAAAACCGGGATGATCGTGAGGTCATGCTCCATCGCCATGGTTAGCACGGCGATCGTCTGCGCCTGGATTCCCTGCGAAGCGTCAACGAGCAAAATCGCCCCTTCGCACGCAGCAAGGGAACGGGAGACTTCGTAACGGAAATCGGTGTGGCCCGGCGTGTCGATGAGATTCAGTTCGACATCCTTGTACGTCATGCGCACCGGCGTCAGCTTGATGGTAATGCCGCGCTCGCGCTCCAGGTCCATCATGTCGAGTGTCTGGCTTTTCATCTCGCGCTTCTGCAGCGTTCCTGTGAGTTCGATCATACGGTCGGACAGCGTGGACTTTCCGTGGTCGATATGCGCGATGATGCAGAAGTTTCTGATATTCATAGAGGCTGTCATCCCGAGTGAAGTCGAGGGACATGAAAGCCGCGCCATGATACAGGAAAAAAACCCTTTCTCCACGGAATATAGATCGTAATAGACCGTTTTAACGGCTTTAGGGATTCTGCCTCATATGATTCACGATTGTCGGAACGGACGACTCTGTGATACCGCCCTGGCGCTCGGTTTCGAGGAATAAATTGCGCAGGAAGAGACCCTTGTCTTTGGATGCCGCATACAGAGGCAAAAGCTGGTTCGCAAGTTCCGCCTTATAGTAGCGAGCTTTTGCACCGAATAAGGATGTGAATCCATTAGGTACGTAATTCTGGAAGCTGAACGCATTCAATACCTTATTAATCGACTCCCAGTCTTTTCCCTCTATAGGTGTACAAAATGCCGCGAACATCAGATACTTCGTGCCATTATCCAAATTCTCCTGGTTCCGAAAGCCGCTGCCATTCACAGTCATGTTCGTGATGGCACCGTCGGGTCCTTTCCACGCAAATTTAAATTCTTTACCCGCATAATCGTAGGGAGACTTCTGTATTCCGTCCGTCGGAGCAACATACTGGCTGACCCCTTGGGATTCGTATGGCACGGAAATATGCGTCCCGTCGTCCAAATAAGCGCGCATTTCGGGATCCTGCCTCTCCCCCGCCGTGGATGCGGGGATATCCATGAACACGCCGCGAGTCGCTTTCGCTCGCTCATTTGCGTCATTACGCGGTTTGTTGACGGCTTCCTGCTTCACGATGACCTCCTTTTTCTGCCTGAGGGCGTCGATCCATTGCCTGTACTTTTCCAACTCCGGAACGATTTTTTCCATCGACTGCGGATGGGCCTCTGCCCATTCCTCGAAAGGAACGATGCGCGGAGGAGGCGTCATGTGGACCGGCCGGATGACCGTGCCCAACTGGGCGAATCCCCTGTTATTCGGATTAACGACGGACGGCTGGACCACGACATCCCAAGAATCGGAATTAGGGTTATAACGGAATCGGTAATCGGAACGGTAGGAAAGTCCTTGCGTTTCGTAAAAGGAAAGGGACGGGCCTGCCTTTTGTGCGAATTCGGAGACGATGTTTTCCATCTCAAATGAAGAAAGACCCGGCTTTTCGGACTTCTTCCAAATTTCCTCGGCTTCATGGGAAGGATACCATTCCTTGCGCAAACGTTCGTCGGGCATCGCCTCGGCGAGAGAGTGTATCAATGCGTCCTGGATGTCGTTGGCACTCATATTGTCCTTTTTCTCGTCGATGAGTTTCAACACCGGTCCCAACGCATGCTTCAACTCGGGGTTATTCCCCATTATCCGCGCAATATCATCCATCATAGAGGGGATCATCACGTTGATATCCACTGACTCCCTATTCCTGGCGTCGATAGCCGCATCGCTTTTATCGCGCATGGCCTGCTGTTTCAGGCGCCCCAAGAAGTCCACCGGATGCTCAAAGATATCAGGCCATTCGTTCTTCTTGTCCTTGAACGCGCGGAATTTCTCGCCCAAGGATTCCGCGTACTTCTTCTCATGGTACTGCGGATCCAACTTGCTGTATTTTGCCTGGAGCGCGAGAGTCGATACAATTCCGTCCTCGACCATCGTGGGCAGCAGTCGCTCTCCGTCTACCTGACGGTATGCCGTCCATGATTCTTCGTAGACTCCTAAGTGCGTGTACAGGCTGACATCCGTCGCAATGGAACGCGCGAGCGCGACGCAATTTTCATACAATGCCTTGACATTACCGCGCTTGTCTTCCGGCAGCTGGTTGATTTTTTCAAGTATGCGAGTGTATTGCTCGGTTTTCGTGAGCTGATCGACAAACATGTCTTTCTGATTCTGTTTCGTGATAACCGTCGGGACCAAGTCGAAAGCGACCGCCGATCCGGACAATCCAACCAATCCGTTCAGTTCATTCTGCATGCCACGCAAACTTTCGATATTCTGGAACATACGGACTGCTTCGCGACTCGCCCATTCGCGGGGGCCGCTACCGCCTCCGACCTTCGAAAGGCGGTAAATTTCCGCACGGGTCGGATCGTACTTTTCGGTTTCCGCGGCAACGGCTTCCACCTGTTCATCCCAGTCGATGAACGAGAAGATGTAATCCTTGCGAAATCCGCGATCGTCTATGTTGGCTCCACCCCTCATGCGCTCGATCCTGTTCGCCGTCGAAGGATCTTGGAACACCTGCCTCGACAGGAATGCGCGCTGGTCTCTCTGGGGATCCACGGACCGGAGACCTGTCATGTATCCGAGCGCCCCAAGGTCGTCGATAAGCTTGATCGGAACGGGAAGCGGTGCAAATTCAATAGCCTGTCCGAGTGCCGTCCAGTTCGCAGACCCCATGGCGGATTCCGCACCTTCCACAAGCTTGGTGCCCGCACCCGTTGTCTTTTCCGCTACGACGACCAATGCCAACGCCACGAGTGTAACGACGCTGGGTTTCTTCAAAAGGCCCCTGACTTTCGCGAATCTGCTGTTTGCCATCGCAGCTTCCAGCGCGATTTCCGTCATGCCCTGCGCCGCGATGAACGAACCGAATTGAACCGCTGCAGCGGCCTTGTCTTCGGATTCGTGCAAGAAGTAAGAAAGCAGCAGTAAATCGTAGTAGCTATTGGGTACCGCCTTCAGTAGCATTTTTTCCGTCATCGCCGCGGACTGCAGCGACATCTTGGAAAGCATGGCGGATACGTTAGGATTGCGAACGCCGGCCCTTTGGAGCTTCTGAGTCAGATTCCTTTCCGCCTGGATGAACGCACGCTTTGCGGGGGTGTCCATTTTCTGCAGGAACGACGGTACGCGCTCACGTACGCTGAGAGTATCCGATACCTTGTCCTCGGGCGCCATCATCACTGCCATCGCCAGGTAGGACGGCAACTCCGACTTTGTCTGACTCTTTTCTTCGTGCATGACATCCGCATACGAACGCTTCGCATAGATCAGGTTCGCAACCATCTTCAGGGTCAACCCCTTGTATATATCGGGCAACGGCCCGCTTGTTTCATATTCGACGATATCCTTGAAAAAAAGCGCGGTCGCCGCCTGCTCCGAGGAAATTTTATCGAATTGCTGCTTCAGGAACTCCATGCGCACCGGCGTGGGATTCACAACGCTCTTTTCATCCGGCTTCTCCACCGGAGCCAATGCTTCGTTCAGGTGCATCTTCCAATCAGCATCGGATACATCGGCGGGCAGAGAAAGTGCCTTTTTCAAAGCATCGCTGCGCGACAGCGACTCGGACAGGGCGATCTGTCCTTCGTTTGGCCGTTGAGTGTTGTTTGTTTCCGGTGCCATGGAGGCTTACGGTATTACGGTTTCTTTCCTCTGAGCCTATCTGCCCATGTCAGTTTTTTCTTGGGCGTCGCGGCATCGTCGGGACGCGCGGGGTCCGCATCTGTACCCGGGGCTTTCTTCGATGGAACATTGGGGGAGATGCGTGCCGCATCCTGGGCAACCGACGCCGGATTCAATGCGTCGCCAACGGTGCCTGTGGCGCTGCCTGCCCTCGCTTTCTCGAGCGGGGTTACCGGCTTTGCCGGCGCGTTTTGATCCGGAGCAGGCTCGGCGATAAGCGGCTTGTCAGCCTTGATGGCACCCATTTCCGCCCTTCCCTCCTTGATGTATCCGCGACCGGCGAACGGAACGAAGAATCGGAGCTTCAGACGCTCGTACTTGTGCAAGATATCCCTTACACGGCCTTGAGACGCCTTGATATCGTCGATCGAGACAGATTCGGGAATGTTGAATGTGGCACGGATGGTTTTCATATCCGAATGATCCGCATACTGGACCATCGCGCTGGTATTCCACCTGCGATAGAACGCTGCCGAACCCACAAGGGTCATGGCTGTTCCCGCTCCGAACTCAGCCATGTAAATGATAGCCGTGGTCCACGGAAACGTTTGCGCCAAGGCGATTTCCTGGTCGACCAAATCCTTGCCAGCCTGGAAACCGGACTCTTTGCAGTATTCCTTGATATTTTGCAACTCCTTCGGATCCATATTCATCTGCACTGCCAATGCCTCGATATTATCAGCGTTCTCAGTCGCCATATCGAACAAGCGTCCCATGATCTGCGTCTGAAGCTTGATCGCCAGCGTTGACTGCCCGTATTTATCAAGCAATGAAACGGTTTTGTAAGCGATCATCAAATTGGACGACTTGCTCTGCGTGAGGTAGTACAACTCGAACACTTCGCGTACTTTGATCTTTTTTTCACGAATAAGGGAAGTAACCGCGTCAGTCACCGCCTTGCTCAGATCGTTATCCGGATTCAGCGAAATAAACGTTGCGTCCCGGATCCTTTCGATAACCGCGGCCGCATAGTCGACCGGCATATTCGTCACTGGATCAACGCCCTGTCCTACTACCCTGTCGAGTACGGCGAGGATCATGCTTTTCTGCGCATGAGTTTTATACTGCATTCTCTCTTCTATTTGCGGAATGTTCATGTCACCTGCCGACATGAAAAATTCCATGACGACTTTCGCATCGCTCTCGAATGTCTCGCGATTCTTTTCATCGCTCAACTTAGCAAGAGGCGCCAATGCCATTTCCACGGCCTGGCTGGAAAAGGCTTCTTTTTTCTCAAAAATATTCTGAGCGAATTTGCGCATGTCCGGCATCTTGCGGGTTACAATGAATTGCTGTCCTGCCGTCGCGATTTCCCTCATGGTGTCGCCGATCGGCGAATTCACCAGAGAGGCCTGCAATGCCTCGGCCAAGGAAATATCCACGATCTTCCGATTGCGGGAATCAGCGAACATGCGGATCGTATCCTGGTTTTTTTCCAAGTAGCGGAGGGCGAACGTCGTCACTTTGATCGTTTCATCCGAGAAAGGGGGCTTCTCCCTGCAAGCGAGGAGAAAACTCTCGCACGCGGCGCGATCCGTTCGCACTTTGCCAGAACCGTCGACAAGCGACCCCATCTTCACATCGAATTGCACGGCCGCGGACAGGATAGGACTCGCGTCCATTTCCAACTTGCGCGGCGACACTCCGAGATCCTGCGCAAGATCGTACTGGAAAGGAAGAACCCTCGTCGTCGCTTCCATGGCGATACGCTCGACTTCGCGCGTTTCGACAAGCTTGGCGAAATACGGTGGGAGATGACGCGTCTGCATGGGCACTTTGCCATCGTTTACCTGCTCGTACACGTCCACGGCATCTATATACTGCGCGAGATTGCGGATAACCCCGACCTTGCGCTCATGCGCGATCGACGTGGATTGATCGACGTACGCCAGCACTCCATTCAATAGCAACGCGATTTTCTGGCGATCTTGTGACAGCTTCATGTAAGTGCGCGCTACCGTTTCGTTTTCTGCGTCCTTCGGTTCTGCAATCGTACTGTTTAATTTCAAAATAAGCTCTTTCCAATTCACGCTTTCCTCCTGCGGAATATCCAAGGCCTTTCGGATGTCCTCGGAACGTTCCACGATCGGCGGCAGAACCGGCTGTTCCGCGGGTCGATCTGTTTGTTTTTGTGTTTCGATGGGACTCATAGCAAAAGGAGGAATGATGCCTTAGGCACTTGCCTCAAGCAGCTTGCTGGCTTCTTCGAGACTAGGGATCGTCGAAGGAAGGGGGGCTGCTCCGGGAGCAACAGGCGGAACGGGGGGAACCGGAACATTCGGCGCAACAGGCGGGACCGCGGGTGCGGCATCACCGATGCCCGGCAGTTTGTCAGCGAGTAGATCCTTGCCCTTGCCGAGCGCATCTCCAGCCAGGTCCTTGCCCTTCTCCAATACCTCGCCCCCCATCTGCACGGCCTTGCCTCCGAGTTCGGCCATCTTCTGGCCAAACGCCGTGGACATCAGCCAGTTCTTCAACTTGCTAACGACAACCGGACCGACACCCGTGTAGTACGCGGCTGCGGCACCGAGCGCGATCACGACCGCGGCCGTGATGTACGGATGGCGCTTCATCGTTCCCCAGATGCGGCGGGGAACGCTCTTCGCGTATTCCCATGCGCCCCACTTCTTCTTCGCGTTGATCTCCCTGCTGTATTCCGCGATTTCATTCAAAGCCTTTTTCGCCTCTTCCTCGGAAGACGGAATGATTTCCTGGAGCTTTTTGATGTATTCGGCGCGTTCCTGGGCGGATGCCTTTCGCAAGTCGAGCTTGGCTAGCGAGAGACCGGATTTCTCCAGGTCACCCACAAGCTTCTTGATTTGTTCCGGGGTGCGGCCCATCAATTGTTCATTGGGAGCTTTGTTTGCCATAGTTAGTCGTTGGAAGAGGAAGCGTTGATAGAAAGCAGTTCGTGGCGGATCACGGAAAGCGATGCCAGCAGTTCGACGTCTTCGTCGTTGGCAAGCTCGGGCAGAAGCGTCTCGATGAGAGACTTCACGCCGCGTGCACCCATAACGAAGAATATTTCCTTCTCCACTTCGGGAGACAGGGAATCGATGACATCCATGTTCGGCTCGCCGCCGTTCACGATCGCCTCCACGAAGGAGTTGATCTCAGGATGTAGGGAAAAATCCGCGAGCGAGTAGCGGATCTGGATCTGACGCATGCTTTCATACGTCTCTTGTGATTCCGGCTGCACGTCCCAACCGTCTCGAAGAGACGATGGCAATGCATCGAAGGTTGCGCGTTCCGCGTCCGTAAGGTGGAGGGTTTTTGTCATGTCTTTAATTATAGCCGAAATGGCGCTTATTTTCCAGCTGTAAACCAAGCATGGAGCGCATCCTCCCCTTCTTTCACAAGCGACAACAAGGTATCCCTTCCGGCAACTCCCCCGGCAGAGGCACGCGCGGCAATGGACAACTTATCCCCTTCTCCTTGTGGATATACTTCAAGGGGAATGCCTGCGGCAATCGCTGCGAGCGCGCCATGGAATCTCTGTGCGCACACCAAAGATGCGTTTTTCAATGAATCCATAAGTTCGTCCAATGTCAGGACCGAACGTACCTGTCCTACATTGGAACCTACTTTTGACAGTATGTCATATGATATCTTTCGCTCACTTTCATCCTGACCCTCCATCAGTACGATTCGTACTTCTTCCCATTCTGTCATATGTAGTTTTTCATATACGTTTTTGAGGAAGATTGCCGAGCTGTTTTTTCGTGGAATAATAACGAACACATTTTTTGTATCTATACCTCTTTTTTTGTTTACCATAATGGAAAATACAGGATCGAATGTTTGTACTACTTTTGTACTCTTGGACCATGTTTCGATGCGTTTGAACGACTCCTCGTCCCGCACCGAAATAAAGGCGGATTTTCGAACGACGGAGCGTGCGAACCACTCCCCTTTTTTCGTCCGGTACGGACCCATTCCTTGGAACGCGAGGACGATCGGCTTCCCGAAAACCCACGCCACCATGGCATGGATCCACCACAAAAAACATGCGAAAGACGACTCAACATCCGTGAACAACGATCCGCCGCCGAACACCACGCCATCGACCCCCATTACCATCTTTATGGTCTTCAGCCACCGGAAGCCCAAGAAGGATCGGATTCCGCCAGGCAACCGACTGTATTCGCCTACCTTCGGGTTCGCAGAAAGAACCTTCCATTCGATGTCGGGAAAAGCCCCCAGGAAGTACTCCCGAAGTGCCTCATCACCCAAATTACCCACGCCGTAGTTGCCAACCAGGGCAGCTCGCATGGGTGGAGTATAGCGACTTACGCGGCAGCCTGCTCATCCTTCGGAGCCTCGGCAGCGGCTTCCACAGGAGCCTCCTCGGGCTTTGCTTCCTCTGCAGGTGCGGCGACTTCCGTAATAATCTCGGATTCGGCGACTTCGGCCACCGGGGCATCGCCCGGAACGGCAAACTCGTCTTCCGTCGTGAAGCGCTCGATAAGGCGTGCGGCCTTACCCGTGCGTCCGCGGATGAAGAACAGCTTGGCACGGCGTGCCTTGGCAACCTTCTTCACCTCGATTTTATCGATATTGGGAGACATGAGGGGGAACGTCTTTTCGACGCCGATACCGGACACAACCTTGCGGACGGTAAAGGAACGATCCGTCGGCGTGTGGCCGTTGTGGACCGAAATAACCAGACCTTCGAACACCTGGACGCGCTCCTTTGCGCCTTCCTGGATGCGTTCATGCACGCGGACGGTGTAACCCGGAAGGACATCAGGAACCTTCTTTGCGTAGCGATCTGCCTGTTTGTGGAGCGTCTGGGACGTCATAGAGTGCGGGGAGATTACAGATGAGGCTGGAGGCTGTCAAATACATTAAAATAGCTTCCTTAGCTGCGTTCGCTTCATTAGACAGGGAATTCTCTCTTTAAAGAAGCTAGCGAAGCTACAAGCTAATGAATCACTTTTACGCAGTTGCCTCTTCGATTTGCTTCTGGAGCGTGTTCAAAACCGTCAAATGGCGCGGATCATTGAGGATTTCCAAAACAAAGCGGTCCTTCAGGCTCAGGCGGTACAGGAAGTCCGCCTCGGAGAAGATGCTGTATTTCACGTACTTCATCTGGGGGTCCTGCAAGAGAAGGGCCTCCAAAACCTCCTTTTTGACGTCGCCGACGATCAAGAGATCCACTTTGCTCTCGGTTCCCGTGAGGTTGCCGGCAAGGAGGATGAGTTTGACGTTCGGAAGGGTGCGCAGGCTGGCGACGAACGGACTCTCGCCCTGTACAGCCTTGCTGAAGAGGTTGCGCAAGTCGGCGTAGAGCGGGAATTCGGTATCCACGTGGTAGTACTTCTTCCTATTGCGATGACGGGCCTTCACGATGCCCACGCGTCGAAGGTTCTCCAGTTCGCGGCGAATGGAGTTGATCTGCTCGTTCAGGAGGCGGGTCAGTTCACGGATGAAGTACTCCTGCTCCGGGTGGAGAAGGAAAGTGGACAACAGCTTCACGCGGGTTTGTGAGCTGAAAAGGGCCTTGAGAACGGATGCGGAAGACATGTTCACAAACAGTATTCACTAAGTTGCAGATAGTGCAAGAAAAGTGAACAATATTCTGTTCAATAAATGTGCACATTATAAATGGCTTATACAAAACAAAATCTATTAATTTTTTTCCTTCGTAATTACAGTCTTGAACACAAATTATACTCGCATGAAATCGCGTTTCATGTTATAAAATACTTTCTGACAACCCGTCAAACGAAGCGAGGAAAATGAATGCTAGGCTTGGAAAACAGGAAAAATCAACGTTTCGACATTGTTTATGCCGAACATGTTTTTGCCAAATTGTGAAATACAAAGGCAAAGAATCAATGGTCAAAAAGGCTTCACGAACATTGAATAAAAAGCCAAAAAGTGCTATGATTATGGGAATGCTTTTACACAAACACACACGGAAATTTACGGCATGGATCGCGGGCGCAGGGGTAGCCCTGCTCTACCCGATGAGTGCGTACGCGCAGAACATGGATATCTTCGCAGCCGAGAACTTCATCGGAACGATGGTCGTGAAGGCGATCACCATGATCAACCTGCTCACGTGGATCCTGTTCGGTTTCCTGAACTATCTTCTGGATCCCCGCTTCATCTTCGACATGAACGAATCGGGACAGGAAGGCGCGTTCATGGAAATCCTGAACCAGATCTGGCAGTTATCCCGTGATATCACGAACATCGGATTTGCGATCGCGCTGGTCGCGGCTGCGGTGGTCATGATTGTGAAAGCCGACAAGAGCATTATCCAGGACAAGGTGGCAAGCTTCGTCTTAACCATCATCCTGGTGAACTTCTCGTGGTTTATCCCCCGCGTCATCCTGGATGTGGCCAACGTCGCCACGGCCACCGTCTTCGGAATCCCCTCCCTTCTCAACCAGGCGGGAGGCCAGCAGTGCAAATACGTCGGCGCGTCGGCGGAGGAAAACTGCACCGCGAAGGGCGACGGCACGTACGATTGCGATTGCATCATCATCACGAACATGCAGATCTTCGTGGATAACTGGGAGGACTTGGACAAACAAACCGCATGGGACTGCCCGGGAAACGAACTCTTCTGCTACAAATACGAAAAAATGGAGCCGGACACCGTCGCCAGCTATTCGGCGATCCTGAACGGCCTCATCGTGAACCACGGCCGCCTGCGCGAATTGGGACGCGTTCCGGCATCGCTTGCTGGCGGCAGCAAGATCAGCGAGCTCATCGTGTTCATCATGCGCGAGCTCCTGCTCCTGGCGTTCCATATCGCGTTCTTCTTCCCGCTGCTGGCGATGACGGTCGCCTTCTTCCTGCGCATCCCCATCCTGTGGATCACCATGGCATTCATGCCGTTCTACTTCCTGGGAAGGATCCTTCCGGACTCCATCAAGGAGATAACCGGCGACAAGATGGATGAAATCATGAAGCAGTTCCTGAAGGCGGCGTTCCTGCCGACGATCGTGGCTATCCCGCTTTCCATCGGGTTCATCATGATCAACGCGGGATCGCAGCTGACGGGCAACGCGTCCGCGGGCATCAGCATCCGCCTGTTCGACGGCGTGTCCAACCTGCACCAGCTCCTGTGGATGTGCATGAGCATGGGAGTGCTGTGGGTGGGAGTCTTCGAAGCACTCAAGGACAAGGGAATCATGTCAAAGGGCGTCGAAGGCATCCAGAACTACGGACAGTCGCTTGGTTCGCTGGCGGGCAAGGTGGCCCTTTCCACGCCGCTGCCGGTACCCGGAGGAAACGCGCTCAAGTTCTTCAAGGACAACCATCCCGCCGTCCTGGCTAACGCGGTGGAGCGCAACGGATGGAAGGGGCTCTTCGATCCCAACAAGGGCAAGCAGAAGGATATCGAGGACAGTGCCAAGAACTTCCAGCCGAACCAGTTCCGCGACCTCAACCGCCATCTCGAAGACCTCAGGAAGGCCATTCAGGCCAACGATACCAACGGACAGAAACAGGCGTACCAGGAACTCGACAGGATGGGCGTGAAGGGCGTGGAAAACACGACCGACGTTGATTCCTTCATGAAGGAACTTGAAAAGAGGAATGACCTGAACGCGGGCGACAAGAGGGCTGCCCGCACGAAAGTCGACGAAGTGCTCAGAACTACGTCAACCGCCACTCCCCCTCCGGCCGACCCGAAGACGGCAGCGTTCGCCGCGGCAGCCAATAATCTCGCGGCAGCGACCCCGGCAGCCGCAACGCTTCGCACGGAATTCAACGCATTGCTGGCGGAACTCAAGACACATAGGGACGCTGGTAATGCCGGCGAAGCAAACAGGGTCGTCGGGGAAATCAACACCAAGCTCAACATCCAGATCGATACGACCTCGAACGACACCGTTCGCGACGACCTGAAGAAGTTCAATACCGATCACGTCCAAGGCAGCGCCGTACCGCAAATCGATAAGGACGGAATCAGGACCAAGATCGACTCTCTCTAAACCATGTCACCCATCGAATCCCGCAACGGCCCGACACTCGCGCTGACGCCCCGCCAGCGGGTGCAGGAGAAAACCTCCGCCCAGGTGGATTATCTTTCGGGGGAAGTTGAACAGCCGCTCCTGAGGCAGGCGATGGATTTCGCCAATGCGATTCCGAATCTGCGGGAAGGACTGAGAAACGATCCTCCGGCGGAGGCCTTCATGGAACAAGTGTTTGCCGGTCTCCTGGACCCCCGCCCGGCATTCGGCGAGCCTCCGACCGAAGCGATGAACCGGTACCTGAATTGGAGGGTAGTGAAAAACAACAAGGACGAAGACGTATACATCTACACCATCGACCCGCCAGTGGTGAAAAACGACCTGGACCAACTGACACGCCTGCAGGGTATCCACCCCGCATTGGCCGGGGACATTGAAAAAGTGAAGATCAGCCTCAACGAATACGCCCGCAGGGACGAACGCATGGTGAACCAGGACCTGGGCGAACTTCGCCGCAACCTGTTCGCAAGCAAAGTGGCGAGCCAAGTGGGCAACACAGCGGGTTTCGCCGTCATGGCATTCGCCGCCACGTTGGCCGGAGGACTCATGATTGCGAAGATGATTAACGAGAAGAGCATCGCCAAAGGACTGACCAACGTCGTTCCGCTGCTGTTATTCGGCGCCGGCGCCTATTACTTCTACAAAAGCGGCAGCAGGCAAGCAAGCGGCGTCAGCATCTTTAGCGCAAAGGAGGAAAAGGATCTCGCTCCCCTGGATAAGATCTTCAACCGCTCGTCTTTCACCGCCATCGCACGTCGCTACAGGATGGAAGGCCCGGCATGGGCAAACGCCGTGGACCTGACCATGCAGCCGGACCCGACATGGGAAGAGCTGAACCAAAAATTGAAGGACAAGACGGCGCAGCCCCGGGACATCGATGACTTCGCCAAATCCGTGTCACGGGAACCATCCGTCAGGAATTCAATTATCCAAATGATCGGAAACGGCGATTACGAAAGGTTCCGCGCCATCGTGTCGGGAGCAAAGGAACCGAATGCACAGTCCGTAGTGGTTGACTACGTCAAAACGGGCGCGTGGAAATTCGCGAAGCAGTAAGGATCAATCCTCCTTCTTGCGGAACTCGCGCAGGTACGCTTCCAGCACATCCCCTTCCAAGATCGGTTCGGTGGATTCGACGCGTAGTCCGCACTCCGTACCTTCCTTGGCTTCCTTGATGTCCGTATCGACCTTGCGGATGGATGTGATGCGTCCGGTGCCCACCTGGGCTCCCCCGCGCTGCAGACGGAACGTAACGCGCTTCAGGACGCCGTCTGTGACACGGCCTCCGATGATCTGCTCGCCCTTCTTTGTGAGGAACACGCCCTTCACTTCCATGTGGCCGAGCACCTTCTCCTGCTCCTCGGGCACCAAGAGCCCCTTCAGGAGGCCTTCCACATCGTCCAAGAGGTTGTAAATAACGTCGTACTGGCGGATCTTCACGTTTTCGCGGTCGGCCGTGCGCTGCACGCTCATGGGAACCGGGGCGCGGAACGAAAGGACGAGCGCATTGGACGCCGATGCCATCATAATATCACTTTCCGTGACGGTACCGATGGCGCCGTGGATGACCTTCACGTGCAATTCGTCGGTGCGCTGCTTCTCCAAGGCAGCCTGGAGCGCTTCCAATGATCCCTGCGCATCCGCCTTCAGGATCACCTTGAGCTGCTTCAGCTTTCCTTCCGTCAGTAGGCTCATAAGGTCGCCCGTGACGGACTTCTTCTGCTGGTACCCGGTATCGGTGATTTCCTTCAGGAGATCGCGCGCCTCACGTTCGCTTCCCACCACCTGCAGGATGTCTCCCACCTGGGGAACCTCGCCGAATCCGGACACGCGTACCGCTCCGGACGGGGGCACGACGTCCATTTTGGCGCCGTTGGCGTCCATCATGGAACGCACCTTGCCCGACGTTTTGCCGCACACGAACGCCTCCCCGACGCTCAGGGTTCCGGTATTCACGATGACGGTCGCAAGCGCGCCGAGGGACGGGTCCAAGTGGCTCTCGATAACGGTCGCGATGGCTGGACGCTTCGGGTTTCCCTTGAATTCCTTCATATCCGCGATAAGCAGGATATGGTCCAAAAGCTCGTTGATACCCATTTTGGTCACTGCGGACGTGGGGATGAACGGCGTCTCGCCGCCCCATTCCTCGGGCTGCAGGCCGTGCGCGGCCAACTCCCCCTTCGCGCGATCCGGATCGGCATTCGGGCGATCCATCTTGTTCACCGCCACGATAATGGGAACTCCCGCTTCCTTGGCATGGTTGATGGCTTCGATGGTCGTTTCCTTCACCCCTTCCTCTGCGGACACGACGAGGATCGCGATGTCCGTTACCTGGGCGCCGCGTGCGCGCATGGCGGTGAACGCCTGGTGTCCCGGCGTATCCAGGAACGTGATGAGGCGTCCGTCATGATGGACCTGGTAGGCCCCGATATGCTGCGTGATACCGCCGGATTCGCCGGAGACGACGTCCGTCTTGCGGATGGCATCCAGAATAGACGTCTTACCGTGGTCGACGTGTCCCATGACCACCACGATGGGCGGACGGGGCACGAGGTTCTCCGGCTCGTCCTTCATGAGTTCGCGCAGGTTCTTGCTGAGAAGGTCTTCCACCTTGGCGCCGCCCTGCTCCTTCTCCACCTTCACGCCCAGTTCCGTCGCGACGATCGCCGCGGTGTCGTAGTCGATGTTCTGCGTCACGGTGACCATCATTCCGTTCTTCATGAGGGCGGAAATGACCTGGGGCACCTGGACTCCCGTCTTCTCGGCGAACTCCTTCACGGAGATCTGCGCGGGAAGGACGACCGTTCCTTCTTTCTTTTTGATCTGCTGCTGCATGGCTGTCGTATCCTGCTTCGATTTGGCAGCCTTGCCCGTCATCGCCCGCTCCTCGTTCCTGCGCTCTTCCAATTCCTTCTTCGAGGGAAGCGCAGCCTTTTGCTTCGCGATAGCCGCCAAAGGAACGTCCTCCAGCGTCAGCTTGCGCATCACGTGGACGGACTCAGGCGCCTTTGGAGCGGCGGCAGCCTGTTCGGCAGAAGCGGACTCCTCCTTTTTTTCGCCATCCTCCTCGCCCTCGTCATCAGCCAATGCGCCCAGCGCCTCCATGTCGACGGTAATGTTGTGCTTGCGCGCGACGAAACGGATGATTCCATGCGCCAAGTTATCCGGAACCTCGCGGTCCGTCGGCTTGATACCAAAGTCAACGTCCAGCAATTCCTTGCGGAGCTGTTGCCCGGTCATACCCAATGCTTTAGCAACCTGTACGAGGCGCATGAAAATTAGCGGAAAGCCGCGGAGATAGTATCAGACCGCACGGCGGAATGACAGCATTTTCCCCTGCTCTTAGCCCTGCGTCAGATCCTGCACGATATCGCGCGCCTGGAGAAGGTGCGCGGAACCCGTATCCTTGGCCGGCGCTGCCGGCTTCGGCTGCACCGGAGGCGTCATTTGCGGTGCCGCGGGAGCGACGGGCGTTACCGCAGGCGTCGCCTGGGGAGGCGCAGCCTGTTCGGAATGCAACTGCTGCTTCATCCCTTCCTTCAGCTTCTGAATGCAGTCCAGCACCTGGAGCTGGAAGTTATCGTACTTGCTTACCTTAAAGCCGGATGCACGGGCATGCCCCCCGCCTCCGTACGTCTGTCCGGCAAGCCTGCTGACATCGATGGCGGCCGTGGAACGCATGCTCGCCTTGAGTCCCCCGCCTTCGAGTTCCGTGAAGAGAACGTATACGTCCGCATCGGGGATGGTGGAGATGAGTTCGTCCAAAATGCCATGCGTTTCCTTGCTGTTCGCCTCCATTTCGAGCAAGTCCTCCTTGCTGATGGCCGACCACACGATACGTGCGCCCGGATCCATCTGGATGTGGTTGAGGGCGCGGCCCCAGATCTTCAGCGTGCTCAGAGGCTTCGTTTTGTAGATGTTCTGGATGATTTCCTGCTGGCGGGCGCCGCGGTCCAAAAGATCCGACGCGACTTCCAGCGAACGCGGCGTCGTGTTCGGGTTTTGGAAGCTGCGCGTATCGGTGATAAGACCGGTGAGGAGCAGCGTCGCCATATCCGCCGTGATCTTTTCCTTCATGGCCGGCACCTGCTGGAATAGGTGGTACAGCACTTCCGTCGCGGAAGCGGAGGTGGGATCGATGAGTTGGATCTGGCCGTACCCGGTATTGCTGATGTGATGGTCGATGTTCAAGACCGGCACAGCCGAGAAAAGGTCCACGTTTTCGGTGTAAAGCGATCCGAAGAGCGACAAGTCCGCCGTATCGACGGCGATGATGAGATCGTAGCTGCTTCCGCCCTCCGCCAGGCTGATCTGCTGGCTTCGGATGCTTCCCTTCTTTGGAACCACGATGATGTTCACCTTATGATCCTCGACGGTATAGCGAAGCTTATCCACTTCCACGCCGTCCTGGAGGTTGATGGTGATGACGAAATCCTGGCTGGCTTTCACTTCGCGCTCCAACTTCTCGAATCCCGGAAGGAAATTCAGGGATTCCGGAAGCACGTCGGGACAGATGACCGTTACCTCCTTCCCCATCTCCTTCAACATTTGATACACGGCCAACGCGCTGGAAAGCCCGTCCGGGTCCACGTTGGCATGCGGCACCACCAGAATGCGCTGGTGCTGCTCGATTGCCTGGAGGGCTGCCTGTACGGACTGGGGATTAAGCATTTGACTGAACGTATTATTGTAACATAATTACACAAATAATGCAAGTCCCCTCTAGGGCAGCCTAAAAAGGGGTCAGTATAGGAATTTAGCCATACTGACGCAAGAGCCTAAATATGATTATCTGAATATGAATGGTCGGGACGAGAGGACTTGAACCTCCGGCCTCATGCACCCCAGCACACGAGTGCATTGCATGCGCCTTTTGATGATTCGGATTCTTAAAAGAATCCTCAATCCAACTGAGCTACGCCTTATTGATGAAGATATGGTCGGGACGAGAGGACTTGAACCTCCGGCCTCATGCACCCCATGCATGCGCTCTAGCCAACTGAGCTACGTCCCGACAAACCGACTCTCGGCTGGGAGATGATACTGAAGAGCTTTCTTAAGCACTAGCCGATCTTATGCCCTCATTGCACGCTTCTGAAGGGTGGCGCAATAACCCGCCACGAACAGCAGCGCTAGCATCTCCACTTCCCCTCCCGCATGCGGCAAATGCGGGGGCGGGGCAACGCTGGATGCGGATCCGTCGCTACCCGTGCTACCGATCAGGACGCTCGACTTGGAAGATGAGGACGTGTTCGCGGCGATCAAGGACGAGGAAGAGTTGGAACGCTGGCGGCTGAGCCTGCGCAACTCCTCTCGCCAATCTTCGCTGGAAGCATTGTTATCTGCGACGATCGTACCCGTGCCTGTCACCAGATTGCGCCACAGGGACATACCGACTGTCTTATCCCAATCAAACTGCTCGCTCAGGACGCCCAACAAAAGGAACGGCAGGAAAATCAGTCCGAGCATGATGAGGCGGCCGAGCCACTGGCGCAGCACCTTGAAGCAGAACCACACGAGCAGCAGGAAGAGGAGGAAGATGATCGGCAACGACCATCCCCACGTGAACCACGAAAGCAGGAACGCGACGAACGGGAAGGCTGAAGCCAGGAGATCGAAGATCATCCAGAGCAACAGCAAGGCTGCGGGAGCGAAATGGAATGCCCTGAATTCGTAATCGGCGCGGCGCTCCTTGAACATCGGGTACAGCGACAGCGGGTACAACAAAGAAGCCACGAACGCGATGGTCCACGGGATGAACGACACGCTGAGCGGCGGCAGGATGGACAGGATGAATCCCGTCAGCACCAGTACTCCGGCAAGGAGGATCACGAGGAGCGTTTCTGTCGTGTGCTTCAGCGGCATAGTAAATCATACTGGATGATCATTGCCAGGCTGTCAACGATGGTGAATACACTATTTCTTCTTTCTCTTTGGCAGGTAGGCGGACCTGGGATCAACCACTGTCTCGCTCGGGAGGATGCTGTAATGGCGCGATCGGAACACCCGGTACTGCAGCGTCACGTACAGTACTCCCACGACCGTCCAGACCACCCACCAGAAACGCATCGCGATGTACTGGATGGCCTCGACCCGGGACACGACAAGGATGAGTGCCGCAAACCCGAACACAAACGACGCCTTCGGCCAGGACTTCGACAGCTTCTTCGTAACTGGATTGGGATTGTTGCGTGACCAACGGGACAGGAAGAAGGATGCAACCAGCAAGCCCAGCGCCACCAAAAGGAAGGGTAATACCTGGATATCGGAATACGTCGGAGCAGGCGGGAACGGATCGAAGAGGTAGGAGAAGAATTGCATGGGTGGTTCGGTTAGAGGGCAAAACGCGGATCAGTCCCCTGCTTTCCTCCCTTCAGGAGCAACTGTTCCAATTCACGTTCCTTTATCGTACGGGCCGGGCGAACGAGGAAATACAGAAGGAAACCAACGACGGGGAGCAACGCGACGATGAGGATGCACAGGATCTGATACAACGACGAATGCGTGCGTAGGAAGATGTCCCTCATCGTGAAGAAGAGGAAATAGACGAGGAAAAAAGATGCCGTAAAGACGACAATCTGGTTGGCATCGAGTGCCGGAAAAAGGGCGAAGAAGGTTTGCATGGCTTAGAGATGGGGATGCCGCCTGCGGTGCGCGACGACGTACACGATCGTTCCGAGGAGGCACAGGACGGCCAAAAGCTGGCTGAAGCGCAGCTCGATGGTTTCGAAAGGCAACCACGGACGGGCGAAGAGGTACGCGGCGCACAGCACGGTCGTCACGCCTTCGTAGATAAGCACGGACCGATCCGATAGTTTCATCTCCACCACCGCGAAGAACCCGAGGCTGACGAACAGGACGAAGATCAGCAGAAAGTCGAAATTATTGGCGAAGACCGGGATGCCGAAATCGCCGCGGAAGAATTCGAAGAAGAACGTGCCGATGGACGCAAGCGCGATGCCGCACATCGTCTCTGCGCCGGCGCGCTTGGCATTCTTGCGCACAACGAGCAGGACGAACGTGAGGAGGAAGAAGAAAAACGCGTAGTAGAGCTGCACCGGATGCACGGGAACGGCGAAACGGACGTTGATCGCATCGTACGTGATACCCCAGAAGCGGTCCGTCGGACGGCCGTATGCCTGTCCCGCGGCGAACTTACCGAGCCAGTCGAAGGTGAGCCCGAAGAACGTGGCAGGCAGAAGAACATCAAGCCACTGTAGGAACGTCGTACGGGAAGTGCGGCGCGTGATGTACAGGACCGTCGCGATACCGACCGCCATGCCGAGGAAGCTGAAGTTGCCGTCGTGGACGTAGAAGACGCGGAACGGATCATCCAGCCGCAGGTAGGCTTTGTATTCGGCCAAGACCGCGAACAAGCGGCCGCCAAGGAAAGCACCGAGAAAATGCCATTTCGCATGGTCTTGGAAATGCTGCAGCGAAAGACCCGCGCTCTGCGTCAGGCGGAAGAAGAACTCGGATGCGAGCCAGATGGCGATCATGAGGAACAGCAGGTGCGTCCAAATGATGAAAGGGCCTATTTCGATCGCTTCAAACATGCTGGGGATAGTCTAGCGTGGTTGGATTTTAAGGGAAACTCGGAAAAGCTTCATTAGCTTGTAGCTTCCTTAGCTTCAGTAGCAGGTATGCATTTCCGAGATTTCAATCCTAAGGAAGCTAACGAAGCTATCAACCTATGCTTAATTCCAACTTCCTGCTCGCCACATCCGACGTCACCGTCGCGATGAATTCGTCGAGCGGCACGACCACCTGCTCTTTGGTGCGGATGTTACGGACGGTCACGGCCTTGTCGGCGATTTCCTTCTCTCCCATGACCAGGAGATACGGGATGCGCGCCTGCTCCCCCGCCCTAATGCGCTTGCCGAGTGATTCCTCGCTGCTCATGTATTCCATGCGGATGCCCTTCTTCATGAGTTCGATGCCGACGTTCTCCGCGTACTGCTCGTGGTCCTTGGCGACCGGCAACACGGCGATCTGCGTGGGGGCGAGCCAGAGCGGGAAATGCCCGGCATGGTGCTCGATAAGCGTAGACATGAAGCGCTCGATGCTTCCCATGATCGCGCAGTGGATCATGACGGGACGCTCTTTTTCGCCCTGCTCGTTGATGTAGGTGAGATCGAAACGAGTCGGCATGTTGATATCCAGCTGGATGGTGGCCACCTGCCACTCGCGTCCGATGGAATCCGTCGCGACAAAGTCGACCTTCGGTCCGTAGAACGCGGCCTCGCCCTGGGCTTCCGTGAAAGGAATACCACGGTTCGTGGCCAGATTGCGGATGGCACTCTCGGCCTTCTCCCACAGCTCCGGCGTACCGAGGTATTTCTCGAACTGTTTGGGATCGTGCAACGAGAGACGCACGCGCAGTTCGCCGAACCCGACCGTTTTGTAGAACGTATCGATGATGTCCCACACCCGCAGGAATTCCTCCTCCACCTGGCTCTCGCGGCAGAAGACGTGCGCATCATCCTGGGTAAGCGAACGGACACGGGACAAGCCGTGCAGTTCGCCCGTCTGTTCGTCGCGATAACACATCGTCGTTTCCGCAAAACGCTGCGGCATCTGCTTATAACTCCTCTGCTGGCACGCGAAGATCTGCGTGTGGTGCGGGCAGTTCATCGGCTTCATCACGAATTCATGGCCTTCGCGCGTGTGAATGTGGAACAGCTCGTCTTTAAACTTCGCCCAGTGTCCGGACGTCTCGTACAACTCTTTCTTCGTGATGTGGGGGATGGTGACACGCTGGTATCCGCGTGCATCGCGCAGCTCCCACACGAACGCATCGAGCAAGTTGCGCATCAACGTTCCGCGCGGCGTCCACAGCGGAAGGCCCGGACCCACAAGCTCACTGAACGTGAAGAGGTCCATTTCCTTTCCGATTTTGCGGTGGTCGCGCTTCTTCGCCTCTTCCTGGATTCTCAGGTACTCATCCAGCTCCTCCTTGGAACCGAACGCCGCCACGTAGATACGCGTGAGCTGCTCGCGCTTCTCGTCCCCTCTCCAGTACGCGCCGGCAAGCGTCATCAGCTTGAATCCGTCGACGGGGATTTCCTTGAAACTCTCCACGTGTCCGCCGCGGCACAAATCTACGAACGTGTCCTTGCCGTCCGGTCCGATGTTCGCGTAGTGCGTCACCATCTGGACGTTCTCGTTCTTTTCCAAGTCTTCGATCAGCTCGACTTTGAACGGCTGCCCCTTCTCCTTCCAGTACTTCTTGGCCTCCGCGGGCGACAGTTCGTCGCGGCGGAATGTCTGGCCTTGGTGGATGATCTTCTTCATTTCCTTTTCAATCTTGCCCAGGTGATCCAGCGAAATCGGCTCCGCGAACTGGAAATCGTAGTAGCAACCCGTGTCGATCGGCGGACCGATCGTGATCTTCGTCTCAGGCCACAACTTCATTACCGCTTGTGCGAGCACGTGCGCCAGCGAATGGCGCATATGGGCTAACTGCTCAGGAGATGATGAAAGGGAGGCACACATGTCGAAAGAGTAGCAGACCACTAGAGAAAGGCGCTACTTAAAAAGAGGCGCCGACATTGCTATCGGCGCCCGTGACAACTACACAACCAGACCACTACTTCAGGAGCAAAATGACTCTTGCCGTGTAATAGGCGTTTTCCTTGTCATGTGTTGCATAATACCCACCTCGTTCCAGGGTTGACCAGGATAGAACCTGCCTTTCGGGATGGTCATCAATCCATTGATTGACCACTATAAGTAAGTTAACGAAGTCTGCGGCAAAACTCTGCTCATTTTCACCGGTTTTGAGGTTGCTATCAAATGCACGTGGCGTGCTCGTGAAGCAAACTACATGCTTCTGCTCCAACAGAATATACGTCGGATCGTCGGGATTCTTGGTCGTCGACTGCGGCCGGTACATTTTCTGGTGAACATTCTGTACGTATGTCGTATTCGGGTGAAGCGGCAGCACTGGAACGTTCGTCACAGATGTATCCCCGCAACCGACGCAGCACGCAATGATCAACATAACGAGAGAGAAAACTCGAATCATAAATACTTCTCCTCAGGCCAGTACTGGTTGATGATGTAAAAAAACGCAAACGCACAATAAAAGAATACATATATTCTGTCAATATAAGCAAAAATGTCTATATTTAGACGAAATCCAGCTCTTTCTCTAATGCACGAACCTCCCTCAGCAACTGCGGATCGTTCTGCAGCTTCTCCTCGATCTTCTCCACGGCGTTCATCACCGTGGTGTGATCCCTATTCGAGAACAATTCACCCAAACGAACGAAGCTCATGCGCAGGTATTTCTTGCAGAGGAACATGGCGATCTGGCGCGGGATGAGGATCTCGCGGACGCGGGATGCGCCCACCATGTCCGCCACCGACACGCTGAAGTATCGACTGACCGCTTCCATGACATCCTGGAACGTCGCGATGCGCTGGGGCTGCACCTCGAAGCCGATATGGTCCGGCTCCTCGTGCGGATCCTTGTTGAGCTTCCTCATGATATCCGCGATGCTGCGCACCGTCGGCATGCGCTGTTCCAATTCGTACTGCGCCACGGCCTGCATCAGGATGCCCTCGAGTTCGCGGATGTTCTTCGTCGTGTGCTCGGCGATGAACTGCAGCACCGTCATGTCCATGAAAAGCTGGTATTCCTTTACCTTCTCCGAAAGGATGGCGAGGCGGGTTTCGTAGTCTGGGGCGGACACGTCCGCGATCATGCCGCGTTCGAAGCGCGAGGTGAGGCGATCTTCCAGTTGAAGCTCCTGGGGCGGACGATCGGCGGAGAGGATGACCTGTTTGCGGTCCTCGTAGAGCGCGTTGAACGTGTGGAAGAATTCTTCCTGCGTGCGTTCCTTGTTGGCAAGGAACTGAACGTCGTCGATGATGAGCACGTCCACCACGCGGTAGCGCTTGCGGAACTGCTCCA
>CAZUYK010000003.1:0-5767 GCA_964624905.1 uncultured Candidatus Peribacteria bacterium
GGCGATGGCAAAAAGGTTGAGGGGAAGAACGTGTACACGTACCACTTCCACGAAGCAATCCGCGATCATGTGATCCGCAATATTCGCACGTCGAACGTGACGCCGGAGCAGATCCAGCTGTCGTTCTCGGACCAGCAGGGAAAGACATACTCGCTCGACGACATCTTGAAGCTCTCGGAGGAAGCCTGGTTCAGCCGCGGCATCGCGCTGTCCGCCGACTGCTGCAGTTCAATCGCCCGAAAGGCGCTGGAGAAGCTTCAGGCGCTGCGAACGGAATTCCCGCAGACATCACATCAGATCATCGCCTCAGCCCTCAGTGTCCGCCATGCCCGGGAATTCGTGAAACCCGCCTTCGAGCAGCTGAGTCTGCGCGTCGGACTCGTGAGTTCCCACGCGGAAGAACGGACGAAGAACGATGATGTATTCGAGAAGCTGAAGCAGGGGAAGATCGATGTCATCATCCACGTCGGGATGCTCGGAGAGGGTTTCGACCACCCGCCACTTGGGGTAGCTGCCATTTTCCGGCCGTACAAGAGCCTCAACCCGTACATCCAGTTCATCGGTCGCGTGATCCGGCGCAACGGCCCCACGAAGCACTGCTACGTCGTTTCGCACCTCGGACTCAACCAGCACAAGCGCTTCGATGAGTTCCGTCTCTTCGACCATGACGACAAGGAATTCATGCAGGAACTACTGGAGAAGCAGGCCGGCATGCAGCCGGGCGAGGACGCGAGTTTCGTTGAGGAAGATACGGATGAGGGACATGAGCAGGAGGCGGAAACCGAGCCCGTCCGTATCAACGAACTTGGAACCGAACTCGTGGATTTCGAATCTCAGTACGTCCAGGAGGAGCAGAAGATCGAGGCTCTACACGCCGGAATCGAAGACCTGACGGACGAGGGCAAAAAAACGCTTTTCAGAAAAATGGGAATCGACTATGACAATGTCACGATCAAATCGCGCGGTCGCACGAAGCCGGTGGATCAGCGCAAGGCATCACGGAACCTTCTCAACGAACGAGAGAAAAGCATTGCCACAGACATCCTCAAGCGCCTTGCTCTAAAACACCGCGGCAGGGACTTCACAAAGATGTTCGACAACTTCACATGGGTGAAGCGAAAGGTCAGCAAGGAAGTGAACCGGGTACTCGGCATGGACAAAAATCAACGCAAGTTGATCACGAACTCCCAGTTTCAGGACATCGAAGCAAAGGGAACCTTACAACAGGTGGGGATTGAATGCGGCGACTACTTCAGCGCGAAGCTGCAGGAGAAACAAGCCGCGTAGCGGGGATCAACGAAGATGATTAGCGCAAGCGCGCCTGCCGCTTCTTCGGCAGCTTTCTCCGGCGGATCCGCTCCTGCTGAAAAGCAACGACGTCGCTTTTCAGAAAGACTTTGCCCGTTGAAGTCTGTTTGCAACGGAGCTTGCCTGCTGCGACGACGCGATCAACGTACTGACGCGAAACGTGGAGATACCGCACTACATCGCCCATGCCCATGATGTCGGGAAAATCCTGCGACATTGCGTGATTGATTGACTTTTTACGATATCGCTCGGATACTTGCCTCGTAAGGTGCTTTATGACACCTAGTTGCTTTACAGCCCATGAATGCTACCCAGACAAAGCCCTGCCCCTTCTGCGCCGAGGAAATCCGCGTCGAGGCGAAGAAGTGCAAACACTGCGGCGAGTACCTGACGCAGGAACACGCCCCGAATCACAAACCGATCAAGCCCGGGCCCCTCGACTCCGTCCTCGGGACCGCGCCGGTGGTGTACTGCCCGAACTGCCGGCACACAGGGAAAGCGAAACTCACGATTGGCGGGAACCTCGCGATCGAGCTCGTGCTCTGGTTCACGTTTGTCATCCCGGGCCTCCTCTACCACCTCTGGCGCAATTCCACGATGCGCTACAGCTGCGCGGCGTGCGGCTTCCAGGGCGTGCGAGAGGCTGAGGAGAAGCCGGATGACGCAGGACGGACATTCCACCGGCTCACGCACCGGGAACGGAGCAGGATCGTCCAGCCGGCGATCGTCGGGCTCGTCGTGTCGTACTTCCTGCTGTACCGGGAATTCATTCTCGCGCTTCCGCTCGTCATCCTCCTCATCGCCGGCACCGTCGTCACGTACAAGCTGCGGATCCGGGAAAAGCAGAAGCACTTGATCGTCGGGTCCGCGCTCGGCGCGTACGCGGTATTCGTCCTGGTGCTGCTCCTGCGCCCCTGACCGTTGCTGCAACGGCCGGATGATTGTGTCGTTTCACGATTCGAAGGACTCATCTCACGGTGAAGCCGTCTTCGCCGGTAACGCGCGGTGACGCACCTGTGTCGCGTCTTCGCTACAATGTGGAGTATGACACCCGACATGAAAATGAAACGCGCTCAAAGCAACGTGTGCCCTCGTAAGCCCGGCACCGGGTACGACGAGGAAGCGGTCTACCAATACCTCAAGTCCGCCGGCTGGAGCGTGCGCGGGGCGATGCGGCTCGCGGAGGAGGCCGGCGACCGACGGACACCGAAGGATCCGCGCACATGGAGCAAGTGCATCGGACGGAAGGATCTTTACGGCCGCTACCGACGGGAAAGTGCCGCGGAATGGAAGCTGTTCCACAACGAACGGGAAGCGCGCAAACAGCACTTCCTCGATCTCGTCGCGGCCGCGCTCGAACCGCTCATCGAGGAATACGGGATCATGCTCGGAAAGGCGCTGGGATCGCTTAAGAAACGCGACAATTACGAGCTCGCGCTCCTGCGGAAGGATTTCGCCTTCGGGCCGGAGGCATTCGACCGGCTGTGCCGTTTGTACATGCGCGCGGTCGGATTGCCGGAGAAGATTACACACAGCTTCCAGGATCAACGGATGACGACCGTGCTCACATACGACGAAGCCGAGCAGCAGAAGCGGCTCTCGGAATCCGGCAGGATCACGCGTCCGATGATCGCGAAGGACCTCGCGGAAGCGAAGCGGCTCATGGAGACGATCGACCTGGGTCCGGCGTGGGCGCTCGAGGAGCAGACGGCTGATGCATCAAAATGACACAAAATCCCATGCCTCATGCCGGCGCTAATCTCAGCTTCGAAATATCAATCGTCTTCAGAGCGAGGTATATTCTCCGGAGTTCCGAAAGCAGGTAGGCTGCGGAGCCAATGAACTAAAATTTTATACAATTAAAATTTAACGAAATCAGCAATTAAACACGATCCAGTATCACTTCCTTTGAGTACGCGCATTACCTCTTGGCGAATTAGAGGCAGCTGACGAACAAGATTATATTTTGCGAAAGTCTTCTGGTGGGCCGCCTTTAATACAGGATCCATTGCAGAGAAAAGGTGATTCACATTCACATTAAATATTGCAGTCGCATCAACGTACTCCTTCGTTTCTCCGGCAAGATACTTTTCCTTACGTACCAAAGAAAACCCATTCATTTTAAACAAAGAAACCCATTCATCATCAGGAAGAATATTTCTATGCGCGATGGCATTTTCGATGTAATGAGCATTTGCTGTGCGCATATCCGACGTTAAGGTGTCATCTACTGCGCCCGAAGAAGAGCCAGTGGAAGGAACCGTCATAATCACGTGCCCATTAGCTTCTGTCATTCCTGATATGTTCGCAATGGCACGCATAGGATCATCCACATGTTCCAGGACGGAATTAACGATAATCGTCTTGCCTTTGGGAATAGAGTCGATGACTTGGTCACTGCAGATATCAAATTGCAGTAAATCACCATGCATATCCTGGACCCGAGCACGAGATAACTGATTTTGTTCACGATCCAGTCCAATATCGAAATGCAAACCCATGGTGCGTGCAAACAGTCCATTTCCAGTTCCCACATCAATGAGAGGCCTTGCCGTTTCCTTTGGCAAAAGAGAGCGAATTAGAGCCGCTTCCATACTACGCAAAAGCGCCAACTTCGGATTGAACCAGTAGTATTCATATAATTCACGCAAGGCGGTTTCTCCATCCAAGGATCGGTTATCTTCCTGCCCTTCCGCCGTATGATTATGTAATTGTTCCAGAGCACATCATTTTACATCCAAACACACAACCCTTCAATTTTAAATATTAGCCCGAATAAGCGATATCAAGCCATTCTGGGGATCCATTTTAGTCATAAGAATGAAATTGAACTTCCCTATACTTACGCATAAATCGTAATCCGATTCAGGATGCGACGCTCTGTTTTCATCGAAAAACATTGCGGCGTTCGACGTTTTTCTTATTGCAGATAGCACCCCATCTACCGGGGGTAGATTGCCCTGCAGCAAGCGCTGTAAATATTCCGCACAAATCAAATCCTCATCAAGAAGGCCCTCTTGGGAGCCTGAGCAGACAATGGATACGATTGACGTGTTTTGTTGCTGAATGTAATCGGCAACGGCATGCACATTTACCAAGGCACATGAAACTACAAAATCTTCCTTTTGGGAAGCGAGCAATGCCTTGGTTCCTAGTGATGTGGCAAGGACAATGTCTTTGTTTTTTACGGATGCGCGCATTACTTCACTCGGTGAATTTCCTATATCAAAATCTAAGGGTTTTATGCCTTCATTTTCCCCTACCAATTTAAGTGCAGGATATTTCTTTTTCAGCGAACGAGCCTCTTCCAGCGAACTCACTGGAAAAACACGACTAACCCCCTGATCGAATAAGTAGCAAGCCGTAGTGAAAGCTCTGAAGACGTCAATGACCACTGCTAATCCTTCGGCTTTGTGAGCATTCTGAAGCCCTAGCAGGATCTGGATTTTCATAAGACTCTTTTACCTTCTTTGCCTCAGTCAGGACAGAGAAAGTTTTTTAATTCAAGCGCTTGATTCAGAAGAATAGCCTCTACACTGGCAGTATCTAGTTGTTGGATTGCTTCCCAAAATGTGGCAATTCTCACTTTGTATAATTCCGTGAAAACCTTCATTTGTACCTCATTGAACTCAGTCGAGTGGCAGAATTCCCCCAATATCGTAATCCAATCAGATTGGTCTAGATACCCCTCTTTGCAAACCTTTACTATCGATTTATAAAAATGAGATGAGCTTTGCATGTCACGTAATTCAGCAATGGCTTGATCTTTCATTTCCATGGCTTTTTGCCGATGCGAAAAGTTTTCTATATTTTCAAAATCATCAGCAAGCAGGGCTTCGGCTGGAAATACATTCCATGAGTCACGATGGGACTGGATTTGCTGGTGAAGTGCGTTGGCAATCTGAGGAAACATCGTCGCAAGTTGCGGAAAACTGGGCTTGTGGATTTTCCGTCCTAACTTCTCGCTTGTTATCTTAAATCCGCCAAATACCGCTGATGCCGTGAAGAAAATATCAATACCATACTTTAATACATCCTGGTGCACTTCCTGTTGTAGTAAATGTTCGCAGAAACGCCGGCTCAATGCAAAGTCCCCTCCTATTGGCTGGCGTATGTAACGACCACTAGTGCCATAAAGAATTGGAAAGGCCAAATGATTCGTAGCGCTTCCCTCATACTTGTTTCTGGAATAATTCGGCGTGACATAATCCGCACCCTCTAAAATTTTCTCTACGTACTTGGAAATCCAATCGGGCACAATGGAAGTAAGATCTGCATCGAATGTCATCATATTCCCTCCCCCTCCTTGATCAATATGGCGCAGCAATGAAAGAAGATTGGCACCTTTTCCGCGCACACCCTCTTTTATAACCATAATCTCATGCGGATATTCGAGATTCGCATCTCGAAACTCGCTGACGGTGCGATCGCTGCTGTCACCGAATACCTCGACGTGTTC
>CAZUYK010000003.1:5777-85153 GCA_964624905.1 uncultured Candidatus Peribacteria bacterium
CACTATCTAGCAAAATTATTCGGGCATCGCCCTCACTAACCCCAGCCAGCTTTAATCCCTTGGAAACGGTTTCCGCAACATTCCTTACGCTTGACTCTTCATTATATGCCGGCAATCCTATGGTGAATTCAGGCATGTGAAATTTCTTTTTGGATAAACTGAGCAATTTCTTTTGATCGTCCAGAGATATATAGAAGCGGCTTTTGTAATATCCTTTCGATTAATTGTGTGCGCCTATCAAACAATTCTGGGTTATCAAGACTGGGAAGGCAATACATAAAATTCCTGTTCATATCCAAACCGGGAACACAGGATCCGCGAATATATCTTGAGAAATTTTCATAGATAATCAGCCGACTAACGAGGTTTTTGCTCTCATCCCTAACAAATATCTTTTCTTGCGCTTCATCAACGTGCACCAGGGTGCAAACTTTCACCTCTGTCGGCTCACTTCGAGCAGCGATGCCAACCTTATCAGGGCGGATAGCTATTTTTTGAAGCCATGCATCATCTGTGTCAGGAGGAAAAAGAGTGAGAAGGTCGGTTAATCCCCTGCGTACCGATTCCCTACGCAAATGAAGGACTTTCGTACCATGTGAAACAAGCATTTTGCCCTCCTTATCAACTTCGACAATCGTTAGATCATTGCCAATAAGCTGTGCGCCAAAATCTCTGCAACTATGTATAGCAACAGTGCTTTTTCCAGCGCCCTCTTTACCCAATACTAACGCGGCATTATCTCCAAAGGCGACGGCGGCGGAATGGGCTGTTGCCGCCCCTCGTTTCTGACGTCGATACTCCGTAATCGGATAAGCCGCATATGACAGGACTTCTGCATCGACCCTTTCGGCAGGTGCACAAAAAACCGCATGAAATTCAGATGCAACCGTATATGAGATAGTCGGTATCGAAGAATGTACCAATCGAGAGTGGCACCGCTCTTCAGGAGCAAGCATGCCAAAGGAAGGCATAAAAGCACTGAATCGTTCATGGTTAACAAATGCCTGTTCCAAATCAACATCGCTCACGAGCTCGACACACTCGCCTGCGATGGTGATTTTTTGCGAACCCATCACCAAGACTTTGGAAGCAGATAGCCGCTTAAAATGGAATCAACGTAATCACGAGTACCCAATATCTCCGCAATCAAAACTTCGATCTCTTTCAATGCACACGTTTTTTCGGATAAAACAGCAACATTCTGAGGATCTAAAAGAGGATCGCCATTATTAGTCTGAATCAGAACCGTATTTTCCAGACCAAGCTTTTCAAAGAGTTCACGCGCAATCTCAGCGGAGAAAAACGCATGTACACGACCAGTGTGGTAAACTGGGTTTTTTCCAAATGCAGCTTCCATGCTGTGCACTCTCATGCTGGAAATCAGTCCGTTCGGCGAATTACCCCTGCCAACAAAACCCTCTTCGCCAAATTCAATGCAACTTCCCGTAGCTGTCATATACACCAAATTCCTATGCTTGTTTTGATCGGCCGTATTCACAGAAACATTGACCCCTATTTTGTCTTCTACAACTTCCTTTGCACGCTCTGTCAGCGCCTGTGAGATCTGGGATTTCATTTCTTCGTAAAATTGACGATCTGGGGTCTCGGTGCTTATGAAAGGCACGCATGTTGTCACATCTATTTCATTCTGCCTACGCACAGCCATTACCTTGATATCCTGGCCTATAAATGAATGACGCGGTTGATAAGGTCCTGTATAGAAATAAGCCTCCAACTCTTTTACCAATCTCTCTGTCGGAGAAAGGGGGTAGTGGCCTACGGTTACAGAAGTATCATTCGCCCATTGGTTTTGAGCATCAGGAACATCATCAATGGATCTCGGCTTATACCAAGTGGGATTAACGGAAAAGTTCGAAGTTCCGAAATCGAACTTCAAATGTTCCGGATATTTTGCGATATGCGGAAGCACTTTGCGAAGATAGTCAGATGCCACTCGAGCCTGAAGCGATTCTATGTCGATTGCATCACCCCCGAATTCGGTACTCATCCTTCCTCCAAATAAAATTGTGGCAGGTTTCAGCATTTCACCGGTTCCGAAATCACGCTTCCAATGACCACCCTTCACGCCAAGCTTGTCCACGTTGTGATGCAAAACAGCACCGAACTTTTCACGTGTTAACCGCGAATATTCAACGGAAAGCGCTTCTGCAATGCCATCACTTAAAGTGTCAGGATGGCCCAATCCCTTTCTTTCCACTACCTCCACAGGCAGGCTTTGGACACTTGTCTGTTGAAAGGCGGAAACTTTCATGGGTATCAGGAAATAATAACGGAAGAAATATCAGAATCCGTATCGCGCTCATATTGCATTCCTCTCACAACGATAATGGGCTGACCTTCATTCGCCTGACCCATGAGGATTGAAGCGGCAGAAGCAACCTGATCAACAACGTTTACGACAGAACCAGATGCATTTCCGTAGAAATCCTCCCCTTTCATTTTGGAAACACCAGAAATGCCGGAGAATCCAATCGCCTGACCTACTGCTCCTTGGCGGCTGGGATGCCCCAAACTATCGCTTATGATAACGGAGATGTGCTTCCCAAGTACGGATTCAATCTTTTCGCGAATGATTCTTGCACTCCTATCTGCATCCTCGGGCAACAATACGATCTTATTTCCAGAATCGGAATCAAGGTTTGATTTGTCGACGCCTGCCGATGTACACACCATACCGTTACGTAGCTGCGTAACGATTACCTTGCCTTTTACTTCGAGAATTTTTTCTGATTCATCGATAATGACTTGGCACAGCTTTGCATCGCGCCCTGTTTTTTGAGCAAGCTCCAGAGCATCCGAAGAAGGCACAACATTTCGCAGATCACAAATCCTACCCTCAGCCTTCGAAATAATTTTTTGGGCAATCACGATGATGTCCCTCTCTTCCAGGTCAGGCATGCGCTCCAGAATAATCTCGGCAATGTCATCACCTTTATGTACACGAGGAACATCGGGAACTGCCAGAAGGGAAAGATTCTGCATATAATGGAGGGAAAGAAGTGGATAATACTAGGAGAATGCCAGAGGTATGACAAGTACTCCATACAAAGGTGTCTGCTTCCGCTTCCGCTCTGCCAGATTGGTTCTTCTCCTATTGGGGAAGTCATTCAACTATCCAAAGAAGCCTCTATTGCCTGTACTTCCTCCTTCCACTTCCTAAAGCTTCCTACGTAGATGATACGCAGTGGGATGGAATCGCAGGCATCCAACAGGGTTCGAGCCTCCAGGTTCTGGGGGGGCCATTTTGGCGTTTTTCATGATGGAGACGGATACAAAGAGGCGCAGCAACACTTTGCCAATATCCGCAATGAGTCATAGACCGTGATCGGTAGCGGAAGGTCTTTCGCAAGAAGCGGCAGCTCCGTGCATCCGAGAATAACGGCTTCGCATCCTTGGGATACCAGACTCTCCACTACCGACGAAAGATGCACCCGTTCAGGCTCGCCTGCGCGGCCAGCAATGACTGAATGAATAGAGGAACCGAGCACTGCCTGTTCCGTCGCATCAGGGAGCAGTACGTCGATGCCATACCCCCGCAACGGAGCAGTATATAAGTCGGAGCGCATCGTCGTGACGGACCCGAGAAGACCAACGCGTTTGCATCCATCCTTTCGCACCTCCGCGACGACGGCGTCCACCATGGAGAGCAATGGCATTCCCGCGGCGCGCTCGTAGCGATCCGCATAGAGATGCATCGTGTTGCACGGCATTGCAAGGAGAGTCGCCCCCGCCTTAGAAAGACGCTCCGCTTCTTGTTCCACCATCCGCAAACCCTGCTCCCGTTCTTCTTGGGACGTCACGAGATCGGGCACCGGGATGCTGTCGATGAGAAGATGGGGGAAGTCCGCGTTTGAAACTGCGCCATGATCCTTGACACTGCATTCGATCAGCAACCGGTAGAAATGCTGGCTAGCCTGCGGACCCATGCCGCCGAGAATTCCGAGGATCGGCTTCATCGTGCGTGGGGGTACAGAGAAGCGAGGACATCCGGCACAGCGCCATCGTCCCGCAGGGCAAGGAGATCTCGATGAATCGGGTCTTTGGATGAGGAGCGCAGCGCCATTCCGTATTCCTCGACGGACTGAGGGTCTCCGGGATACGCATAATAGGTGGGTCGCGATCCCAGCTGCGTCAACATCGGGAAGACACGCTTGCCGCTCAGGTCTGCCACCGCGGACGTGATCGCGAAAAACGGTTTTTCCGAGGCGCCCCCTATGGGCAACAGCGCTTCCGCGTTGTTTGGATGTTGTTTTCCCAAGGGGTACTGCGCGACCGCCCCGCTGTAAAGCACGTTCGCAGCGGCATATTGCTCATAACAATTCGACTGAAGTGAATGGCGGCGTTCGCATTCTTGCAATTGTGACAACGCTTCTGCTATGCAATCGATCCGTGCCAGGCGTGATCGCATCACATCGATGATGGATCCAAGATGTTCCCGCGTTTCCTCCGTATAGGCTTGGGTGAAATAAAAATGAACATGCCCGGCGATGCGTCCATGGAAGGTTTTCACATATCGCCGAAGATATGATTCCATTTTCGAGGCGCATTCCCGAGCCTTATCGACCGGATAACCGTTTGTCTGGGCGATAAAATCGGTCGCTTGATAGACGCGGTATTCAGGCGTAGGAAGACCTAGGGCAGTTAAGCGTTCCATAATCCGAAGGCCGGGAAGCAAAAGTGCTGGCAGGCGAAGAGGAATCCGAGAGGATGCATTCAGTCCGAATCCTGTGGTCAGGACAAGATGCTTCGTCGACATGTTCTGGCGAGCGATATCACGCGCGATTTTTTCGACATGAACGGCATCCTGCGACCGAGCGGGGCGAATATCGCCGATCATAGGCTCGTCATGCAAGCGGATCGCGCGATGGACAGAATTGTGCGTAGGAAAGACATTGGAAGAAGATTGCATAGGTGAAAAGAAATGAATAATAAAAACCCCTACCGTTCGGCAGGGGTCGAGACGCGTTTTCACGCATGACTCATCGCCAGCCGTACGGCGGTTGCTCGGGCTGCCGCCACCATGAATTCCCGGTGTTTGCTTTGTACTGTTGCACCAGTACATCATTACATTTGAGGATGACGAAGTCAAATGTATTTGCTATAATGTCCTCATGGCCATCAACAAAGCTTATAAAGAGCTCTTGGAACTCTTGTCATCAAAGAAATCGCCCACCGAATGGGACGCGTTGCTGCAGGACCTGCTCACGCCGCAGGAATTGGAATCGCTGATCGAACGTTGGCAGATCATCCAGCTACTTCATAAGGGTGTTCCCCAAAGGGTAATCGCGGAAAATTTGGGCGTCAGCATCAGTAAAATTACCCGGGGATCCAGGGTTTTATTAAACGGAAAGGGCGGATTCCGTATTGCCCTTGGAAAATTAAAATGAAGTCACGGCTCGTTCGAACAGCCTGAACCACGTCGAGCCAATTTGTAAACCCATCATCCTTACGCCAATTTTTTCACAAATTCGCAGCGCAGCACGATCGCGGTCCCCCCTATTTTGCAATCGATCTCGTCGACATTGTCCGTCAACCTGATATTGGATGCCTTGGTACCGACCTTCAATACGACGGATGATCCTTTCAGCTTCAAATCCTTGATGAGTGCCACCGTATCTCCGTCATGTAGCGCGGTCCCGTTGCTATCCTTCGGAATATCCCCGGAGATCTCCTCCTCCGCGGCAGGCTTTCCATGTCGTCCGTCCGTGCATGTACACTCTTCCATCATTTCCCACTGGGCCGAACATCCCTGTGTTTCGCAGATTCCCATCTCCGAAAGGGAATCCCCGCAGTTGCCTTTGCATGCGTAATGAGCCATACGAGACGATGGTACTTCAAATGCATCCGCTTCGCATCCTTACTTTCCCTCCGCCGCCTCCAGCAATTTCGCAAGGTCGAACTTCTTCATTTGCAAAAATTCCTTGGTGACGCGATCGATTTTCGCCTGATCCCCGCTGTTCATCATCTCGTCCATGGCCACGGGCGTTATCTGCCAACTGACGCCGAACTTGTCCTTCAACCATCCGCACTGTTCGGCCTCGGGCACGGCCGAGAGCTTTTCCCAGTAGTAGTCGATCTCCGCCTGGTCCTCGCACTTCACCAGGAACGAAAAGGCTTCGTTGAACGCGAAGTCGTGTTTTCCGCCTCCGTCCATGGCCGCGAACCACTGGTTCTCCAGCTGAAAATCACCGAACATCAGGGTCCCTTCCTTGTTCGGCTCCATGCCCGCGGGATACCTGGTCACGCTTCCCTTGCGCGCATCCTTGAAAACGGACAGGTAGAAATCCAACGCGGCCTCGGCCTTACCGTACGACTCGTTGACGAAGAGCATGGAGGGAATGATGAACGGACGGGGCTCCCCTGCCGGATTGGTCAGTATGAGCTGCCATGTGAGGCCGAACTTATCTTTGATCCATCCGTACCGTTCGCTGAACGGGTATGTGTCCAGCGGCATGAGCGCTTCGCCCCCGTCGGACAACGCGGACCACAATGCATCGAGATGCTCGCGGGCCTGGGGATCCTGCGACGGATCGAAATTCACCATGAAGGAAATGGCCGGGTTCAATTTGAAAGCGGGCCCCGCGCTGATCGACATGATGGAGAATCCGCAAAGCTCGAAAGACATGATGTCGCAATCACCCGAAGGCGTGTCCTTCAGGACCTTGGCGCTTTTAATCCTCGATCCGTTGCCGAACGCCTTCACGTAAAATTCAGCCGCTTCCTTCGCCTCTTTGTCGAACCAAAGATGTGGGATGATTTTTTGCATGCAATAATTCTATCACCTGTAAGAGAAAAACCGAGCGCTTGGTTCACTTTTTTCGCTGAGACCGGAAATACCAGTAGATCAGGACGCTCAGGACGGCAGAGAAGAAGCACCACACCGACACGAAGTTCGCCTGGAAGAAACGGTACGACACGATCGCGGCCAGGAACGTAAAGACGCCGAACATATTGACGAAGCGCCTGCTGGAAACCAAGCAACTCGCGCAGGTCGCGACCGAATACGGGGAGAGCACGAATGTTTGGTGGAAATATTTTCCTTGGTACGCAATGCAGTTATTGACGATCGCAGGCACAACGGAATCCGTGAGCAGGTAATACAAGAAATAGAAACCGACGACCACGCCCGTGAGTACGAACGGAACGAGGATGATCCTGCGCCACTGCACCGCTTCCATACGCCACACGGCGAGCGGGATGAAGATAGGCCACAGAACGTGCGAAAACAGAAGGTATGCGAACGTGGCTACGGACTGTACTGCCGGGAATGCGAATGTGAGCCAGACCACGCCCTCGGTAAGCTGCTGCGCGCCAAACAGGAACGGAATGGATGCGAAGGGAATGTCGCGGCGGACCTTCGCCTGGCGGACGGACGCAACGCCCGCCGTACCCAGGAAGGCGGCGGCTGCGAAACTTGCTGTCGGTGAAAAGCACATGGTACGAAGGGGAGGCATCAACGATACGCCTGAATGCAAATCATGGAAGAGGAAAGCCGGGTTGCGCTTCATACGTTCCCATCGAAGAAGTGTATGCTTCACGCATGCTGGAAGCGATTCTCTTGCTCATCATCCTGGCACTCACGTCCTATTTCCCCCAGAACGCGCCTGTGCTTTTGCTCACGATGATCTGCACCGTGCTCCTGTGCCTGCAATTCATCCGGGTGATACGGCACAAGTCCCCGCCGTTCATTCCCACGAAGCATGCGGACGTGGAGACCATGATCCGCCTGGCGGAAATCAGTCCGGGGGAGACGGTATGGGACCTGGGATGCGGCGACGGCCGGATCGTGAGGGCCGCGGCGAGAAAAGGAGCGGTTTCGACGGGTTTTGAAATATCCTATCCAACCTATCTGTTAGCCAAAATACTCTCTATTAGAACAAAAAATGTATTCATACGGTACGGCAATTTTTGGACGCTGGATTTTGGGCAGCCGGACGTACTCTTCTGTTTCTTGCTCACGAAAACCATGGGCCGTTTCCAGGAAGAAATCTGGCCGCGCCTGAAACCCGGAACCAGGGTCGTATCGTACCTATTCCGCATGCCGGATATCCCCGTGACCCGGCAAGAAGGGGAAATCTACCTGTACGTGAAGTGAGGATCAGTACCGCCGGGAGAGGATGGTCTTGCGTGCCCTGCCGATGACGGCGGGATTCGGCGTGGCGATTTTGCGATCGGGATTGGCGTTGGGATGTTGCGTGTAATACGGGGCGCGCGTTCCGGAGAACGCGACGGCCGATCCCTTTCCCAACGCGCTGGCATGCGCGGCCATGAGCATGTCCTTCCATAGCGGGACCGCCGCATTGAGTCCGTCGGCGTTCGCGGCGAGCGGCGTCCCATCGACGTTTCCCATCCATACCCCTACGATGAACTTCGGCGTGTACCCCATGGCCCACACGTCGCGCGGGAGCATCTTCGTGCACGTCTTGCTGGCGTCGCGCTCCATGCAGACGTTGCTAGTTCCCGTCTTCACCGCTTCGTCAATGCCGGGAACATCGGTGATGCTGCGCCAGAATCCCGCCGGCCTGCTGCGCGATTCACTGAGCATGGAGGTCATCGTGTCCGCGATGGCCGCGGGTATCACCTGCTCCCCTTTCGTATCGCGTTTCAGGTAATCGTTGCCGTCGATATCCGTCACGGATTTGATACCCGTCAGCGGCTTGTAGACGCCGCTATTCGCGAAGGTGCCGTACGCCTGGACCATTTCGACGAGCGGCACTTCTGCCGCGCCGATCGCGAGCGGCCAGCTGTAGTAGAAGTCGTTTCCGGCCTGGCGCAGCGCGGACTTATGCATGTAGGGCGTCGGGGCCCCTATGTCGGCGGCAAGCTCCAGGATCTTCTCCTCCCCCACTTCCGTAAACGCGCGTATGGCTGGGATGTTGCGGGATCTGTTGAGCGCGTTCATCACCGTCAATACCCCCTGGAAATCACCGGCGTAATTGCGCGGACGGATGCCCCCGATCTCCAGCGGCGTATCCAGGACGGGCGTGTACGGCTTCCACCCGGCATATGCCATGGTCGTCGCATACACGATGGGCTTGAAACTGGAACCGGGCTGCCTGGGCATCACGGCCATGTCGATCATCGCACCGCTTCCGCCGCCAAAGTAATTCGCGTTCCCCACGTACGCCAGGATCTCGCGCGTTTCGGAATCCGCGAGCACCATTGCCACGCCCTTCGCGCCGTACTTCGCCGCGATTCGCTGCGCGTGGGTGTTCACCAACTGCTCCGCCATGCGTTGCAGCTCGATATCGATCGTCGTGCGGACGGTAAGCTGCTTGCTGACGGCCTTTTCCTCCAACTCTTCCTCCAGCTTGTCGATCATGCCCAGCACGTAATGCGGCGCGTCGATCTTGCGGATGTTCGGGCGGAAACGCAGGGAAAACACGTTGTTGTCCGCCTTTCTTTTGGTCGCGTTATCGATGTAGCCCTGCTCGCGCATGGCCGTAAGCACTTGGTTGGCGCGTCCGCCAAGAACCAGCGCACCGCTGTGTCCCGGCAGTACCGCCGACGTTCCCGTCAGGCCGATGACTATTTGTTTTTCGAGCCCGCGGTAATTTTCCAACGTGGCGCCGGATGCGATCATCGCGCGCCCGATCTGGGTGACCTGCGTGTACCGGTGGTCCCCGTACGGACTGAAGTACGACGGCCTCTGCGGAAGGGACGCCAATACCGCCGCCTCCGCGACAGAAAGGTTCTTCACGTCCTTGCCGAAGAAATGCTTACTCGCCTGTTGCACGCCAGCGACACCGCTGCCGAACGGGATCCAGTTGAGGTAATGAAGGAGGATATCTTCCTTGGACATGATCTGCTCCAGCTGGCACGCGAGGAGGATCTCTTTCGCCTTGCGCGAGAATTTCTTCTCGCGATTGAGCAACGCGGTGCGCACGAGTTGCTGGGTGATGGTAGACGCCCCCTGGGACTTGTAGGACGAAACGTTCGCCAGCAACGCGCGACCCATCGCGCGCGGATCCACGCATCCGCGCTCCCAATAACGCTGGTCCTCGATGGCGATGAACGCGTTGCGCACGTGCATCGGGATTTCCTCCATGGGCACCCATACGCGGTCCTCCTCCCCGTAAGCGACGTACATGTCCTTTCCGTTCCTATCCTGCACCGCGATGCTATGGGGAGGATTCCATACCGAAGGATCTCGAACATCGGGAAGGCTGATGAAAAAAGCCAGGAATGCCGCCGACAACACGTAACTAGCCGCCATCATCGGATATGCCGCGACGGGGGCGAGACCGGACGGGCGCATGCTCGCGGATACGTCGGCGAACGTCTTTCGCACGTCGGCGTTCGCGAAAGAACGCAACTGTTCCAATCTTCCCAGGGATCGCTCACTGATCTGCGCGTACATGACTCGCCACTGTTGGATGAACAGAAGTCGCATGTTGATCAGAGGACGGTAAACGATCCATGTTATGACACGTCACCCCCAAAAAACCGCTACCGAAAGAGCGGGAATGATGCACGGTGGAAATATTTTCATGATTTGAAATGGACACGCCGAAAAAAATCCGCACCGCGCAGAAGACGGCGCGGCGATCTGCTTTCGATTTTTATATACACATGGGCGACTTCTTCCAGCCCGCTTTTTCCGCCAACTCCTCGGAGCAGAATCTCTTTTCGTTTCGGGACAAATCGATGACGATGCTGTCGTACGTAAGACATCCCGGATGGTAGTAATACCGCTCTCCGGTAGCGGTTACCGTCCCCTTCACGAAGCATCCCGCGGGCTTGCTTGATGCAAGGGACGACGGGGCGGAAGAAACAGCGGCTGACGATTGGAAGGAAGAAGACGACTTGGATGATTGTATTCCGAAGTTACGGAACATTCTCATCGTGATACGCTCAAAGTAAGAAATTTCGGTGGGAGTTCCGTCGGATACGCATTGCGTTTTCGTTTCGTTCCACATGAAGCCGCCCTTGCACTCGCAATCGAGTTTGCCAGCATGCGCCCCCTCGCCGAAGCGGCTCTTGCAGGAGCCCGTCGAGTTTGGCGGGATGTTCATCAATTTATATGCCCGCACGTTATCTGCCGGAGTCGTGTAATCGATTTTGACCGCCCCGAGCAGGTTGGCTTTGGAGACAACCGTCGACGCAACGATAAAGAGAACGAGGAACGAAGCTGCTTTTCCTGTGTAAGACATGGTACTGAGTATACGAATTCTTTCGCATACCAAGACATCTATCCCGTGTATTTCAAGCGAAGATCTCGGATTCAGGAATGTCCTTGGAATCGCACTTCCACTCCGCGTCGCGGCGGTCGGGAATCGAAGAAATCCCGTTCCATCCAATACCCCGATCGCGCAAAGGCACGTGCGTATTTTTCCACGAGGCGCGCGCGGACGCGTTCGACCGGCCGTCGCTTGGAAGATATGTTCTTCATGCTTCGTGGCGGACGGACGTCACCCGCAGCTGGCCCGCGATGTCGTACACGTTCCAGGTGTGCCCGTCGATGTCGTCGAGCGGGACCAGCGTTCCTTCCACGACGACTTCTTCGTTCGTGGGAAAATCCCAGAATGCTTCCGTTTGCAGGACGCTGAGATCCAACGCGAAGTGCGTGCCGTCAGGGGCTTTCAAGCCGAGCGCGCATTCCATGGTCTGGGGGCCGGATGCATCGCGGTGGGGCAGGCACACGGACATGCCGGACAGGGTCGCGTGGCGGGGGGCCTGGGCGATCTCATCGGCTTTGTGGGCGGACGTGGTCGAGCACGACGTCAGCAAGATACAACCGACGGCCACGAGCAGAGTCGAGGCAAGAAGGAGAGGATGGGACCGGTGGGTGGGGAGGTGGTGGGTTGTCATACATAAAGTCATACGATGAAGAACGCGAAAGGTAACAATGAACATTCGCGCAACAACCATCATGCGGAATATGCCTTAGCCGGGACTTTGAGGTGCCTTTTGCGGCAGACAATGGCAAGCAACCGCTTGCGCCGAGGTAAGCAACGACAAGGCAAGCAACGTCTTAAAATAATCCAAAATCGCAATTTGCATTATTTAATCAGTAAGAAAACAGAAATGCCCCCGTCTCAATAGGCTTACGAGCGGACTTACTCGCTCGCTTCGCCTTCTTCCCTCCTCTTTTATGCCCGTACGCACTTTGCGCAAACTCATTCCCCGAGGAACGACAGCGGGTGTCGCCGCCGTCGGGTCCGCCTTCCTTACATCGGTGCTGCTGGGCAGCATCGCATTCGGCGTATCCTCGCCGCACGCATCGGCCATCGGCCCCTGCACCGTCGTCTCCCCCATCAACCTCGAAGCATATTGGAGGTTGGACGAAGGATCGGGATCCACGATCGCCGACGATTCCGGCAACAGCCATTCGGGCGCGCTTTTGAACTCCCCGACGTGGACCACCGGCACCCCCAGCATCGCGCCCAATCCGTCCGCGCTCTCCTTTGATGGCACGGATGATTATGCGCTCGTGTCCGACGTCACAGGACTTCCGTCCGGATCCGCCGCGCGTTCCATCTCGCTGTGGATGAACCAATCCGCCGTGACGGAACAGGCCACGCTCGTGTCCATCGGAAACGGCAACGACGCAAACCAGAAATTCATCCTGCAGATGGGAACGTCCGGCGCGGACACCTATCTGTTCACGGACGGCATCAACGCGGGTAACAACATCACGTTGTCCGGAAGCCAGATTCCCGCGGCAGGCTGGCACCACATCGGGTTCACGTACGACGGCGGAACCGACTGGGCCTATTACCTCGACGGAGTCCTGACGAAGTCCGGATCATTCCTCACGCCCATCAACACCGTGACCAACGCTTTGGAAATCGGAAGCAGACACGACGTGAATACTGGTTACTACCAGGGAAGCCTGGATGACATTCAGATCTACGGACGCGAATTGTCGGGCGCGGAAATCGCGGATCTCGCGACCGGATGCAGCGACGCGAGCAGCAGCTCCAGCAGCGTCTCGTCGGGATCGGGAAGCTCCGTGTCTTCGGGCAGCGGATCATCCGTATCATCCAGCATTTCTTCTTCCAGCAGCTCCTCTTCTTCCAGCTTCTCGGGCACGCTTCTTATCGTTCAGCCGCAGAATCTCCAGGGCTGGGCATTCAATACATCAGGTACGGGCGCGACGGGAACGGGATCGTTCGGCCGCGGACCCGCCGTTCCTCCTTTGGGAACGGGCAGCGTAAAATTCACCACGGGGTCCGACGGTGACTACCTGGAATTGCGCAACGGAGCGTATGCCGGGAAAATGCTCTCCGACCTGACGGAACTGACCTATTCCACATACGTTCCGACGGCATCCGGCTCATCGAACAACAACACCTGCCAGGCACCGTATCTCATCCTGACGATCGATAACAGCGGCGACATGGATCCCGATGAAAACGGCGACAACACGTTGTTCTTCGAACCGTGTTACCAGAGCGGAACCGTCCTGAGGGATACCTGGCAAACTTGGAATGCATTCGAAGGACAATGGTATCCGGGATATGAAGACAACGGAGACACGCGCGTCTCGGGACCCCCGACGCAGACGCTTGCCGAATACATCGCAACGCACAGCGGCGCCAAGATCGTGAATTCAAGTAACGGCAGGGGCGGCGTACGTATCGATGCAGGCGGCGGAGGCGAGATAACGTCCGATGATATTTATTACGCAGATGCATTCACCATCGACTTCGCATCCACGGGAAGAACAGGGTATGACTTCGAACCTGCCGACAGGGATGGCGACGGTTTGAATGATAACGTCGATAACTGTCCTCTCGCGTACAATCCGTCGCAAACCGACACGGATACTGATGGCATCGGTGATGCATGCGACAGCGTATCTTCGTCCAGCTCTTCGAGCATAGTGAATAGCGGAGGAGGAGGTGGTGGTGGTGGCGGTGGAGGTGGTGGTGGTGGTGGCGGACGCGGTAGGATCAGCTCGGCGTCCAGCTCAAGCAGAAGCAACGTACCGGGGGGAGGATTCGGAGGAGATGAACCGCTTCCCTTTGATGACGTTCCATCCAATGCATTCTACGAAGACGCATTGCGCTGGCTTCTGGATATCGGAGCGATCGACGACACGCGATTCTTCCGCCCTGGCGCCAATGCCAACCGCGCGGAGAACGCCAAGCTCATCGTGGAAGTGATGGGAGGAATCCTGATGACCTCGCCGCCGAACACACCGAGCTTCGACGACGTCCGTCCGGGAACCTGGTACTACATGTACTTTGAAGACGCCGGTAACCGCGGCTACGTCCGCGGCGACAGCAACTGTTACGGCAGGCATCCATGCACCGGCCGCCCGGGAGACACCATCCTGCGCGCGGAAATGGCCGCTCTTATCGTCCGTGCCTTCGCCTTGCCGCGCACCGGCGAAGCCCCGAGAGCCAGCGATGTCTCCTCCGGACAGTGGTACACGCAATACATGGAAGCGGCGGCTGACCACTGCATCATCCGCGGTGATTCCGGCACGGGAAAGGCACGCCCGCTGCAAGCCATCAACCGTGCGGAGATCGCCATGATGCTCTATCGCGCATGGCAGGATCAGGAATACGACAACGGATGCTCCGACATTCCCCGCTCCTCCAGTAGCAGCTCACGCAGCAGCATCTCGAGCAGGTCTTCGACAAGCTCCCGCAACAGCTCATCTTCGATGAGTTCGATGAGCCCCTCATCGTTCTCCTCCTCGATGAGCAGCATGTCTAGCACGAGCAGCAGCATGAGCTCCTCATCCTCTTCCTTCTCCAGCATTTAAAAGAGTCGGCTAACGCATAGACCGGCGAAAAGGCCCCAGGGGTGGGGCCTTTTCTTAAAGAAATTTTCCTTACTGAGCCGAAGTTCCTTCCTCATCATGCTGCATACCGAACTCGCCTCGCTTCATTTTCATCATGAACGGACCTCCGTGTCCGCCCATGGGGCCGCCATGCCGTCCCTTGAACTTCATCATGTCTCCGCATGCCGCCCTCACTTCATCCATGGCGGTTTGGACCGCGGCAGGAACCTCCTTCTCCTTGGATGCCCTCATCTCCTCATGCGCGTCTTTCAGCGCCTGGGCACGCTGCGCGTCATCGGTGATGGCGGCTGCGGCGACAAGCGCATCGCGATGCGCGATCATTTTTTCCTTCCTCGCCTTGCTCATCTCATCGAATACGTCGACGTGGGCGGAAGCAAGATGCGCCATCGCCTCGGTGCAGGGCTGGGAAGGCGAGGGACGATTTTCGGCATCCGCCGCTTCGGACGCGACCTGGTCTGCGGAAGCGGCAAGTGCCATCTGGGCCATCAGCGGTACTCCGACGGCGAGGGCGGTCGCTCCAGCGGCGAATCCCTTGGTAAAAGATTTCATAGAATATGGGTAGAAAAGAAATAAAGATGATCGATCACGCGAGCAGCATACGAAGCGGCGCTTAAGGCGGAGTTAAGGGGAAGTTAAGGAAGCCTTATGGTCCTGGCACGAAAGAAGGCCGCTCCCGCGGATGCAGGAACGGCCTTCTACACATTCTTTCCAGTGCTTACTGCGCGTCCGTGGGGGCCGGCGTCGTGACGTTCGGCAGATCCACGTTGATATCCGAACCCGTGTTATTCGCCGCGAACGGGAACACCTGCAACGCGTAGAGCGCGAAGCCAAGGATGAGGACGACCGCCAGAACGGCTATCACCGTATTCATCGCTGATGAAGCGTCCGAGTCGCTCCTGTGATGTACATCGCGTTCGATGATGGTTGCCATAGGATAGATGGGAAAGAAGTAAATGCTCTGTACTTGTAGACAGAAAACGCGGGCGTTTATGGCAAAATTACGCTTACAATTTGAACAAATTTTGTATTCATAAAATACGGACCAGAAAAAGAATATTGCATAGGGAATTAAGCCGATAGCTTCCCTATGCTGTTTCCATGCGTCGCTCCCCCCTCATCTTCTCTACCGTATTCATTGCATGCCTCGTTCTTGGCGCCTGCCAAGCCGAAGGACGGATGGCTCCTGCGAAAACAGCCTCCGCTTCTTCCGCATCTTCTTCCAGCGCCTTCAGCAAGAGCAGCGTGCGGACGGTCGGATCGCTGTTCCAGAAGCGCGCGGCGGATCGCGGGGGAACGGTCTCGGTCAGCAGCACTTCGCGTGCGGCAACGCCGCCGACCAACAAGTCGATTCCGATCCTTGTGTACCACCATGTACGGCCAACCAAGGGAATGGATAAGAGCACGTGGACATGGAAAATGTCCGTGTCCCCGGAGAATTTCGACAAGCAAATGAAGCACCTGCAAGACAACGGATACACGACGATCGACCTCACGACCTACGTCCAAATCATGAAGGGCGAAACCGACGGCCCCGCAAAGCCCGTTGTCATCACCTTCGACGATAACCAGCCGACCCAGTACGACGCGGCCTTGCCGATCATCGAGAAGTACGGGCACATGGCCGTGTTCTATATGGTTTCCAACCGCATCGGCGTGAAGGGCTTCCTGAGCGCCGAACAGATCCTGGATATGCAGAAGCGCGGCATGGACATCGAATCGCACACCATCGCCCACCGCGTCCTCACCGCCCTTCCGGCGGCGGAAGTGGAACGGGATCTCGCCGAGAGCAAGAAAGTCCTGGAAGACTTGCTGGGGAAGCCGGTGCTTCACGTGGCGTATCCCGGTACCGCGCACAACCAGACCGTCCGCGACCGCGCGAAGGCCGCGGGCTACGTGACGGGCACCATCATGGATCCGCGCAATGCCACGGAAAAGGATGATTTCTTCCGTCTTCCGCGCATCATGATGACGGATGATTCCAACCTTGCTAAGGTTTTGCCCTGAGTATTTCCCCTACGCTCCATGGACTTCACCTCGTCCCTCGTCACCGGTTACTCCGTCCTCACGGTCGGCACGCAGGTCGCCACCCTCCTGCTTGCGATCTCCCTGCTCGCAAAGCCCCTTTCCTCGTACCTCGCATGGATGAAGGAAAACGCCCTCGCGATCATGTTCGCCGGCGCGCTGCTCGCGACGGTCGGCAGCCTCTATTTTTCGGAAATCGCAGGCTGGACGCCGTGCGTGAAATGCTGGTACCAGCGCATCTTCATGTATCCGCAAGCGGTGATCCTCCTGGTCGCGCTTGTAAGGAAAGACCGGACCGTCTCGTATTCCGTCCTAGCGCTCTCGCTTATCGGACTTGTGATCGCCGGGGACCACTACGCAGAACAGCTCAATCTCGTGCTGAACCCTGCTGATCCCGCGATGCCCTGCGACGAAACGGGCGTCTCGTGCGCACGCACGCCGTTCTTTCACTTCGGATACATCACGATCCCCATGATGGCCGCCAGCGTCTTCCTACTAAACGCGCTGCTGTCCTGGACGGTGATCCGGAAGAAGTGAGGCTTACGCGTCCCATTCATCGAAGACCTTTCCATCGATCGCGTACTGCACCTTCTTGATTTCCGGGAACTGCAGCAATGTCTTTTCGATTGGCTGCTTCGCCATCATCTGGCGCGCGGCTGCGGAGTTCAGGATTTCCAACGCGGACTGCTTGAAGTTCACCGTCGCCGTTTCACCTTCCACCTTCACGTCGATCAGGTCATCTGCAAGCGCGCGGAGGTCTTCCGACATGCGGGCGTTCAGGCGGCGGGCCTCGTCCTTGGACGGACCTTTCAGGAGCTCGCGAACGGCGGCTTCGTACAGCATGTTCTCGCGGTAGGAGATGGTGCGTGCGACGATGACCGGCTGGTCGTACGTGGCGTTATTCAGATCCCTGAGGCTGTAGTAGTAGAGCTGGACGCCTTTGGATTCGGACGGCGCACAAGCGACGAGAAGGCCAGCGAGGGCAAAACCGGAGAAGAGGGAGGAGAAACGCATAGGAAGAACAGAATACATCGTGGAAAGGAATGAATCCAGTATATCGATCAGTTTTACTCAAGGAACGTCAGGACGAACATCAACCCGATACCGGCGATGAGCGCCACGACCTGGAAGAAGGAATGGAGCGGCTTCGTATGCTTGTGCAACTCGGGCAGAAGATCTCCCACGGCGATGTACAGGAAATTTCCGGCGACGAAGGGGAACAGGTAGCGCTCCAAGTCCGGCACGTTACCCTGGAGTCCTACGACGATGGCCGCGCCGACGACCGACGCCAACGCAGTCAAAAGATTGAGCATCAAGGCGCGCATCTTGCTGTATCCGCTGTAGAGGAGCACGCCGATATCCCCGAATTCCTGGGGGATTTCGTGCAAGATCACGGCGACGGTCGTCGCGATGCCCGCATTGATGTCCACCAGATAGCTGCTGGCGATGATAAGACCGTCGATGAAATTGTGGGCGGCGTCGCCGACGAGGCTCATGGTGCCGACGGGATGCATGGCGTAGTCCTCACCGTGGCAGTGCCTCCAGTGAATGAACTTCTCCAGGATGAACGAGAGCATGATACCCCCGATAACGAAGAGGGAAGCGGTCGGGAAGAATTCCGGCGAGCCCTCGGCCATTTCCGGAAGAATATGGATGAACACGTCGCCCATAAGCGCGCCCGCGGCGAAGCTGATAAGGAATGTCAGCACCTCGTGTATCCATTTGTCCTTCAGGAGAAACAAGGAGATGCCCAGCAGGGAAATCGCGCTGACAAGCAGGACGCTTCCGAAGATGTAGAGGGAAACCATAAAAGAAGGGAGAAGTTATTGACAGGAATGGCAGGTACCGAGGATCTCGCTCACGTGCCGGTCGGGACGGAACCCGGCGGAACGCGCGACAGCATCTTCTTGTTCGCAAAGGGAATGATCGTGCTTCTCTTCGACTTTTCCGCACGCGTCGCAGTGGAGCAGGACATGATGCCCGTGCACGGAGGGGATGTGGCATACGGAATACAGACCATCGTTGGAATGACGATGCACGGCGCCGATCTTTTCCAACAAATCCAGGATGCGATACACGGTGACGATCCCGACGGAGCGCGAGCGTTCGCGCGCGATCCATTCGTGCAAATCCTTGGCGGACGCAGGTGCGTCGATACCGCACAAGGCTTCGGCGACGAGCCGGCGGGGCGCCGTATCTTTCAGGCCGGTGGCCCGGAACGCGTCGAGGATGGAGACAGATTGCATGGCTCCGTATGATAGGGCGATTTCCCTCCAAACGCAACTTTTTTCATTTAGATTAAAGAGCCCTAATTGAAGCCATTTTATAAATGACAAAAAACATGAATTCGCTGAATTGCCCGTTTGAAGGAGCAGGGCTGAAACAGGCCATATCCCCTCTTTAAAATGCCAAACAGACGTGAAATACAGACCAACTTATGCTATAATGAAAGGGACCCACACAAACACATGTACATAACAGACCCTCTCCACTTCGTCCCGACATTCCTCTTTATTTTCGTGCTGTCCGTCGTGACGGCGCTCTTTGAGATCCAGATCGAGGGAGCGAACGGATGGGCAGAGAAATTGCCGACGTGGCGCTACGCACCGGCATGGATCCACCGTTACTTCAACCTGACGGAACTCACCGGATACCACGTGTACCTCACCTGCGTCCTCCTGTTGCTTTTCCATTTCCCGATCATCCTGACGGGATGGTCTCTGTACGCGGAGCTGACGGCGTTGTCCGGCTACTTCGCGTTCAACGTCATTTGGGATTTCCTCTGGTTCGTTTTGAACCCGGCGTACGGTTGGTGCCGTTATGAGAAAAACTCGATTTGGTGGTTCCAGAAATGGGTCGGAAGTTTCCCGTTGAATTATTACAGCGCCATGACCGTGAGCCTTCTGTTCGCGGTGATGCGCGGCCTCACGCCCGAGGCGGCCGGAAACGAACTCTTCGGATCCATGGCTATTCCTTTGCAGCACGCAATGGGCTGGCTGATCGGCATCTCTTTCAACATCGGGTTCATCACGTACATCATCCGCAGGCACGGCAAGTGCAAGCTGCCGAACATCCCGGACCACAGCATGTCCCCGATGATTACGATGCCGGCGCACGGAAAGTAAGGATTGATTCAGGGAAGAAAGCCTGTAAGTCCTGGCGTTTTCATGCGTCTTCTATGGCGTATGAGAACTTCACGCGCACTCCACTGGCCCCATTTGCTCGCTCCGAAGGAAGAACAAATCATGTTCCCCTTTCTCTGGATGGGAACAATCGCCCTGATGCTGACGACGCTGGCAATCTACGCCTACGCCGCCGTCACGGGATTCTGAAGCGATCGATTGTCTCGCGTATCGCCGGGCGCTAGCCTGTACGCATGACACACGCACGCCTGTTTCTTGCATCCTTACTCACGCTCGCTTTCCTGCCGACGGCGCAAGCCCAGGTGGAGGACCCTACGAGTGATGATTTTTTCAAAGCGACGGTCGATGCAATCGTATCCGAACAAACGGACGAGGATCCCTCTTTCCCGCGCACGGTGCAAACGGTGCGCTTCCGGTTGGAAAACGGCGAAACGTTCGTACTGGAGTACGACGTGCAGGGCGAGCATGCACCGAAGCTATCGATTGGTGAAACGGTTGTGGCGGAACGGCTGACGAAATCCGACGGATCCGTGGAATATTTCGTGAAGGAAAAATACCGCCTCACCGGCATCCTGTGGCTGCTCGCGATCTTCGCGGTCGCTGTCGTCGCGTTGGGCGGCAAGACGGGACTCAGTTCGATCGCCGGTCTCCTCGTGAGTATCGGCATCCTCGTCTTCTTCGTCATGCCGCGCATCATCGCGGGAGGCGACCCCCTCCTCGCCTGCTTCCTGGGATCCGTCGCCATCGCGTGCACGTCCCTGTACCTCGCCCACGGTTTCCGCAGGAGAACATCCGTGGCATTGGCATCGACGCTCATCACGTTGACGGCGAGCCTGGCACTGTCCGTCATTTTCGTGACTGTCGCGAAATTATTCGGAATGGGAACGGAGGAAGCGATGTTCCTGCAATCCGGCCAACTGCAAGGAATTGACCTGAAAGGACTGTTACTGGGAGGCATCATCATCGGATGTCTCGGCGTGCTCGACGACATCACGACGGCCCAGACCGCCGCCGTGGACGAAATCCGCAAGGCGAACCCCTCGCTGACGAAATCCAAACTCCGCGCCGCAGGCCTGTCGGTGGGCAAGGAACATATCGCATCCCTCATCAATACGCTCGCACTCGCCTACATCGGCACATCACTCCCCCTTTTGCTGCTCTTGCATTCGCAATCGAACCAAGCCTTTCCCGTCTGGGTGACGTTGAACGGCGAATTCCTGGCGGAGGAAATCGTACGCACGCTGGTGGGAAGCATGACGCTGCTCATCGCGGTTCCCGTCTCGACCTGGATGGCTTCCTTATTGCTGACCAAAGACACGCCCGATGACGGACGCGGACACCACCATGTCCATTCTCACTGAGAAGCAGACGTTCTCCTGCGCCTCCAGTGCGATTCGTAGACCAGCAGCGCCAACGAGGACGCGGCGAGCGGAATGACGTAGAACAGGATGCGGAACGCCAGCACCGCAGCGAACACCGTTTCGGGAGCGTAGAAGTTGCCGAGTAACAGGAGGACCATCGCGTCGAACACGCCGATGCCTCCGGGGATCTGCGCGGCGAACGTCACCACCTGCATGATGATGTACAAACCCAGGAACGCGGGCAGGGACAATGCATCGGAAGGCGGCAGGAGGAAATACAGGACCGACCCCGTCAGGATCACTTCCCCGCCGGACAGGAGGATTTGGGAAAAGGAAATCTTGAACGAAGGGACGTGCACCTCCCTTCCGAACACGCGGACATCCTGTCCGGCATGCAGCAACGACGTGGCCAGGTACGCCACTACCGGGATCAGAAGCAACACACCGATCAGTTGGATCGTAGGCACGGGCAAGAAGATGAGGTGCGCCAACGTATCGGGCGCGATCAGCATCGTCACTCCCGAGATGAGGAAGAGGCAGAGGGTGAACGTCGTGAAACCGAATGCGATGATCTTCGCGATTTCCCCCGTATTCAACCCTGCGTCGGAATAGATGCGGTAGCGCACCGCCCCTCCGGTGACGAGCGCGAGGCCGACGGCGTAGCTGAAAATGCTGGCGATGAGGGATGCGAAGAAGACCCGGGGGAAACTGACATCATGCTTGAAATACAACACGGCAAGCATGTCGTACGTGCCCATGATCGCGTAGATGCCCGCCGTGGAAAGAGCGGCATACAAGACGCGGCGAGGCGCGATGCTTTGGAACGACGCCCACACCTCGTTCATATCGTAGGTACGCACCATGTCGAACAGGACCCATGCCGCCACGGCGAAAATGGCGATACTGACGAACGACCCGATGAGGTGTTTGCGGGAAAGCATGGGGATTACCGACGGTGGTCAGCATACTCCTTCGTCACGGTTTTCTCGAAATACGCCTGCGTGAAGTAATTGATGGCGTACTTCGTGCCAGCGCGGACGAATCCTTCCGCCTTGAGCCTGCGTGCGGACGAATAGTTGAAGAAGCGAGTGTTCCATTTCACCTTGCCCACCTTGTGCAGGCGTCGCGCGATGTTCGTATCGTCGCCGTAGAACGGGATGCTCGTGTCGAATCCCCCGATCTGCACCAATGCGTCGCGCTTCACCACGTGGTTCGCGCCGAGCGCGGCGAATTTCTTGTGCCAGTAGGCAGGCAGGGCACCGGCCATCCACCATGCGTAGACCATCGCGCTCTGGACCTTCGGGAGATCGTAGTATTTGAACGGCCCGCTGAGCGACACGATCTCCGGGTCCTTGGCGAATTCATCCTTGATCATGGGAATCCATTCGTCGTGGATGCGGCTGTCGGCGTCGATGTAGGCGATGAGATGCCCCTTGGCTTCCTCGAATCCGCGGTGACGGGCGAAACCCGTTCCCTTGCGATGTTCGTGCACGACCTTCACGCCGGGATACGACGCGGCGACCTCCGCGGTTTTATCCTGGGAGGCATTATTCACCACTATGATTTCGATGACGTCGTCCGTCTTATGCCGAAGGACACTTTCGAGGCAGGCCCCGATGAATTGTTCCTCGTTATAAGCGGGAATGACGATACTGATGGTCATAGGGTTGGGACCGATCCATTTTACTTGTCTTGTGTTCGGCGGGCAATCAGAATAGGCTTGATGTGGATAGGCTCACTTTCGCCAATAAAGCCTTTTTATGCGTTCCATTGCCCACATTTCCGATCTGCACTTCGGCCGCGAGGATCCGGAGATCGCTGAAGCGTTGCTGAAGGATCTGCAATCGTTCCAACCGTCGCTTGTGATCGTGAGCGGGGACCTGACGCAACGCGCGAGCAAAGTGCAGTTCAAGGCGGCCGCATCCTATTTGAAACGCATCCCCTTCCCTTTGTTCATCGTACCGGGCAACCATGATATCCCCCTGTACAACGTCCTCAGGAGATTCATCAGCCCCCTACGCCAGTATAAGAAGCATATTTCCCCCGACGTCGGCCCCCTGTTCAACGACGGGAAGATCGCTGTGGTGGGAATCAACACCGCGAAGTCCCTCGCGATCAAGAACGGGCGCATTTCCAAAAAACAAATCGGCATCCTGACCGAGAGCATTTCGACGATTGAAAAATCGATCTTCACCATCGTCGTCACGCATCATCCGCTCATCACCCCGCACGCGAAGCGCATGCAAAAATTCGTCATCCGGTCGAACATGGCGCTCAACGCCCTGGACGAAAGCGGCGTCGATCTGCTTCTTTCGGGCCACAAGCACAAAACGTACCACGGCGACATCCGCGATCTGCGCCCCACCACCAAGTGTTCGATGATCCTCGCGCAGGCAGGCACGGCGATATCTGAACGCAGGCGCAACGAACCCAACGCCTACAACGTCATCAAGGTGAAGAAGTCGACGGTACAGGTGATCGTGAGATCGTTCGACGATGGCACATTCCGCACCATCGCGGAAACGACGTACGTGAGAAAGGACAACAAGTGGATGACGGCCTGAGAATTCCTGGCGAAAAACAGATCAATCGTATGAAATAGGAGTTACCTCGGAGTACAATCCGTACCAATGGACGCGCTTCTCTCCTATCTTCCGGATTTCCAAACGATCGCGTCCCTCGGGTACTGGCTCGTATTCATCGCGGTCCTCGGCGAATCGATCGCATTCCTCGGGTTTTTCGTCCCGGGATCCATTATCGTCGTCATTTCGGGCGGCATGGCCGCGCAAGGGGTCTACGATCTTCGCACCCTGTTTTACGTGGTCGTCGCAGCGGCGCTCACCGGAAACACCATCAGTTATTTGCTGGGAAGGCACGGCAAGAAAATCCTCCGGAAATATCCTTCGCTCTGGAAGCATCTGGAAAAGGGGCAATCGTTCTTCAAGCGCCACGGCGGCAAGAGCATCTTCCTGGGACACTTCCTCGGCCCGCTGAGACACTTGATCCCGATGGTCGCGGGATTGGCAGAAATGCCGGTTTTGCCGTTCCAACTGGTGAACATCGTGAGCATCTTCGCGTGGAGCGCGGCGCATATCGCAGTGGGATTCTTGTTCGGGGGACTTTGGGACATCGCGCTACTGTGGCTCTCGCGCTTCGGCATCGCGATTGTACTGGTTATCGCGGTCATCGCGCTCTTCGCATGGACATGGGAATGGGTATTGAAAAAAGGAAAGGAATCCGTGCGTCTTCTGCACTCCCTCTTTGAATCCGTGACGGAAATCATAGGACGCCAACCCAATGTGAAGAAATTCCTTGTAAAACACGAAACATCAGTTTCTTTTATTGCGGCCCGTTTCTCACGGCAAAGTTTCTTCGGACTTCCTTTTACCCTGCTGGCAATCGTCAGTATCTATGGACTTGGTCTCCTTACCGATTTCGTGCGCGAAATCACCTTCCCCTCTTCCTTCTCGGCGCTGGACGAGCGCATCGCCCACCTGCTCTTCGATTTCCGCCATCCTCTTGTTGCGAACTTCTTCTATTTCATCACGCTTTTCGCCCAGACCGGAGTGATCATCGCGGTCATGTTCTTTCTCACCCTTCTCCTATGGCAGAAGAGGCACGCCATCTTCGCGTTCGGTTTGTGGCTGACGCTGTTCCTCAGCGAACTCCTCACCCAGGGCGGCAAAATCCTGTTCCAACGCCTGCGGCCGGAGGAACTGCTCCGCGCGATAAGCGAGGATTCCTTCTCGTTCCCCAGCATGCACGCCGCCACGGCGGCCGCGTTCACCGGTTACATCGCGTACATGGTGGTGCGCACGTCGCACTCCTGGACGCTGAAAGTGGGCGCGGTGTTCACGTCGGTCATCGCGATCTTCCTCATCGACCTGAGCCGCATGTACCTGGGCCTTCATTACCTCAGCGACGTCGTCGCCGGCGACCTTGTGGGGCTCCTCTGCGTCGCCATCGTCATCAGCATTACCGAGTGGCTGCTCGGCAGGGAACAAGAAAATATACCAGTGCTTCCCATGAAGGTGCTGCAGCGAACGGCTATCTTCCAGATAGTGGTGGTCGTGTGCCTTTTCTTCCTGGTCCCCTCCCCGCTCCTGCAGCAAAGCCCTCCGCCTCCCGAACGCATCAGCGTTGCCGAAATGCAAAACCTGTTCAAGGACGGCGTCCTTCCGCGCACGACGCAGACGCTGGCGGGAGCAGAGCGACAGCCGTTGAACGTGCTGTTCCTGGGATCCAGGAAATGCGTTCTGGCAAACCTGAAGCGGGCAGGATGGGTCCGCTCGGACGATATTTCCGTCTCTGCCACATTCCGACTTCTCCGTTCCGTGATGTTGGGGGAAGCGTATGCATCGGCGCCGTTCGCCCCTGCGTTTTATAACTCCGCACCCCATACTTTCGGATTCGCCCGCGTCCTTAGCGAAAACGAGCTACGCCCGCATCTCCACCTAAGGATGTGGGAAACGGACTACGATACGAACTACGGCCGGCTCTTCGTCGCGACCGTGAGCTACGATACACGCACCCGCTGGGGCATCAGCCATTCTATCGATCCCGCCATAGACACCCAACGCAATAACGTCCTGCGCGACCTCCTGCGCGTTGGCGCGGTTTCGGTTTACCAAATCCTGCCGTTCACCCCTCGCATCCCGGACAATGCGGAAGCAGGGACGCCTTATAAGACGGACGGAAAAACCGTTCTTATTTTCTTGAACGGTTGTTCCTCCTGATACCTATGGCTTCCCTCATTGCCACCTTGTTCCTCGCGGGTGTCCTGACCATCCTGCTCCCGTGCATCCTCCCGCTCATCCCCATCGTGCTCGGGGTCAGCATCGCGGACCGCGACAAGATCCGTCCGCTCGCGATCGTCGCGGGAATGACCGTGAGCTTCGTCGGTTTCACCTTCGTCCTGCAGGTGTTCCTGAACCAGTTCGCGGAACTTGCCGATTACCTGCGCATCGCGACCTATTACGTCCTGCTGCTCTTCGGATTCGGGTTCTTCTTTGAAAAACGCGCACCGCGTTTCGCGGGTGCGGTCATCGGAAGCCTGTTCTTCCTGGGTAAGGGATGGACCGCAGTGGCATGCGCCGCGATCCTGGGATGCGTCGCGACGGAAATCGGCGGCACGGTCGCATCGAGGATCCAACAGCTTGGAGCGGACATCCAGCAAACGACCCGGACAAAATTGGGATCACACGCGTTCCTGAGCCCGTTCCTCATGGGACTCACGCTCGGACTGGTATGGGTGCCCTGCGCCGGTCCCGCCCTCGGTTTCGCGCTCGCGCTCGTGCGCGAACAGCCGGGCATCACCGCACTCTTCCTTCTCGGCGTCTACGCGTTGGGCTCCGCGATCCCGTTGCTGCTCATCGGATACGGCGGACAGGCGGCTGTGCATTCGGTCCGCGTCCTGAGCAAGTACAGCGAGACTGTAAAGAAGATATCGGGCGTGCTGCTGATCCTCTCCGCGATCGGATTCCAATTGAACTTCTTCACCGACTTGCAGACGTGGATTGCCGGCAACACCGGCTACGGCGCGTTCGCGAACAGGTTGGAGGAATCCTTCTTCGGCGGCGCCCCGACGAACGAGGAATCTCCGCGGGACGGCGCGCTGCCGATCCTGGGACGGGCGCCCTTCTCGTTCGTGAACCCGGGAACGTGGCACAATACCGAACCGCTGAAGCTGGAGGATCTGCGCGGCAAGGTAGTGCTGATCGATTTCTGGACGTATAGCTGCATCAATTGCATTCGCACGTTGCCGCACATCCAAGGGTACTGGGAGAAATATAAAGATTCCCCCTTCGTCTTGGTCGGCGTGCATACGCCGGAGTTCGTCTTCGAGAAAAACGATGCGAACGTCGCCGCGGCGATCAAGAAGTACGGCCTGACGTATCCCGTCGTGCAGGACAATGACTTCGGAACGTGGAATGCGTTTCGCAACCGGTACTGGCCGGCAAAATATCTCATCGATACGGAAGGAAACGTACGCTACGTGCACTTCGGCGAAGGAGGATACGACGAAACCGATGCCGCGATCGCGGCACTGCTGAAGGAAATCGGCGTGGAGATGCCATCTTCTCTGTCGTCTATTTCTTCTATCGATTCTATTCCCTCCGATACCGGACCCGTCACGCCCGAAACGTACCTGCACTCCCGAAGCTGGCAGAGTTTCGGCAACAGGAAGGGCGGACCGACCGCCGTGCAGACGGATTACGTCCTGCCCGAGAAGATGGAAACGGATTCGTACTACCTGGGCGGAACGTGGCAGTTGGTCGACGACGAACGCCAGGTTTTGCGCAGCGACAAGGGCTCCGTTGGAATCCGCGCCCTGGCCGGAGAAGTGAACCTGGTGCTGGGACCGGAAACGGAAGGAACGTCCGTAAACGCGGACGTGTTCGTGGACGGGGAGAAAACGAAGACGCTGACGATCGACCATCACGATCTCTACGAACTCTACAAAGGAGAGTACGGCGAACACGACGTCGTAGTGACGTTCGCGAAAAAAGGGATTGCGGGATACGCCTATACGTTTGGTCGTTGATTGCCTGCATGTAAAGGAGGGATTACTCTTATGTCTCCATCCTTTTCCCATTTTCCCATGAAGAACAAAATCATTTCCCTGGCACTCGCCGCATCGCTGCTGGCACCGATGGCCGCATTCGCCGACAGCGACGACAATGAAACGGAGGCACTGCTCAAGGCCAAGCGCGAGGAAATCCGCATGATCCTGCGCGACAAGAAAAAGGAAGTGAAGCAGTTCCGCAAGGACATCAAGGTCAGCCGCCGCACGTTGAAGCAGCAGTTGGACGACCTGAGGGACGAGACGAAGCGTATCCGCCGATCCAAGCATTCATCCTCGTCGTCCTCCTCTTCCTCGAGCACGTCATCGGCCTCCACGAGCAGCGCTTCGTCGAATTAACACGGATTCCCGACGTACGAAAAACCCCGGAACGCCGGGGTTTTTTACATGCTTTTTTTACGCTTCCAGTAGTGCCAGCCGAGGAGTGCGACGACTCCCGCGACAATCACGATCTGCAGCACCTTCTCGGCGGAATCAAGCCCCGACATCAGCGACTCCGCAGCGTTCAGGCCCGTGTAGCCGATGAGCATGAAGCATAGGTTTCTGATGTAGAAGCCGACGAACGTGGCGATAAAGAATGTGAACAGGTTGATTTTCAGGATTCCGCACAGCAAGGACACCGGCGTGGACGGCATGACCGGGATGGCCCGGATGAACGCAAGGATGAAATCGTCCTTGCGCGTGCCCGTGAATTTCTTGCCGAAGTATTCCAGCTCCGCATGCGACACTCCGATGTACTTTCCGAAGCGCGGCACCGCGAGATCTTCCAGCTTGTCGCCGATGAAGTAGAAGATGTACGCACTGAGGGTCTTCGTAAACGTTGCAAGGAGGCAAATGAAAAGCAGGTACGGGATACCGAGCTGCTGCGTGGCAGTGATGCTGCCGGAAAGCGTGGAAACGAGAGGCGACGGGATGGGTGCAATGATCTCTTCCACCACTCCCCCGACCATGACGAACACGGGAAGAGGGACAATCTCGGCAATGCCTTTAAGCCATTCGATAACGGATGCGAACATGCGCCCATGGTAGCTCAAACTTCGCGCCATTGCTGGAAAAATTGCGATTACGTCCTGAAGAGATTATGATTTGTCCCATGAAACGCACATTCGCCATCGGCTACGCCTGCCTCCTACTGGCGGCATGCTCCTCGAACACCGCGAGCATCTTGGACGCGACGCTGGAAAACCCTTCGGGCTTCACCGGCGTGGAAACGATGAACGCGTGCGCGATTGCCTCGGGGGATTGCTTTGCGTTGGAGGTGGAAAGCGATGGGAAGGGCATCACGCGGATCCATTACCCCACGGATATCTGGGTGGACACCACGGACTCGGGCTGCAGCAACGGATACTGCTGGGCGACGGACGCGAACGGCGGGGAATGGAAGATGGAACCTTGATATTCGCTTGTTACTTTTTGACTCCCGCCTCGTATAACCTTATGCAGCTCACAGAGACTGCCGTCTTTCCTTCCCTTTCCCGTGATGCAGCAAACTGAAGAAGCACTCATAGAATCCTGCCAGAACGGCCGTCTGGTTGATTTTGAGGAACTCTACGTTCGCTATCTGAAAGGTATCTACGCGTTCATTTTCTACCGCACGATGGACCGGCCGGTCGCCGAAGACCTCACGAGCCAAACGTTCCTGAAGGCCTTGGAACATATCGGCTCATACGACCGGAACAAAGGGGCGTTCTCGACCTGGCTCTACAGGATCGCGCGCAATACGGTGCACGACCACTTCCGTACCAACCGCGACCACAGGGACATCGAGACCGTCTGGGACCTTCCTTCGGAAGACAACCCGTTCCTCTCCACCGAACAGTCCATCGCCGCACGCGAAATCCACGAAGCCCTGCAGGGCGTCGACAAGCAGAAACGCGACATACTCCTTCTCCGACTCTGGGATAACCTGCCCTACGCGGAGATCGCTCGCATCACGGGAAAGTCGGAGGCAAGTTGCAAGATGACCGTCTCCCGGACTCTCGACGATCTACGCACCGTACTCTCACCGTCCGCACTGCTCATTCTCACCCTTTTCCTCCCGACACTCCTATGAATGAGATCCAATCCATCCTGAAAGAACTGCTCGCGGCCGATCCGTCGTTGAAAGACCGGGAGAAGGAACTCCTTCCTCTCCTGCAGCTTCTCGTCGAGAACAAGCCGGCAGCAGAGCCGACGGAAGACTTCAAACGCCGCCTGCATGCCGAAATCCGGATGCATACGCGCGCCGAGCCATCCGAATCCCCCCTTACCTCCTTCTTTTCCTTCCTTATGAACAAGCAATATTCCGTCGCCCTCGCAGGCCTCCTGCTCGGCGTCCTCATCACCGGCCCCGTGGTGTACTACGGCCTTCCTTCCGGCAATAACGGAGGTACGCCGTCCGGCACCCCGCTCTTCTCCTACTCCGTATCCGACACGGGTGCCAACGCGTTCGGCGATTTCTCCGCCGTCTCCGCTCTCGGCGCCCGCGGCCAAGGTGGCGGAGGAGGAGGCAATCCTGCTCCAGCCATGATGGCAACGGAAGGCTCTGCCGCGACCGATTCCAAGATGGTCGCTCCTGATAGCATGATCTACCGCCCCCAGGTCTTCAAATTCAAGATCGACGGCGAGATCCCCGCGCTGACCGAGACCCAGGTCCAGGTCCTGCGCCGCAACAAAGTCATCACGTCCGCGGACGCCCAGGCCCTCCTGAAGACGTTCAACCTCGGATCGATCGACCTTGGCAGCTTCGGCTCGCTCAAGACCGATTCCGTCTCTCTCTACCAGGACGGCAAGAACGGCTACATGATGTACATCAGCTTCCGCGAAGGATCCGTATCCATCAACCAGAACTGGGAGACATGGGATCATCCGGAATCCAAGTGCACCACGGAAGCCTGCTTCCAGCAGTACCGCATTAAGGAATCCGACATCCCCGCCGATGACGTCCTCATCGGCATCGCCGACGACTTCGTGAAGGCGCACGGCATCGACCTCACGCAATTCGGACCCGGCGAAGTGGATAACTCCTGGCGCACGAGCCTAGCCGCCATGAGCGCCACGGATAGGGCGATGTACTGGTTCCCCGAGAGCGCGCGCGTCATCTACCCGCAGCTCATCGACGGAAAGCCCGTGTATGAACAGGGCGGCACGAAGGCCGGCATCTCCATCGGCGTCCACGTCCGCCAGAAGAAAGTTTCCGACGCGTACGGCATCCTGAGCCAGAACTACACTCGCTCCACCTACGAAGCAGTCACCACGTCGGGCGCGATCATCGACTTCCTCGACAGGTCGGGAAACATGTACGGCGGCGGCATGCCCCCGAACACGATCCCCCAGACGGTGGACGTCACGCTCGGTGCACCGACCCTCGGATTCACGAAGGTGTACAGCTACGAAGACGGCAAGGCGGACGAACTCGTCGTCCCCGCCCTCATCTTCCCGGTGAAGAGCGTGCCGGAAGGTTCGTACTACTACCAGCAGAGCGTCACGGTTCCGTTGGCGAAAGAGCTGATGGACAAGCTGCTGCTGCAGTACCCGGTGATGCCGATGGAGGGCGCGGTCCGCTAAGCAAACAGCCGATTCTCAGGCTTTGGAAAGGCCCCTGAACAAGGGGCTTTTTCTTGTATTGAACGCCTGATTTTGCGTACACTACCGCCCATGCAAGCCCCCTGGCACATCGTCACCTTCTACAAATTCCTCCCCATCCCGAAAGCGGATGTGGAGTCGCTGCGCGACGCGTGGAAGAAGGAAGGCGAGCGCCTGGAAATCTGCGGCCTCTTCCTGGTAGCCGAAGAAGGGGTGAACGCGACGATCGCGGGAAGCAGGGAAAACGTCGGGGCGTTCCTGTCCATCGTGGAACGTACGACGGGACCGCTGACGGTAAAAAGCAGCGAAGCGGAGAACAAGCCGTTCCGCAGATGGAAGGTCGCGATCCGCGAAGAGATCGTCGCCATTGGAAAACCCTCGATGCATCCGTCGTCGGAGATGAACAGGCACCTGACACCAGAGGAATTCAAGAAAACGATCGAAACGGAAGACGTGGTGATCATCGACGCGCGCAACACCTACGAAACGGCGATCGGGAAATTCAAGAACGCGTTCGACCCGAAGACGAGGACCTTCCAGGAGTTCCCCGACGCGGTGAAAAACGCGAACCTTCCCAAGGACAAGAAAATCCTGATGTACTGCACCGGCGGAATCCGCTGCGAGAAGGCGCTGATGGAGATGCAGGAGCAGGGCTACGAACATGTCTATCAATTGCAGGGCGGCATCCTCTCGTACCTGGAAGCGTTCCCCCAGACGCACTTCGAAGGCGAATGCTTCGTCTTCGACCATCGCGTCGCTGTGGACCAGACGCTGAAGCCCTCGACACACTACGGACTCTGCATCTTCTGCGGCGATCCCGGCGACGTGCGCGCGTCCTGCGAATGCTGCAACCAGGAATCCGTCCGATGCGTGCGATGCGCCCCGTCGAAGCCGGCCGTTTGCAGCAAACTTTGCTTGCAACGGCGCGAGCAGAAACTCGCGAGAGAAGCCCGGGCCGCGTAAGAGGCGGCTTTTCGGTACGTCTATTCACTCACTTTCCCCCATTACCCCCTTTCCCGTATGGCTGCATACCTCATGGATGACGAAGACGATGACGCGACTCCGGTGACGGACGACGCCGTTTTGGATGACGACGAAGAGGCAGATGATCTTGATGAAACGGATGACGAAGAAGGAGATGACGAAGAGCTGCTCGTCGTGGACGAAGACGGCGACGAATAATCACGAAATAAATTCGCTCAGGCTGCGCGGCGCCTCTGGTGCGCCGCCAGTTTGAAGCACTCAAGCGCCATGAATCCCGCTACGGCGACGCCGAGGATCACGGCCCAATCGCGGATGGTGATCGGGGATATGTCGAAGAGGACGTACGTCGGGGGCGAGAGCAGGATGCCGACCTGCAGGAGCAGGGGGATCAGGACGGCCCCGAGCAGCCACTTGTTCGAGAAGAACCCGATGGTCCACAGCGGGCGCGAACTGCGGCTGGTAAAGGCGAGGAGGATTTCGAAAAGAATCGAGAACGTGAACACGATGGCGCGGACCTTGGGCAGGTTTTCCTCGCCGAACCACACCGTGCTGGCCTTCAGATACACAAGGAACGTGAGTCCGCATGCGAGGATGGCACCGAGGAGCAGACGCGGCCACTCCCCCGCGAAGAGGCTTTCCCTCTGCCTGCGCGGCTGGCGCTGCATGATGCCAGGTTCCTCGTTTTCCATACCCAGGGCGAGTGCCGGCAGGCCGTCGGTCATGAGGTTGATCCAGAGCAAGTGGACGGGCAGCAGCGGCAGCGGCAGGCCCATGATGACCGTAAGCGTGATGAGCGCCATCTGCCCCAGGTTCGCGCGTACGAGGTACAGGATGAACTTGCGGATGTTGTCGTAGATACGCCGTCCTTCGCGGATCGCCATGACGATCGTGGCGTAATTGTCGTCGGTGAGGACAAGGCTCGCCGCCTCGCGCGCCACCTGCGTTCCGTCGCGTCCCATCGCGATGCCGACGTGCGCGGCTTTCAAAGCGGGCGCGTCGTTCACGCCGTCCCCCGTCATTGCCACCACGTTGCCGTGCGATTGCAACGCCTTGAGGATATCGATCTTGTGCTGCGGCGACACGCGCGCGTAAATGGACACGTACTGCACGGCATCCTTCAGCTGCTCAGGCGTCATGCGGTCCAGCGCGGCGCCGTCGAGCGCGTGCCCCTTGATGCCGACCTTCCTGGCGATCGCGGAAGCGGTATCCACGTTGTCGCCCGTGATCATCACGGTGCGGATGCCGGCGGACGCGGCGTCCCTCATGGCCCGCATCACTTCCTTGCGCGGGGGATCCTGCATACCCATAAGCCCGATCAGACGGAGTTCGCCCTTCTCCTCCATGGCCATGGCGAGCACGCGGAGTCCGTTGCCTGCCATACGCATGGTCTGGGCAAGCACCTCGGCTTGGTCGCAATGGTCGCAAAGCGCGACGATCTTCTCGGGCGCGCCTTTCATGAACAACCTGGGACCGTGGCGGGTCTGCATGTACTTCAGCTCGGATGAGAACGGCACGGTTTCCTCGTCGATATCCAGGCGCTCGATGCCCTTGCCCTTGGCGTAATGGAGCAGTCCGATCTCCGTGGGATCGCCCAGGTTCGGCAGCGACGCGCGATTGCAGGAAATGGCGATCTGCACGAGCAACTTTTCGCTTTCCCCTTCCGCCACCCATATTTCCGTCACCTTCATCTTGTTTTCGGTAATCGTCCCCGTCTTATCGGAACAGATGATGTTGACGCTACCCAGCGTTTCGAGCGCATCGAGCCGCATGACGAGCGCGTTCTTCGCGGCCATGCGCTTCACGCCCATGGCAAGGCACGCGGTCACGACTGCGGGCAAACCTTCGGGCACGGCGGATACCGCGAGACTGACGCCGAGCAGCACGACGGACAACGCCGGTTCGCCGCGATTCCATTGCAATACCGCGAGCGCGGCGCTGAGCGGGACGACGACCGCCCCGATGAGCGCGCTGAAATGCTTCATGCGGTTTTCCAGCGGCGTCGGCGGGGTTTCGGATTGCGTGACAAGCGTGGCGATGGTGCCAATCTGCGTATCTTTTCCGATGGACGTGACGACGTACTCGGCGGACCCGCGCGTGACGAGCGTTCCCGCGAAGAGCATGTTCTTCTGGTCGCTGATCCCGGCCTCGCGCGGTACGGCATCGCTCGTTTTCCCTGCCGGCAAACTCTCGCCGGTCAGGCTCGACTCGTCCGCCTCGGCATGAGACAACTCCAAAATGCGTCCGTCGGCGGAAATACGGTCGCCCGCTTCGACGATGACGATGTCCCCGGGAACAAGCTCGCGCGACGTGATGAGCATCTCGCGGCCGGCCCTGCGCACGCGTGCATGGGGGGACGTGAGATCCTGCAAACTCTCCAGCGCCTTCCCTGCGCGGTACTCCTGCACGAAACCGAGGACGGCATTCAGGATGAGAATGGCGAGGATCGCCCCGATGTCGACGTTCTCTTCCCAGGACCCCGAGCCCTCCAACACGCGCAGCGCGATGGAGAGGAACAGCGCGACGATGAGGATATACACCAAAATATCCTGGAACTGGCGCAGGAACAGGAAGATCAAACTCTTCTTCTTATGCGGCAGTTCGTTCCATCCGTGCTCCCTCCGTTTCAACTCAATGGACGCGTCGTCCAACCCCTCGCGGAAACTCCCGAGACGGATGAGCGTTTCGTCCGATGACAGCGAGTGGAACATCGGCAGTGATTATATTGTTTTATTGTAGTTGTAACCACTTCTAGGAGTGGATTAAGTGAGTTATTTGCTTTTTAAATATGATAATGAGATCATAAGAATCCACGGAAACAAACCGTGTCAACGAATCGCCACAAAACTTCGAGACGAAAAGTCAGAAAGAGACCCCTAATACAAATACAATTGATGTTAGAGAAGGGATTCGTGTTGTTGTAGAAAACCAAGAAAAGATAAATGGCAATTGGCTTTATGCAAAACCTGTTTGGCAGTTCATCCAAGATGCAAAAAATGGAACATTTCTCAGTGATAGTTTAGTCGAAGAATATATTCGAACATTTCATCACGAGCCACCAGAAGCAGAAGTTGAATCATGGAATCGGTCATTAATTTCAATAGCGAATCTTCTTGAGAGAGCAGAATTTTTCAATCAATTTATATTTTTGGAATATTTGATTCCATCGAATAATGAAAACCCCAGAAGAATTGATGTTGCAATAGCTGGAACCGATATAAATGGAGATGAGCATTTGGTGCTTTGTGAGTTAAAACAATGGCAGGCATGTGAAATGGAGGAATCGATCGATTCAGACAAGATAAGAATTAAAATAAATAAAAAACTTATGAATGTTTTACACCCATCAATACAACTCGATAACTACGAACGCCAGATGAAAGAGGTTTTAGAAAAATGCGGCCGAGATGATTCATTTCTAAAACTGCATTCATTTGTTTATTTTCACAATGAAAATTACCTCTCAAAACAAAAACAGGAAATTCTTTTTGCAGAGAAATTCAGAGAAAAAACTGATACAACTAAGATTTATACAAGAAAATTTGATAGAAAAATCATTAAATTGTTAAGAGAAAAAGTAGGAGCTGGACATGGCCTTATGGTTGCAAGAAAACTGCAATATCTTCAAGGAAAATACTTGCAGCTACTTAATGCAAAATAATCTTATTCCGATGCAGCGCTCTTTCCCGCACGCTTGCGCTCGTTTTCGGTGAGCAACTTCTTGCGCAGGCGGATGCTGGTCGGCGTGATCTCGACGAGTTCGTCCTCGTCGATGTATTCCAACGCTTCTTCCAACGACATCGGCTTGATCGGCGTGAGCTTGGTGGCTTCGTCGCTTCCGGATGCGCGCATGTTCGTGAGTTTCTTTCCCTTGGTGACGTTCACGACCATGTCCTGGTCCTTGGCGCTCTCGCCGACGATCATGCCTTCGTAGATCTTCGTCTGCGGGACGATGAACAGCTTGCCGCGCTCCTCGAGCTTCCAAAGATCGAATCCCATCGCCTCGCCAGCGATCATGGAGATCATGGAGCCGCGGGAACGTCCCGGCAGGTCTCCCTTGTACGGTTCGTATGCGAGGAACGAGTGGTTCAGGATTCCCTCGCCGCGGGTTTCGATGATGAAGTCTCCGCGGAAACCGAGGAGTCCGCGCGTCGGGACCTTGAATTCGATGCGGGTGTGTCCTTCCTCCGTGCGCATGTCGACGAGTTCAGCCTTGCGCCTGTTCATCATGTCGATGATGGTTCCTGCGTTGGATTCCGGCACGTCGATGATCGCCTGCTCGATCGGCTCTTCCTTTCCGTTCGGGCCGTCGCGCATGATCACCTGCGGGCGGGACACCTGGATTTCGAATCCTTCGCGGCGCATCTGCTCAAGAAGAACCGAAAGGTGGAGTTCGCCGCGTCCGGATACCTTGTAGGAATCGCTGTTGGGCACTTCGGCCACTTCCAATCCGACGTTCGTTTCCTTTTCCTTAAAGAGGCGCTCGCGAATGTGGCGGGTGGTGACGAGCTTTCCTTCCTTGCCCGCGAACGGGGAATCGTTGACCAGGAACGTCATGGTGACGGTCGGCGGATCGATACGGATGGCGGGCAGCGTCTCTACATTCTCGTCGGTGGTGATCGTTTCTCCCACGTAGATGTCCGGGATTCCGGCGAGGATGAGGATGTCTCCGGCGCTGGCTTCCTGGGCTTCCATGCGCTTCATTCCCTGGTACTTGAAGATCTTGGTGATCTTGCCGCGGCGCGTCTCCTTGCCTTCGGCCTTCACGAACACGCTGTCGCCGACGTGGGCGACCCCTTCGAACACGCGTCCGATGGCGAGGCGTCCGACGAAGTTATCGTACCCGAGTGAGCTTGGCTGCATTCGGAAGGGCGCCGTGAGGTTCTGCTCCGCCGGCTTCACGTGCTGCATGACGAGTTCGAAGAGCGGCGTAAGGTCCTTGGACTCGTCTTCCAGGTTCTTCTTCGCGATTCCCTCGCGGGCGATGGCGAAGACGTAGGGGAAGTCGAGCTGTTCGTTGTTGGCTCCCAGCGCTCCGAAGAGATCGAAGACCATGTCGACGACTTTCATCGGGCGGGCGGCGGGCTTGTCGATCTTGTTGATAACCACGATGGGGCGGATGCCGAGCTGCAACGACTTTTTCAAGACGAACTTCGTCTGCGGCATCGGACCTTCCTGCGCGTCCACGAGAAGAAGCACGCAATCGACGGTGCGCAGGATGCGCTCCACTTCGGATCCGAAGTCGGCGTGTCCCGGCGTATCGACGATGTTGATGATCGTATCCTTGTAACGGATGCTGCAGTTCTTCGCGTAGATGGTGATGCCGCGCTCACGCTCCTGGTCGTTAGAGTCCATCATCAATTCCCCCACCGCTTCGTGGTCGTTGAAGGCGCCTCCCTGTTTCAGAAGGGCATCGACGAGGGTCGTCTTGCCGTGGTCGACGTGGGCGATGATGGCGATATTGCGGATTTCCATACGAAAGAGGGTCAAAAAAGCATCCCGAAATCGGGAGCCACCCTTATAGTGTGTAAAAGGCCGAAAATCAATCGAAAATGGCTGTTTCTATGCCGTTTTGGCCGCTTCATGCTTCAATAACCATTCTTTCCTCTCCATGCCCCAGGCATACCCTCCGCCGTTCTCGCCTTTGGGAAGGATCCGATGGCAGGGAACGATAAGGCATAAGGGGTTCCTGCCCAACGCCGTACCGACAGCGCGGACCGCTTCCGGATGCCCGATGGCCGCGGCGATATCGCCGTAGTGGACCGTCTCCCCGAAACGAACGTCGGACGTCGCTTCCCACACCTTCAGCTGGAACTCCGTTCCGCGCAATACCAGCGGGAGCGAGTCGAACGCCTTGCGGGAACCCCCGAAATATTCCTGGACCTGCGCGACGCATTGGAGAAACGCGACAGGGAGATGGTCCATCGACTCTTCCTTCTCCTCCGCAAAATCCACGTGCGTGATGCCGCGCTCCGTGCCGCTGATGCGCACGCGTCCTATGGGGGAATCGACGTACGTCCTGAATATTTGCATGCTTTCATCCTACTCCGGGGAAACGCGCAATCAAACAAACGGGAGGGATTTGTGGTATGATCGGCACATGTGGTTCCCCATGCATCCCAGGCAACCGTACGAAAAAGGTCCGTCCGCGGCGCGGTCGTGGCTTTTGCTCCTGAGCATCGTTTGCATCGTGTTCGGACTGGCCATCATCGAGGCTCCGGAACTGCTCGCATACATCGTCGCATCATTCTTCATCCTCACCGGCGTTTCCCTCCTGCTCACATGGTGGAAGCTCTTCCGGTAACCGACCCGGCCTGCACGATCGAAACCAAGTGCTACGTCTGCGGCGGCGAATTGAAAGAACGCAGGCTGAAGAAACACTGCACGGTCTGCGGCACGTTGTGCGAGACTTGTTGCGATAACGGAAGGGAGTAACATCGCGTACTTTCCCATTTTTCCATGGAGAATCAGACGGAAACCCCGGGCCACGATGCGTTAGGAGACGATTTGGCGCAACAGATACTGAAATTGGATCTTCCGGAGGGAAGCAAGATCGATATATCGGGACTGGATGCCGAGGGCATCAAGAATCTTCTCACAGAGCTATCCAAGGGCGATGGAGCGGATGCGGAACAGAGGGCGCGCCTCCACTTGCCTTCCGGCAGCTTGGTGGACATTGCCGGACTGACCGAGGAAGGAATGCGAAGCCTGCTGGCAACCCTTCCGGAAGACGTGCGCCTGGATATGGCGACCGGCGGCGTGAGCGCGACGGACAAGGGTTTCCTGGAAGGCGTGAAGCAGCACGTCCTGGAAAAGGTCGCCCCGGCACACGCGACGGGAAAGGAAATCCGCAGGAACGTGAAGGAAGTCATGAGCGGTTTCGGAGCCGGAACCATCAGAAATACAAAGGAAGCACCGGGACGCAACGATCCCTGCTCCTGCGGCAGCGGGAAAAAATACAAACAGTGCTGCCTGGGCAAAAAGAGGAAATAAAAAATCCGCCAGACGCATGGGTCTGGCGGGGGTTGGTTTTTCTCGGCCGCCTGACCGGTGGGGGCAGGCAGCTATACGGTTGCGGGAACTCGACGTTCGGTTTGCTTCGGGCGAAACTTCTCGGCCGTCTTTTGAATGACGGCGATGGCGGCCGCGGACATGTACAGGCCGGGTCCGTCGTACTCTTCGCCCGGCGCCGCGATTTTTACGTCGCGTGCGACGGCTTCGAGCAAATGAGGCGTCTTTTTCTTGCATGCCCCGATCGCATTCGGGATCTGGCCGTGGGGAACGAGAACGCCGAAGTTCAACTCCATCGAATTTTCGTCGATGATGAAGAACGATTCGCTCCGTTCCATGAGGCGTTCGGCGTCGCGGCGACCGAACGATTCGCGCAACTGTCGCCTGACCCACTCTTCCCCTTCGGATCGGCTGCCGACATCCTCGCTGTAGGTGAGACTGTGGGTACCGTCGGACTTTCTCTTCAGGTACGCGAACGCGCCCTCGCCGGACGAAGCGCAGATGACGAGCAAACGGACTTTAAACTTGGCGGACACTGGGAACACTCCTTTCGTGCGATGCTTCCGTAACCGGATATGAAAAATGAACAGATTGATGAAAAACCGTTCGCGCGATATATCACCGTGGCCCTTTCCTGTAAAGGGTCTAAGAGAGAACTTTCCCTGACTTTCGCATGGAAAAACGGCAGACCGCGAGGGTCTGCCGCGTTCCGGCTTTTCAGCCGCTCCAAACGGCCGCGTCGCTATGCGGCGAAGAGTTTGAAAGCGTTTTCCAGGGCCTCCATACCGTGAATCGCCATGAAGTACGCATCGGGTCCCAGCCGGAGATCGGCTTCGTTGTTCTGGCGAACGGCGATCTTGGTTTCCCGGGTGACGGGAACGGTGCGCTCGGGCCACGTTTCCCGCGGCACATCCATTTCCAAGGCGTACAACTGCAAATGGACTGTCTCCGATTCGTCTTCGGCGACGAGCTGGGCATGGTGGATATTCCGCAGGAGCATTTCGCCGACATCGTGGCCGAACAAGGCATTGGCACTGCTGATGATGTTGAGGAACCGAGGATCCCCCTTCGCCAGCGGCGTCTTGCCGTCGGGACGCCACATACCGAAACACGTGACGGAACAATCCTTCGTACCTTCGTCTTCCATGCGCTGCATGAGCAACGCGGTCTTTTTCCCTTGGTGTTTCGTGACAAGGATCAACCCCGTATCGAGACGTTTCTCTTCCATGTGCAACTCCATTCTTAGGTAAGGCGCTGATGCAAAAAACCGGAGGCCGTGTATACCATCTGGCGGCATCCAAGTAAATGCCCTTAGACCTTCTACGGGAACCGTTCACCTTCCCTTCCCCAACCATGCCTCGAACTTTTTCAAGGGCAAGGTGTTCAGCACATCGGCTTTAGTCAGCCATCCCCGCTGCGCCTGGGTGATGCCGTAGACGTAGTTGAGCTCGCCCGGATTGTGCGCGTCGGCGTTGATGATGAGCGTGCATCCCAGGTCCTTCGCACGCTTGCAGAGCACATCGTTCAAGTCCAGGCGATCGACGGACGCACTCACCTCCAGGGCCACCCCGCTCTCGGCCGCCGCGCGGAACACCTTGTCCACGTCGAAGTCGATGGGATCGCGCTTGAGCAATTTCCGCGCGGTAGGATGCGCCAACAACCGGACGTGGGGATTCTCGATGGCGCGCAGAAGACGGTTCGTCATGTCCTCGCGCGACATCTTGAAGTTGCCGTGGATGGACGCGACCACCCAATCCAGCTGGGCCAGCACCTTGTCGTCCAGGTACAGCGATCCGTCATCCAAGATATCCACTTCGGTTCCCGCGAAGATGCGGATGCCCGGCACGGCCTTGCGCGCTTTCTCGATGAGCTTCAGGTATTCCTTGATGTTGCCTTTCTTGATGCCGGCCACCATGCCCATCGGGGAGGCATGGTCCGTGATGGCTATGTACTCGTGCCCGTGGTCCAGCGCGGACTTGGCCATCTCCGTCATCGTCGCGCTTCCGTCGCTGAAGTTGCTGTGCATGTGCAGGTCCCCGCGCAGGTCCGCCGCCTCGATGAGTACGGGCAACTCCCCTTTCATCGCCAACTGCACTTCTCCGCGGTCCTCGCGCAATACCGGCGGAACGTACGAGAGCCCGACCGCCTTGTATACGTCTTCCTCGGTACACGACGCGAGCAACTTTCCCTTTTTCTCGGCGGTTCCCTTGTGCACCCCGTATTCGTTGATGGTCATCCCCTTCTTGATACCCAGCGAACGCACCGCGACGTTGTGTTCCTTGCTGCCGGTGAAGTAGTGCAGGGCCGCGCCGAACACTTCCTCGTCCACCACGCGCAAGTCCGCGTTCACACCGGCGCTCAGCTGCACGCTGGATTTTGTCTCTCCTTTACCCAGCACCCGCTCCACCAACGCGTAATTGCAGAACACATCCATCACTTTCTCGGGATGCTTGCTGCTCACCAAGATATCGATGTCCCCGATGCTCTCTTTCCTGCGCCGCACGCTTCCCGCAACCTCGATGTTCGTGCACAGCTTCGTCGCCTTCAGCTCCATCACGATATTCTCCGCGATCTTCAACGCGACGGGTAATGCGATGCGCGACCCGTGGGACTGCATGGACTGGATACCGAGCAACACGTTCTGGATGCTCTTCTCGCCCCAGTTCTTCACCCCTTCCAACTTCCCGGATTCCATGAGCTTCTTCAGGTCCGCGACGGTCTCCACCTTGTATTCCTTCCACACGAAGTGCGTTTTCTTGGGACCCATCCCTTGGATCTGCATGATGTCGAAGAGTCCCGGCGGCACCTCCTTCAGCATCTTCTCCAAGTACTCCAACTTCCCGGTGTTCACCAACTCTTCGATCTTCGACGCGAGATCCTGCCCGATGCCCGGGATCTCCATGAGACCATCGGTCCCCTTCTCCTTATAGATGGATGCGAGATCCTCCGTGAGCGACAAAATGGTCATCGCCGCGCGGTCGTAAGCGCGAATGCGAAAGGGATTCTCGTCTTTTAAGGTGAGTATTTTTCCAATACGCTCGAAGATGGAGGCGATCTCGGCGTTGGTCATATAACCAGGATATGCCAAAAGAGCCGATGAGAAAACGTGTTATCTTTGCTTTCACTGAAGTGGCAATTCCACAAAGAATGTGGTGCCCTTCCCTTCTTCACTTTCAAACCAGATCTTTCCACCCTGGGCTTCCACGGCACCCTTGGCGACATAGAGTCCGAACCCGTTTCCATCAACGGTGTTACGGACGTTGCTTGCACGGAACAGTTTGCCGAAGATCTTCTCTTGGTCTGCCTTCGGGATACCTACTCCCGTATCCTTCACGACACAGTGTAATGTATTGCCAGTGATAGTAACCGTGAAATCAACTTCTCCTTTCTCCGGAGTGTATTTCACGGCATTACTCAGAAGGTTCTCGATTGTCATATGCGTATAACGCTTATCAAGTTTGGCAATAGGTAAAGTGGCAGGCAACATCTTCACTAAGCTTACCTTCTTTTCCAAAGCTTTAGGCTCGATGATCTCCAATATCTCCTTGAAGAAGCCATTCAGATCGAGCTCTTGTTTCTCGATGTGCATCTTACCAAGCTGAATGCGTGATACATCAAGAATCATGCTCACAAGATCGGATAGATTGGCTGAAACTTCCTGCATAGAAGTAACGTGCTTCAACTGTTCATCCGTCAACTTTCCTAGGTCACCATCTTTCATCATTTCTAGATACCACTTCACTGAAGACACCGGAGTGGCAAGCTGGTGACTAACGATACTAAGAAGTTCGTCCTTCTGACGATCTAAATCTTTAAGCTGAGAGTTCGCCAATTCTAAATCATGGGCGAGTTTTTCAATTTTTTCACGAGCTTTAGCTTCCCTCCTTTCGCTTCGCACTAAGAGAACTCCAAATCCAAGAGACAAAATGAATGTAAGAACGGTTAATGTTTTATCGGTCGCATTGTCTAAGAAAAAGAATTGAGAGCCCACCATGATCACCAGTGTGTATGCAAGCAACTGTGATCCGATCAGCTTAATTTTGAAAATTTCCAAATTAATAACTGCATAAATAATCATGAACAAGAAAACAGGTAGCACGAACAAGCTATAAAGATTTATTTCATAGATTCCTGTTTGACTCGAAATATATTCAGTAACCGCAAATGTTGCGAAGAACAAAGTTAGTGCGGATGCAACAATAATAATTTGAACTCTCTTTGCACCCACTACCTTCCTTCCTTTAAGGAAGGCAAAAACCATAATGAACGCAATAATCAAATACTCAATAATAAGCTTGAGTTCTGTTAGCAATTCACTGTTATAAGCTTCGCAAACTGGCTGATAAAAATCGCTGATTGAATTATTAGTTACAGTTATTAACCATGCTGGCAGCGTTGCAACAACTAGAGCAAGTTTTGCCCATTTTGAGAGATCTTTCTCTGTAACTAATACAACAAAGAAATACGCTCCTAAAATATAAAAGGCAATATTCAAATAATCCAAAGGCGCCCAAAAAAATGACACTAGATGATAGTTTGGAGAAGTCCATGTAACCACATCTCCAATTAGCCATAAACAGAATGATCCAGTAAACGCAGTAAAGATTTTCGATAAGAAGGAAAATTTCGATTTTACTAAAACGAAAATGCTAACAAGAATTGTGAGAAATAATGGAATACAATGTGAATACAGGGCTATCGTGTGATAGTCTTTTGTAGTTTCAAAGCAGGTGTTTAGGATATTTAAATCCATCTGAACATTATATCATTTTTCAGTCCTTTATACAATCCAGCACTTTTAATGAATAATTGCTCCAGAACGCTTCATTTTGACTTTCTAAGGGCAATAAAGAAACTATTAAAGGCTTCTTTCCTGTTTTTTTCCACATATCAAAAAATGCAGGAAGAAAGATCTCTTTAGTAAAATTCAACTCTTCTCCGGAAAGAATAAAATTCTCAAATAAGATTCCGTTTCGGATAAACAAAGAAATATACTTCAAATAGTACTCCCTAGCATATTTACCGGCTCTAAAAAACCAGTCAGATGCATCATATAAATAATTGTTTTCACCAGGGTATATCGCGTCTAAAAGTTCATGATGAAAAGAAACTAATGGCTGACCCCACGTGGTCACAATTTCATTAATTTTTCTCCCTTCATTCTTTTGAAGATCTATCACCTCTTTAGGAATAATATTACTTGATCCCTTTATTTCTTCTTGAAAGATTAATTGGCCCAAAGCAAATTTAATAGGATTTTTTTCTGTGAATTTGTCGTTCAAATATTCAAATATTACAGGATCGCAACTTGATCCTTTTATTTTATTCAAGAAATAAGATAATTCATAATTCGGAGTACACAATTGCCTAAACAAAACAGCTCGAGGAGCTTCAAGAAGTGGTCCGGGTATATCTCCTTTTAAATATTCATATACTTTTTTTTCTAGCTCTTTATCAGCCCATCTTTCTGTTATTTCAAGGACAGCTTCTTCAAAGGGGGTGTAAATAAAACTATTAAACTTCTCATTATCGGAAACGAGTTCATTAAGACTCAATTCATTTAGATTTAATTCTTCTTTCATTTAAGTCAGTTGATAGTAGTACAATCATCGCCTGCTTCCGAATCACACTGGATCTGTTCACATTGTATTGTACCATTTTTACACTCCTCAGTACAGTAATCATCAGTACATTTAGCAAAATCATACGCCTTAATATAAAACTCCTTGTATTCAGAGAGTCCATTAGGAGGGCATTCATCAGGATTGGAGCAATCCCTGGTAAAACAAATTTCCTTTTTTGAATCACATTCAGCTTCAATAATAAAATTATAATCTTTTAAATAATAATATTTATAAAAACTTGAAATCACCGGAGCGGCCAATACTACAATAAGCAACGTTAGGAATCCGAACCTTTTTATTGAATTAGCCATAATAAATGTATATTCTTAACTAGTTTATTTTACAAGCAGAGTTTGGTTTCAAAAAGCATTTATATTGCTTTGATAATAAAATTCCATATTGCTTGAACAATTGTAATTCCAAGATAAACAGCCAATGTCCAGTAGGCATTTCCGATGATGATGCTTGTAATAAAGATCTTCCAATCGCGTTTTGAAAGACCATTAAACTGATGAGCACCATGCCTGATGTGAATAACCGTAATAAACGGATCGAATTTTATAGATAAAAAAATCAATAAAACTGCATCACTTTTTTTCATTATCCATGCGCTTATCTCACCAATATAATTGATAATTTTAATGATAGACCTCTTAAATTCATTTTCTGGAAGTGGTCTTGGCTTGAAATCCTCGATTTCTTTAAGTGTCTCGATGCCTAACCAATCTTTTTTTGTTCCATCATAAAAAAGTATTAATCCATAACAGAGTAAAAATGATAAAAAGGTCATTACTACACCCCCAACTAAAATTCCATAAGTTGAAAGTACAACTGGATAGAGTAGAAAATCGAATGCCCATGAAATAGCCCATTTACCGAAGATACCAACACTTATGGTTCCAAACCTTTTTGTAAGCCTCTCAAACCTACTATAATTTCTCATATATCAATTTTAATTCAAAAGGCTTTGCTTAACTAGATCAGCACACTAACGATTTATACAAATGATCTATTAAAGGCAATAAACCTTAATCCAATAAATAATAGGAAGAATCCAAAAAAGTAGTAGAAAACATTAAATGTTTGACTAACTAATTTATTTAAATCACTTGCATTAATATCGACCCCAACAATCGCAATAACATCATTGTTATTATTTTTTATAGGTGCTGCGCCTGAAATAAAAGTACCCCAATCATCAGAATAAGGCTTGGAATCTGCGCCAACCTCGCCATTTAATGCTAACGCAAAAGAACCTTCATTGACACTATCTTTATATAAATCTCCGAAAGAAGAAGGAGAGCGGTTAGCACTACTTACAAAAGTAGTATGTGGCATGACATCAATTATAAATTGCAATACTTTTGGATCTTTTGTTGGTCTCAATATATAAGCATATTGGATATCTGCATTACTGTTAATAATTGAATTAATTGATTTAGCAATTTTTTTGTATTCTTGCTTTTCAACATCCATCGTTGTTTGAATTTGATTAATATCACTAGCATCAAAGTACCCTGCGCCCGTTGCAGCAATTGCTTTTACTTTTTCCTGAATTTTCTCTAAATTTAGAGATAAATTTTGTTGGTAGAGAAAAAAAGTTACAATTCCTGCAAACAAATTACATAGTAGAAAAAAAATTATACTGCTTGGACTCAAGAAGAACTCCCTCACTTGCGAAAGCACCTTCGTTTTCGTCGGCACCGCCATCGGCACAGAAACGACTGGCAATGGATTGAGATCCACTACCGGCTCCACCCCCTCGTCGGGGTGCTGCAACTTCATGTTCCAGAGCCTCTCGAAGAACTGACGCTCGCGTTCAGCGAGTTCCTTATATTCGATAAAGCACGCCTCCTGCGTTTCATGCTGGAAGCAGGCAACCGTATTTCCGACGACGATCTTCTCAAAGGCGAACGGATACAGGTTCTCGTTCACAAGTACAGTCTTCCTGTATTCGAACGGATCCCTGTTCTGGAATCGACGCCCAAGCGGCGTGTTGTGCGCGATGACACGGAGGAAGATGTTTCTCTTCCGACGCTCGCGGAAATACTGCACATTGAACTCCCGCAGAGGATCTTCCGTTTCCGTATAGAGAATCGGGCCGTACTGTACAAAGTCATTCCCCTTTTCCAGGAGAAGCGTGTATGCCTTCTTCAATCCCTCGACACCTTGGAAGAACTGCATCTCTGGCCGCTTTTTCCCGGACGTAATGGAAGAAATGAATGATTCGAAGTTTTGGTGGCGCAGTTCCAGGACATTCTTTTTCTGCTTCATGTCATCCTGCAGCCACTTCGACACGGATTCCAACGAATGAAGAACGTACTTCGGCGTGCCATTAATCATCTCGCGAACGACTATCTTCTTTTTCAGAAGTTTCTTCATGGCCTGGTCCAATACCCCCGTGCTCTTTCCCGTCTTGAACGCAAGGTCTCGCAGGGTCATGGCATCCCCTTCCACAAGCTTTTTAATAATGGCGATCTCCGTGCCGGAGAAGCCCGCCTCTTGGAAATACGTCTCGATGCTGGAAGGGAGGCTGTTCATAGCTCCTCACTCTACGGGACAAGGTTTTATGAAACAAACACGCGTTCCACTCACGGAATACGGCACGTGAGAAATAGCTTCCAAAAGCCATGGTTACCGTTCCACACCCCCTCGGAACGGAAGCCCCTTACACATTACCCATCATCAATTCCAACGTCTCTTCGTTGATAAGCCCCTTCTTCTTCAGATCCTTCAGATCTGCCTCGAAGGAACGCATGCCCAGCTCCTTGCCTGTCTGGAGGACGGATGCCAACTCCTGCACGCGGTTATCGCGGATGATGTTCTGCGCTGCCGGCGTGTTGATGAGCACTTCGCGGAGAGCCACGCGTCCCCCGCCTTCCTTCGGCAGAAGCTTCTGGGCGATGATCGCCTTCAGGGACAGCGCAAGCTGCGAACGAACCTGCGGCTGCTGGTGCGGCGGGAAGACATCGACGATGCGGTCGATGGTCTGCATGACATTCGGCGTATGGAGCGTCGCAAGAACCAGGTGACCCGTTTCGGCAAGCGTGAGGGCCGCGGCGATCGTTTCGGGATCGCGCATTTCACCCACCATGATGATGTTCGGATCCTGGCGCAGGATGCGCTTCATCGCCTCGGGGAATGACAGGAAGTCTTCCATGTACTGGCGCTGGCGGATGACGCCCTTGCCCTTCGGGAAGAGGAACTCGATGGGGTCTTCCAAGGTGATGATGTTCTCCGCGCGCGAGTCATTGATGCTCTGCAAAAGCGCCGCGAGCGACGTGCTCTTTCCGGATCCCGTGGGACCCGTGAACAGGATGAGTCCTTCGCGAAGTCCCACGACCTGCGTCGCGATGTCCGTGAGATCGACATCCGCGAGACTGGGGATTTCCGTGGGAATGATGCGAGCGGCGATGGCCATGTTGCCGCGTTCGAAGTGGCAGTTCACGCGGAGACGGACGCCGTTGGGCAATCCGTGGGCCATGTCGATTTCCTTCTCTTTCTGGAAACGCTCGAATGCGGGGGCGCCCAGGAGGTCCTTCACGAATGCTTCCACCTCCTTCGGACTCACGTCGGTCTGCGTCTGCGGCGTAAGCACGCCGTCGATGCGGAACAATAAAGGAGCACCGGCGACGATGTGGACGTCGGATGCTTTGGCCGCCAGGGCTTTTTCGAATACGGAATCGGGAAGGGAAGACATCCAATCAGTATAGCAGAATCTGGCTTGTTTTTGAAGTCATTTTGACTATCCTCTGGGCCTTCCGAAGCCCAAAGGAAGATATTTGACTTTATAGTTAAATATATTATTATAAGCATCCAGGTCATTCAAAACACCATTCCTGACCCCCATATACCCTTTCTAGGGGCTGCGTCCGCACGACATTCTCTTACAGATTGTCGGGGAGCGACAGTCTAGAAAGGATTCGTGGGGGAGCAGATTTTCCATTTTTTGTTACTACAGTTACTCCAGAAACGAAGGATCGACTTAATGACATCCATGCTTTCACAACGTTTGGAAGAAGCACGCGGCTTGCTGGATATCGTCCTGCCGAAACCGGGACAAGGACAGAAGACCGATTTCGTCGTCTTGAATTCCGGAAACGACGTCGTCGTCCGATGTCTGAACGATCGCCACTACAGCTTCCGCACGAAGGTCGCGAAGGGATTCGAAGCAAATTTCGCCATCTCCGACGCCGAATGCGTCATATCGCTGCCGAGCAACATCGGCAGGATCGAAGTTGTTTCGAACCTGGAACACGACAAGGTCGTGATGCTGGAAATCGGCGGCCGTAATCCGGCCTGCAACTGCGGTCGGTGCAACACGCTGACCGTCCGACTTCCGTCGATCCGCACCGGCTTCGTGACCAACCTCGATCAACCGATCAGCAGCATGCAGCCGTTCAACCTCGGCGAATTGCTGCCGGCCGGTGGCTTCATGGGCGGTAGCTCGCCGTTCGCCGAAATGTTTGGCGGCGGAGGAGGCGTTCACGTCATCGACCTCGGCGAATTGCTCGGCGGGGGCGAAGGCGATCTCGGCAAGATGCTCGACGAAAGCGGCTTGGGCATGTTGCTCAGCCGTCTCGGTCGCGGTCGCCGCGGTCACAGCGCTTCGGCCGAGCCCGGTCGTAACGGCAGCCGTCGCGAAACCGCCGGCTCCGGCGCGAAGAGTTAGTAGCAAAAATATCTTCATCCTTGGATGAAGGTGGGAAAATCGTAGCTCCCCTACGATTTCTCGTGCCTGAAAATCAGCTTTAGCCTTCCTTTGCCTTCTTCGCCAATGCGGCGACGGCGCGGAAGACCTTTTCCACGCTCTCCTCGTCCATGCCGCGCTCGGTGGCGGATTCCACCATCAGGTCGACATCGTCGTGTTCGGACGCATCGGAATCATCCTTCTCTTCCTCCTCTTCTTCATCCGCATCGGCATAGAGCAGCGTGAGCTCCTCGAGGGCATCGAGGATGACTGCGTACTGCTTCATGGTTTCCTGGTGGAGATCTTTGCCCATAAACGGCTTGGGAGGAAGTTGTGGGCGTATCTTTGCGTATTTTGAGGGGATTGCAATTGACGGAACGTAAGAATGTTTTTGGAGGGATTTTATGGAAGCGGGATGACAGTCGAACGGCGCGCCAGTACCATGTCCGCATGGACAAGAAACACGCCGCCGAGCGCATCCTGAAGCTCCGGGACGAGATCTGGCGCCTGAACAAGGCGTACTTTATCGATGACAGGAGCGACGTGTCCGAAGACGTGCGCGACGCGCTGAAACAGGAGCTGATCAAGCTGGAAAAGGAACATCCGGAGCTGGTGACGCCCGACTCCCCCACCCAACGCGTGGGCGCGCCGCTGGACGGACGCCTGCCGAAGATCGCGCACATCACGCCCAAGGAATCCTTGCAGGACGCGTTCAGCAAGGAGGAAGTGGCGGACTGGATGGACCAGATGAAACGGGGGCTCGGCGACGAGAAGAAACAGATCGACATCATGACGGAGCTGAAGATCGACGGACTCAACATCACGCTCATTTACCAGAAGACGGAATCGAACAAGAAGGAAATCCGCTACGACCTCATGCGCGCGGTGACGCGCGGCAACGGTTTGCAAGGCGAGGACGTGACGCACACGGTACGCACCATCGAGAGCATTCCATTGTCACTCACCGTGCCGGCGCCGAAAGAGGATGCGCCAGACCTGCTGGAAATCGGCGGCGAGGTGTACCTGACGAAGGCGGGACTGGATAAGATCAACAAGGATCTCCCGAACGAGGAGAAGTTCGCCAACCCCCGCAATGCCGCCGCGGGCAGCGTGCGCCAGCTGGACCCGCAAGTGGCGGCCGGCCGCGACCTGCGCATGTTCTGCTATTCCTTCGGCGCAGCTGCCGCGGATGCATTCGGATTGGAATCGCAGGAAGCGATCCTCACGTTCATGCAGGATGCGCACCTCCCCGTGCACCCGGGCTTCAAGGTGGTCAAGGGATTGGATGCGGTGGAAAAAATCTACGCGGAGATCCAACGAAAACGCGAGTCACTCCCGTTCGACATCGACGGTCTGGTGCTGAAGGCCAACGACAGGAAGATCCAGCGCGATTTGGGATCGACCGCGAAAGCGCCGCGCTGGGCGCGCGCCTACAAATTCCCCGCGGAGGAAAAGACGGCGCAGATCCTGGATATCATTTTGCAGGTAGGACGCACGGGGGCCATCACGCCGGTCGCGCACCTCACGGCGACGCAGCTGGCGGGAACGACGGTGACGCGCGCGACGCTGCACAACGCGGACGAGATCGAACGCCTCGGCGTGCGCATCGGTGACACGGTGATCGTGCGCAAAGCCGGCGACATCATCCCGGAGGTGGTGCAGGTACTGGAAAACCTGCGTCCGAGCGACGCGAAGACATACAAGTTCCCGAAGGAATGCCCCCAGTGCGGCACGCATCTGGTACGGCCGGACGGCGAAGTGGCCTATTACTGCCCCAACAAGGAATGCCCCGGCGTGAAGAGAGAGAGCATCGAGCACCTCACGTCTCGCTACGCGTTCAACATCGAAGGACTCGGCAAGGAAACGGTGGACCTGCTCCTGGACCAGGGGCTTATCGCGGACAGCGCGGATATTTTCTTTTTGCAGGCCGAAGATCTGCTGAACCTTCCCTCCTTCAAGGAGAAGAAGACCGAGAATATCCTGGCATCGATCGAAAAGGCGAAACGCATTCCCCTCGACCGCTTCCTATTCGCCCTCGGCATCCGCCACGTGGGACGCGAGACGGCCGAAGTGCTGGCCACCCGCACTGCGTGGCCGGTGAGCGAAATGACGATCGAGGAAGCCGACACCAGCCTGCAAGTATCGCTCTTCGCGGAGAAGAAGACGATCACGGTGGAAGCGCTCACGGTGGCGCAGGTGGAAGAAACGCTGCGCGGACTGAACGAGGAAGACCTCGCCGCCATCGACGGGATCGGGACGGTGGTGGCGCACAGCGTGACGGAGTGGATAGGCCTGAAGGAACACCGCGAACTGCTGCACAAGTTCCAGAAAGCGGGCGTGGTATGCCTGAAACCGCAGAAGAGCGCGGCCGCCCAGGTATTCGAAGGACTGACCTTCGTGCTTACGGGCACGCTGCCGACGTTGAGCCGGGAAGACGCGAAGAAGATGATCAAGGACCGCGGAGGAAAGGTCAGCGGATCGGTCAGCAAGAAAACGGACTACGTGCTGATGGGCGAGGACGCCGGAAGCAAAGCCGACGACGCGGCGAAGCTGGGCGTGAAGACGGTCGGCGAGGAGGAATTCCTGAAGATGCTGGAAGGGTAATCCCCTTCAGTACTTGCGCTGGTATTTTCCGCGCTCGAGGTCCTTCAGGATGTCGTGCACGAACATCATGCACTGGAGATTCTGGGAACACACTTCGAACGCCATCATATCGCGCTCTTCCAAAGCGTCCTGTTCGCGCCATCGGTCGCACTTCTGATGCGCGTCACTGATCCTTTGCTGGAGATACATCCGGGCCGCCAGCACCTCCTTCGCAAGAAGACAGATGGTGATCCTCTCTTTTACTTCGCCCCGGGCGTCATCGACAATCTGCTTTCTCTCTTCCCGGCGCTCGGCCTCGCCGGGCAAGTCGCTGTCCTTGAAAATATCACCTGCCAGAAAGCGCGCGTCGACGCACTCGACGAGCGTATCCGCATACTCATCGACGCCCCATACGTCCTCGGTATCGACGATCCTGTTCCGTGGAAGCATGCGCCTATGACACTCCCATAAACCAAATACGTCAAGATGCATGCGATTGGCATGTCCTGGCGCCGTAACTCCTGTATCCTAGGGCCATGAACTTCCTCCAGGACCATTTCTCGGCTTTCACGGATTTCCAGTTGCTCGACACGGGCGACGGATACCGCCTGGAACAATGGGGACCCTACCGCCTCGCGCGACCGGATCCCCAGATCATCTGGAACAAGCACCTGGACGACAACGAATGGAACGCCTGCGACGCCCGGTATGAAACCCGCGGGGACAAAGGCAACTGGAACATGATCACGAAGATGCCCGCGTCCTGGCCGATCAAGTACGACGTGCCGGGAACGTCGACGCAGCTCTCGTTCAAGGCGCGCCTCACGCCGTTCAAGCACACGGGAGTGTTCGCAGAGCAGGCGGCGAACTGGGAGTGGATGGCCAAGAAGCTGGACGGAAAGAAGGGACGCAAGATCCTGAACCTGTTCGGATACACCGGCGCGGCGAGCGTGATGCTCACGGCGCTCGGACACAGCGTGACGCACGTGGACGCCAGCAAGCCGGCGATCGGTTGGGCGAAGGAAAACCAGGAACTGAACAAGCTCCCTGCGGATTCCATCCGTTGGATACTGGACGACGCGTCCAAGTTCGTGATGCGCGAGATCAAGCGCGGCCAGAAGTACGACGGCATCATCATGGATCCTCCGGCGTTCGGACACTCCCCCGACGGACGCACGTGGAAATTCAACGACGACGTGCCGAATCTTTTGAGCGATTGCGTGGAACTGCTGACGGATGACGCGGATTTCCTGATCATCAACGGATACGCGACGAACTCCTCGGCGATCGCATTGAAGAACCTGCTGGAAGACGCGACGGCGAAGAAAAAAGGAAAACTGGAATACGGCGAACTGTGCCTGGAGCAGAAGGACAAACGGCTGATCTCCACGGGCATCTTCGCACGCTGGTCGCAGGCGATGTAAAAATAATCATACTTGGCAGCGTTCGGGCGAGTGCTACTGTTTGGTCATGTCGAACGCCCTCAAAGGGAGCGATTCCGGCAGACACTCAAAATCAAACGAACACCACAATATTCCCTGTTCCCGCGGAGGCAGCGACCACGACGTGAATATTTCGGACGTGCCGAAAAGCCGGCATGCCGATTTCCACCAGTGGGCATCGAACCGGGATCCGGGACAACTGGCACGCCACATCGCGCTTCATTCCCTTGGCAAAGGGGAATCCAGCATCGGCAATGACAGGCTCAATACCCTTTTCCAAATCACAACCCTGCTGCAATGGTCCAACCTCTACGACGCGCATGCGTTCCGCCCGTCGGTGGACGTGTCGGGATACGCGTCCATGCTGACGGCGTTCGCGCATTTCAAAACGCAGATCATGGAAGAAATCGTATGGGTTCGCAAAACGATCGAGACACTGAACGGAAACGGCGACTTCCCGACGAATAATCACACCCTTCTTCCGCTGGCCCTCGGCTTCTTCGGGACAAAAAGCCCGAGCAAGGCGATAGAGGGACTGATGACGGAGGAGCATTACGGCATGCTCTCGTGGGTGAAGCCGATGAAGACGGAAACGCGCGATGCCATCCTTGCGACGGTTCGCACGCACAAGGGACGCAATGATTCGAAGGAAAACACACTCTCGATATTGGGCATCCAGGAAAAACACCTCGTGCACGCGGACAAGCTGATCGACAAGGTGTTCTCGTTGAACGGCATCGCATTCGAACCGCCGCCCGAGCCGCGATCACCTCAGTGCTGAGGGACAACCCACGCTCCTTACATGAGATCCAAGAGCATGACTGCGGCCATCAGGGCCATGCCGAAATCCTCGATGATGGTTACTTTCGTGAGGGGGACCTTGATGAACGTACCAAGGCATGCGCACTGGAATTTCCTTTTCTGCATGACGCTTTGCACGACGCCGATGCCGCTGAATGACATGAGGACCAATGCGAACCAGTTGGTGAAAAGGGGTTCGAAGCGGGTGAGATACGCGAGTCCGAGCAGCAATTCAAGGAACGGATACACGTAGCCGTACGCCTTCACGCGGCGGGCGAGCAGATCGTACGTGGAATACCCCTCCGCGAAACCCGGGACATCCAGCAACTTCAGGCCCGAGAAAACCAAAAAGAAACCCGCCATGAAATTCTGCATCGCGTCCGTCCAATGCGATGGCGTGACGAGGGACACCGCGATCACAGGAAGAAGGATAAGCCCCACGATGATGAAGAGCGGCCTGTAGGTAGCGAAGAATCCTTCGGTCACCTCCACTGAATGATGGGCGCTGTTCGCCGCATCGTTTTCGGGAACCAATTGCATGCCGCCGCATTTGGGGCACGTTCCCGGGTGATCCTGGCGAATCTCGGGGTGCATGGGGCAAACGTACATGGTCATGGGAAGGGGTGGAAACGCCGGGAAGTATAGCATTTGCTGGGTTTTTGAGGCTATTTCAATCCGAAGAAAAATGTGGCAGCCTTGATTTTTAGGCGAGAAATCGCTATTCAATGCCCCTGCAAACGCAGTTTTAGGCGCTTGCTCTTCCTTATTGTCCCATGAGACTGACAAAAATGGTGTGTACCCTCGGACCCACCTCCAACTCCCCCGAAGGAATCCGCGCGCTTGCGAAGGCCGGCATGAACGTCGCTCGTCTCAATTTCTCGCACGGAACGGTGCAGAGCCAGCAGGAAGTCCTGCAGCGCGTGAAAGCCGTGAACGCCGAGGGCGAATTCACGCTTGGTATCCTCCTGGATACGAAGGGCGCGGAAATCCGCACGGGCGAAGTCACCGAGCCGATCATCGTCGTGCCGGGACAGGAAGTCCTCTTCTCCTTCGAGGAGATCGCGAACCCCGACCTAACGGTCATCCGCGTGAACTACAAGGAATTCAGCCAGGACGTGAAGAAGGCCGAGTGCATCCTCGTCGACAACGGCGAGACGATCTTTGACGTCATCGAGGTCCGTGCCGACGGAGCTGTACACGCAAAGAGCCGTGACAACGGCAAGATCGGTTCCCGCCGCCACATTAACCTTCCGGGCGCGGACGTGTCCCTTCCGTCCCTCATGCCGACCGATTGGGAAGCCATCGAGATGGGATGCAAGGAAGACGCCGACTTCGTCGCATTGTCCTTCATCCGCCGCGGAGACGAGATCCCCGAGGTGCGCGAATTCATCAAGAAGCACGGCGGCACCATGAAGATCATCACGAAGGTGGAGACGCGCCAGTCGGTGGAAGACATCGAGGCCGTCATCCGCGAGTCCGACGGCATCATGGTGGCCCGCGGCGACCTGGGAGCGGAAATGCCCTTCGAGAAAATCCCCCGCGTCCAAAACGACATCGTCGACCGCTGCATCAAGGCCGGAAAGCCGGTGATCGTCGCCACGCACATGTTGGAAAGCATGATCCAGAACCCCATCCCGACTCGCGCCGAAGTGACGGACGTGTTCCATGCGGCGGAAACGTACGCAGACTCAACGATGCTCTCGGGCGAGTCCGCGAACGGCAAATACCCCTTCAAGTCCGCCGAATCCATGGCGAAGATCCTCGTGGAAGCCGAATCGACGAAGCAGCGCGGATCCATCGTGGAGCGCGCGCCGCACCACTCCGACGCCATGCGCATCATCAACGAAGCGAAGGCCGACGACGTGGAAGCGATCGTGATCTCGACTGAAACGGAAGAATTGCCCGCGGCCATCTCGGCCCTGCGCCCGAACATGCCCATCGTCGTCTGCTCCGGCAACGCGAAGATCCTGCGCATGCTCCAGTTGCGCTTCGCCATCTATCCCGTCGCAGGCAGCGACCTCTCCGGAGCCAAGAAGTGGCTGAAGGCCGGAACCAAGGTGGTCACCGCTTCCGCGGACAACCCGGCCCCCTCGGTCGTCACCCTCTGATCTCCTACACACCTACTTCCTACCTCCTAACATCACATGCCTACCATCGTCTCCCTCAAGGCCCGACAAATCCTCGACTCCCGCGGCAACCCCACGGTGGAAGTCGACTGCATGCTCGATGACGGTTCCTTCGGCCGCGCGGCCGTGCCGTCCGGAGCATCCACCGGTTCGCACGAAGCGCTCGAGCTGCGCGACGGCGACAAGTCCGTTTACCTCGGCAAATCCGTCCTGAAGGCCGTGGAGAACGTGAACACGGCGATCGCCAACGAATTGAAGGGAAAGGACGTCTCCGACCAGCGCGCCATCGACGCCGCCATGCTCGCCCTGGACGGAACGCCGAACAAGTCCAAGCTGGGAGCCAATGCCATCCTGGGCGCTTCCATGGCCGTCTCCAAGGCCCGCGCCGCCAGCGAGAAACTGCCGCTCTACGCTTCGCTCGCGAAGCAGTTCGGCGTGGCCGACACGACGCTGCTCCCCGTCCCCTTGATGAACGTCATCAACGGAGGCGCGCACGCGGACAGCGGACTCTCCTTCCAGGAGTGCATGCTCGTCCCCACGGATTTCAACACCTTCAGCGACGCGCTTCGCGCCGGAGCCGAGGTATTCCACAACCTCAAATCCATCCTGAAGGCCAAGGGTCACGTCACGGCCGTCGGCGATGAAGGAGGATTCGCCCCGCACCTCACGAACAGCGACGACGCGTTCGCCGTGCTGACGGAAGCGATCGAGAAGGCCGGCTACACGGGCCGCATCAAATTCGCCATCGACGCCGCCGCATCCGAGTTCTACAAGGACGGCATGTACCACATCGACGGGAAGACTCTCTCCTCCCAGGAACTCGTCGCCTACTACGAAGCGCTCTGCGCCAAGTACCCGATCGTTTCCATCGAGGACAGCCACGCCGAGGATGACTGGGAAGGTTTCCAGACGATGGTGCAAAAGATGGAAGGAAAGGTGCAGATCGTCGGAGACGACTTGCTCGTCACGAACGTCCAGCGCATCGAGAAGGCCATCGGCTCCAAGGCCGCGTCCAGCGTGCTCATCAAGCTGAACCAGATCGGATCCGTTTCCGAGACCGTCGACGCCATCCAGATGGCGCAGAAGGCCGGATGGACCGCCATCTCCAGCCACCGCTCCGGAGAAACCGAAGACACCTTCATCGCGGATCTCGCGGTGGGACTCGGCACGGGACAAATCAAGACCGGTTCCCTCTCCCGCACGGACCGCATCTGCAAGTACAACCAGCTCCTGCGCATCGAGGAAGAACTCGGTTCCAAGGCCCGCTACGTGAGCCCGTTCTAAGCCAAACCGAACATCGAACTAAAAGCGCCCCTCGAGGGGCGCTTTTCAATATCAATCGTAAGATGCGGTGATGACGCTCAGTAGGCGGGCACAGCGACGCGGCTGTGTCCGTGGTCACTGACCTTGGTTTCCTTCCTGTGGGCCTGGGGCAGAAGCTTCAGGATACGTTCGGCCATGATGCCGCGCACTTGTTCGATATCGCCCAGGGCGTCGATAAGCAGGAGTTTGTCGCGCTCCGCGAAGCGGGGAAGGACCACGTCCTTCAGCATCTTCCCATCATCCAGGCGCCTGCTTCGCTTTTCCGGATCAATATCTTCAGGACGGGGAATTCTGCCCTCTTCAATCGCCTTCTCTCCGCGCTTGATCATACGCTCTTCCGCCACCTCCGCGGGAACATCGAGGAACACCATGATGTCCTTCCTGCCGAGCTCGTCCATGAGATCCATGTACGGTCCCGTCTGATCCTCCGTGCGCGGCGCGCCGTCGATCACGGCGATCGCCCTTCTATCGATCTCGCGGATCCACTGCCAGATGTTATCGTTGATAATCTCCGCGGGGACCATGATGCCGTTCTCCTGGTACTGCTGGCAGACGAGTCCGAACTCGGTTCCTTCCTCTTTCTCCCTGCGAATACGATCGCCCGTCCCCAGGTAGGAATACTGCAAGCCGCGTTCTTTGATCTGCTGTTCCAGGTATTCGTTCGCGGTCCCCTTGCCGGAGCCCGGAAGGCCGGAAATGCAGATGGTATCGATGGTCTGGGCGTCGTCGGACGCCATATTGACGGTTTGATGCATAACAATGACGGAAAATGGAGAATGCACGCGGAACCGGCATTCCGACGCCGCGCGAGCAGAGCTTGTACCTTTTGGCCAAATTAATTGCAAGGGTTTTTTGGCCCAAGTGAGCTGTTTTCCCCTAGTTTTGCCATCGAGGAAGCCTTAATCCGTCACCATCACGTACTCGAAGTGCGAGTAGCAGGCCGGAGCCCCGCCGCCCGCGGGTTCGTAGTCGCGATTCAACGTGATGGTCACGAGATTGCGCGGATTGGATTTGAGGATGACCGCGGAGTCGGCGGCACTGATTGTGCGCGGAGACATGTACGTATCCGCATCCGCCACCTCGCTCACGATCGTCTTGCCATCGCCGGACACGCAGCCAAGACCGATCATCCCCCGACCCGCGTAGGAATTTCCTTCGTTATCGCCGAGGAATTCCCGCAGGGCCGCCGTCTCGCCATCGGTGATGTTGAAAAATACATACTGGTACGTCTTGCAATTGCTCTCGCAGAACGGCTCCCTCGCTTCCCTCTTCGTCACGTATCCGGTGAGTGTCACCATGCCGAGGTAGCCCTTGTCCGTCCTTCGGAATTCACCGGCATCCCAAGACGGCGACGAAGACGCGACGCGGGAGGCGGCAGGGTTTGACGACGCGGAAGAAGACGACGAAGAACCGCCATCGGTCGAAGCACCCCAGCATCCGGAAAGAAGCAGGAGACTGAGAAGGCCGGCGGAAGAGGGCGAAAAACGCATAGGGAGAGATTGGTGATACTAAGACGGACGGTACGGCGAACTATGACAAGAATCAAGCAAAGCCCTGATTTAAGCCTTTTTCTCATTATTCACATATAACAATAAATATGTTATAATTATACATTAATGTTACAAACACTCTTCACCCTCTTCTCGGTCGTCTTCATCATCTGGGTCGTGTTCGGCACGGAGGCCGGTGATGCGAAAGGAGACAAAAAGAAATCCGATGGAAAAGGCGGCGGTCTGCTGATCGGTTTGCTGTTCGCGCCGTTCGTCCTCATCGGATGGCTGATGTTCGGACTGGGCCAGATGGCATTGGTCCTTGCGCAGGCGATCGCCGCGCTGTGGGAAATGATCACGCCGATGTTCCGCACGATCTTCGAATGGATCGGGAAACTGATCGAATGGATCGTGAAGATGATCAAGGGACTCCTCAAGAACCTGGGCCCGATCTTACGCGGACTGGCCAAGACGATGCGCTACGCATTGCGCACGCTCTGGAACGCGGTCTCGGGGATTATCAGCGCCATCACGGGCTTCATCCGATCCGTCTTCTCGTTCATCGGCGATCTCATCCGCGATTTCCCGGGCTTGCTACGCACCATGGGCACCGTCCTGAAACCACTCGCATGGCTGCTGAGGATGCTGCGCGACGCGTTCGGAACAATCCTCGATGCATTCTTTTTCCTGATAGGCGGGATGCTCGCATGGATCGGGATGCGCCACAAAAAGACGAAGGACTACGTCACCCGCGATATCGAGGAAACAGATCCGACCGACCCCGCGGATCTCCTGCTCGCCGTTCCGCTTGCGGTGGCCACCGGAGCGAAGCGCACGAAGAAACGGTTGAAGGAAACGAAAGAAAGAAGCGGCATCGGTTTGTTCCCGAAAACGGCACGCCTTGTGGCGACGAACCCGATGAAGAAGGGTATCACCCAGAAGAAAAAGGCCTCCGACCCGCACGTGATGAAGCGCCTCCAGCACATCGGCTGGGAGACCAGGCGGAAGATGGGAAGGGCATAAGCCTGACTGTTTGTATTAGTATGGTAACGAGGGGGTTACTGAATTCTATATTTTGGCCTCCGAGTTTGGTACGAGTAAACATCGCAAAATGCTATTATCACGATGATGTCTAGCAGCTTACGTAAGGCCATCAGCGAATCGAGAGTAAACGGCGAAGAGCCAAAACTTCAAAAAGAAAAAATGGAAGTTTTAAGAAGCCAATATCCTGATTTGTCATGTGAATTTGTGAGATCATTTGAAGAGCCATTCTCATGTTTTATTTTTGGTTTAGGCTTGAGTTCAAATCAAAAAGCAATCAGGAATGATCCACGGTTATTTTTTCAATTCCAAGATAAAGATTATTTTGAATCCGACAGTTTGGCAGTGAGGCTCTTCGAATATTGCCTTACACCTTGCGCAAAAGAGGAGTGTGAGAATGGAGACTTGGTTCTGTATTTTAACAAAAGTAATTGCGGATTTATTTCCGCATCGCATGCAGGGCAAATTGAAAATGACCTAATTGTATCCAAGTGGGGCCATTCACCTTCCAATTGTGTATGGAGACATAAACTTGAGCATGTACCCGTGACCTACCAAGACGAAACAGGGAATGTTTCAGCTCGCTTCTTCAAAATTGATCGTGATCTTTTGGCATCCTATTTGAATGCAAATTGTATTTATTGAATAATACTTGAACCTGAAGCGCTGGTGTTATTTAGAATTTTAGATTCGATCTCGCTAACTCTTAGATCAAGGTTATACATTTGAAATAAAGTCAGTCCCAATGTTGCAATCGTTGCGATAGCTAAGATCCAAGTAGGACGAATAAGTTCAGCTTGCAATCGATGGTCGAGAGCAATTTTCGCCATAATAAATTCTGGCGAACCAGTTGGCTGATTGCCAAGAAATTGGATATTTTCTCTCTTCGAAGCCTTTAGTTGCCTTTCTAATAAATTTGGATCCATCAGTGTTCTAGTAAACCCTATATGGTGCCGTGGAGAGGACTCGAACCTCCACAAGATTACTCTTACACGCCCCTCAAGCGTGCGCGTCTACCAATTCCGCCACCACGGCACGTGGTTTTGTTCGCGAGGGATTTCACAATGAAAGAAAGACCGAGGGCCAAAGTGTACCAATATTAACACGCAGGGCAACCCGGAATTAGCCTTCCTGAGGCTATTTAAAGGCTTTTTTCCTCCGCTCCTTCTACCGGAGCGATGACTTTCTTCTTTGTCTTGCGCTTCGTCTCGATCGCCTCGGCGGAGGTCTTTCCTTCGAACAGCTCGATGAATTCCTCGGCACTGAGCGTCTCTTCCTTCATCAACACCACCTCGATGCTGCGGAGCTTGTCCTCGTGCTTCACGAGCATGTCCATGGCGCGCTTGTACTGCGCGTCCAAGGTCGTCTTCACGAACGTATCGATCTTGCGTGCGCTTTCCTCCGAGTAGTTGCGTGCCAGGTGCGGATCCACGCCCGTGGCCGTCATGCCGTTGGATTCGCCGTAGGCCACGAGTCCCAGTTCCTCATCCATGCCGTAACGCATCGCCATGTTGCGGGCGATCAGCGAGGCGCGCTCGATATCGTTGGATGCACCCGTGGAGATGTCGTTGAAGATCAGCTTCTCCGCGGCACGGCCTGCGAGGAGTCCGCAGATCTCATCGAGGAATTTGTTGCGGCTGGTGGTGTACTGGTCTTCCTCCGGCAAGAACCACGTGACGCCCAGGGCTGAGCCGCGCGACACGATGGAGACCTTGTGGAGCTTGTCGGATTCCTTGCAGAGGTGGCCGACGATGGCGTGGCCGAGTTCGTGATACGCCGTAATCTCCTTTTCCTTCTGCGTCAGCTTGCGGGACTTGCGTTCGGGGCCGATGCTGACTTTTTCGAGGGCATCCACGATATCCTGCTGCGTGATGCTCTTGCGGTTGCGCTTGGCGGCGAAGATGGCGGCCTCGTTCATGACGCTCTCCAGGTCCGCTCCCGTCATGCCCACCGTCTGGCGGGCGATGGCGTTGAGGTCGATACCCTTGGCCAGCGGCTTGTTGCGGGCGTGCACGGCCAGGATTTCCTCGCGTGCATCGATGTCGGGCTTATCCAGGTAGACGTGGCGGTCGAAGCGGCCCGGACGCAGCAATGCGCTGTCGAGAACGTCGGGGCGGTTCGTGGCGGCCATGACGATGACGTTCGTGCCCTGCTCGAAACCGTCCATTTCGGTAAGGATCTGGTTCAATGTCTGCTCGCGCTCGTCGTGTCCTCCGCCGAAACCGGCACCTCCGCGCTGGCGGCCCACGGCGTCGATTTCATCGATGAAGATGATGCACGGCGCGTTGCGCTTGGCGCGGACGAACAGGTCGCGGACGCGGGACGCTCCCACGCCGACGAACATTTCCACGAATTCGGAACCGGAGATGGAGAAGAACGGAACGCCCGCTTCGCCGGCGACGGCGCGCGCGAGCAAGGTCTTGCCCGTTCCCGGCGAACCGACCAGCAACACGCCCTTCGGGATCTTCGCGCCGATATCGAGGTATTTCTTCGGCGCCTTCAGGAAGTCCACGACTTCGACAAGCTCCTCCTTTGCCTCCGCCACGCCCGCCACGTCCTTGAAACGCGTCTTCACTTGCTTGGCGTCCGCCACGCGCGCGCGGGACTTTCCGAACGACATGGCGTTGTTCTGGCTGCGCGAGATGCCCCGGAAGAGCCAGACCACTCCTCCTATGACCAATACGAAGAAGAGGAGATCCGGCAAGACGGCGAAGAACATGTTCGCCGCTTCGCGATTCTCCACCTGCACGACGGTCGGGTTCCTGGGATTGTTCCAGCCGAGCTGGCTGACGGTATCGAGGGTCTCCTTGTAGGACTGCAATACGACGCCCGTGGACGTCGTCGCGTAGACCTTGTTGTCGCGGACGAGGATCTTGCTGAACCTGCTCTCGTTGTACCCCTTCGTAATCTCGCTGATGGAAACCTCCTTGGCCATCGCGTACTGCTCCTCCTGGCCGCGCTCGGGGGCGGTGAGGTAATAGAATGACAACGACAAAAGGGACGCGAAGAGAAGTAGGCTCAGGAGCCATTGCTGTCGGTTACCCGGTGATCTGCGCGGCGTCATTGGAATACGTCGCATTGTAGCGCGTTTTCGGCGATAGTCACGCATCTAAGCGAGTTTTTTACGGCTTGTATCCGGCCGCTTCCGCGGATTGCCGATCGGGAAAATACACGCGGTTCTTGGGCAGAAGGCGGTTCCCCATGGCCGAGGTCACGTCGTAATACTTCTTGCCGGTTTTGGAAGCCACGTACTTCATGCCGGGCGGGACGGGTACCTCGACGACGATGGGCAGGCTTCCGTTCATGACACCCGCGAATGCGCCACTCCCTTGTGCGACCAGATCGCTCCCGAGCAGCAGCCTGGCGTCGCCGTACAGCCGCCCCTCGAATCGTCCTGCCGGCGCGGCTTCGATGACGACCGTAGGCAGAGCCGCGGCGGCGTCGTCGACCTCGAACACAAGGGCATCCGATTCCCACAGGAACGCCGATGCCATCCCCATCGCCATGCCCGCGCAAACGCCGATCAGCAATAAAAGAACGCGAAGGATTTCTTCACGCGCGGAAAGCATGGAGCGCCAGGCATGTGCGATTGTTTGCCTCACGCTTCCAGTATCACCGCCCGCGCTTCAGATGCCATCCCCGTCCCACCATATATGTCTTGATAAATCCTGACGGGACTTCCAGAGCCATCGCTGCCGGTTCCGCCGAAGCGTAGATCGTGCAAGGATCGGCGGCGCACGGAACCATCGACGCACTGGATACGAAGGAGCCGTCGGCATCGAAGAAGACAATGTCCAAGGGGATCAGCGTATCTTTCATCCAGAAGGAGAGAGGCTGCTCCTGTTCAAAAACAAAAAGCATCCCGGTTCCTCCGGACAATGCCGTACGATGCATGAGCCCGCGCTCCCGCTCGGCCGGAGTGTCCGCAATCTCCACGTCGACGGTGATGCGCGTCTCTTGCCGTCCGGTGAGAGTGACTGTTTCCATCGATACGGAGGGTGCCAAAGTCATTGCGAGCATCCCCAGAATGATGACGCAAACGATACCGATGAACCACTGCAAGCTTCTCATCCCCGGATCTTGGAAATCGCGTCGGCCCTGTCGGTCGCAAGGAACACGGCATTGCCCGCGACGAGATTGTTGGCGCCGGCCTCGCGGCACAACGCGGCGGTTTCCACGTTGATACCACCGTCCATCTGGATCATGAGGTCCGGGAAGCGTTCGCGCAGCTTCACGACCTTTGCCAAGACAGACTGATCGAAGGGCTGGCCGGAGAAACCGGGCTCCACGGACATGATAAGCACAAGATCGACATCTTCCACCACATCGTCGATGTCTTCCAGGGGCGTTCCCGGGCGCAGCGCGATTCCGGCGGTCGCATCACCATCGCGGATGGCTTGTATCAGGGCTCTTCGCGAATCGGTCTGATGCACCGCCTCGGCATGGAAGGTGATGTTCTTCACCTTGAGCTCCAGGAATTCCTCGATGCGGTCCTCGGGATTTTCCACCATGAGGTGGATGTCGAGCGGGAGTGTGGTGCGCAAATGCTTGAGAATCGGGGCGCCGAAGGAAAGGTTGGGAACGAAGTGTCCGTCCATCACGTCCACCTGCAACCAGTCGGCGGACGAGACGCTGTCCACTTCGTCTTGGAGGTGACTGAGATCGGCCGCGAGGATGGAGGGGGCGACAAGGGCTTTCATGATGCGAGGGGGGTATCGAGATCGTTGATGCGTGCGATATGGCGCCCTCCTTCGAATGCTGTCGTAAGGAAGATGTCGACCAAGGCACGAGCGAGATCGGGTTCGATAAGGCGTGCGCCAAGGCTCATCACGTTTGCATCGTTATGTGCGCGTGCGAGTCGGGCGGATTCCTCGGACCAGCACACGGCTGCGCGAATCCCCTTCACCTTATTGGCTGCCATTGCTTCTCCATTGCCGCTACCGCCGAAGAAGATGCCGGGAACGCCTTCGTCCACCACGATCCGCGCACCGGCGCGCATGATGACGGGATAATCGACGGGATCCGTGGAGTCCGTTCCCACATCCTCCACCTCAATCCCCTTTTCTTCCAAATACGCTTTGATCTCCTCCTTCAGGTGGAAGCCGGCGTGATCGGTCGCGAGAACGACTTTCGAGATGCTCATAATGTAAAAAGGATACATGATTCTGAAATAGAATTAAGAGATGATTTCTCTCATACTTTCTTGTCATGGCGAGAAGAAAGTATGCAAAGAAGCGCTCCCGCGACCAATTTTCCCACTCCGCTCGCCCCTTCACCCCCCGTGGTCGCGGGTACCCTCCAGTCTTTGCCTTGAAACAATTAAAATAAGTTGCGTCGAACGAGGGCTCCGCCCGACGTGCAGACGCTCCTTGCCCGGAGGATAGCTCATGAAAGGAACCACGGAGTGGTGCCTTTCATGCCTATTTCTTCGCGAGCCCTTCGATCGCCTTCAGCACTTCCACCGGAACCATCCATACCGTCGTGTTGGATTGGTCGGAGCTGATGTCGTTGATGCTCTGCAGCGTGCGCAGGTGCAACGCGCCCGGAACAGTCGCGAGCATTTCCGCGGCCTTGGCCATGTTCGCGGCTGCACCGACTTCTCCTTCGGAGTTGATGATGACTGCCTGTTTCTCGCGTTCCGCCTCGGCAACCTTGGCGATCGTGCGCTTCAGGGTTTCCGGAAGGACGATATCCTTGAGCTCCATCGACTGAACATCCACACCCCATTTCTCGGAAACGCTGTCCACAGCATCCTTGATGTTTTCGCTCACCTGCTTCTTATTCGAAAGCAGCTCGTTGAGCGTTACCTCCCCCACTGCGTTGCGCATCGTCGTCTGCGCCAGCTGGCCAACGGCATTGAAGAAATCCTCGACTTCGATCACCGCCTTGCCGGCATCATTCACGCGGAAGTAAATGACGGCGTTGATGCGGATGGGGATGTTATCCTTGGTGATCGCCTCCTGATCCGGTACGTCGACGGCCTTCACGCGCACGTCCACTTTCTTCAGAGACTGGAAAACGGGAATGAGGATATGCCAACCCGGCTCCCACATGCGCGAATACTTTCCCATGGTGAACAGGATGCCGCGCTCGTACTGGTTGATCTGACGGATGCAACCCAGAACGATGACGATAAGGACGGGAATGAAGAAAGTCATACGATGAAAGGGGAATAAGACCCGATTATACGCTGCCTACGATGGAAGCAAAGGAATCCGCGAGCAAAGCGGCGCCTCCGACGAGCGCCCCGTCCACATTCGGCTGGCCGAGCAACTCCTTAGCATTGTCAGGCTTCACGGAGCCGCCGTAGAGAATCTTCGTATCGGCCCCGACGATGGAGCGGATGAACGCATGCATGGCGGCAACCTGTTCGGTCGTGGCGGTCTTGCCGGTACCGATGGCCCACACAGGCTCATACGCGACGACGGGGACGTCTTTCACAAGCGACAGCTGCTTCGCGACAACTTCTTCCTCTTTCCCGGCCTCGCGCTCCCCCAGGGTCTCGCCGATGCAAAGGATCGGAGTCAGGCCGAGCGAGGTTGCGGCCTCCACCTGCTTCGCGATGTCTTCATCCGTTTCATGATGATGTTGGCGGCGCTCGCTATGGCCGCAGAGCACGTACGTGCATCCTGCGTTCTTGAGCGCGTGGACACTCACGTCTCCCGTGAAAGCGCCTTTCTCCTCGGGGCGCGATGCCTGTCCGCCCGTCACGATGCCCGCCTTCACGACGGCATGGATGTCGAGGGCGGAAGGAAAGACAACGACGTCCGCCGACTCTGTGGAGCGAAACGCCGAGGCGGATTCGAATCCTGCGGGAGCCGCGTTCATTTTCCAATTTGCTGCGATGAGTTTCTTCATAGTGAGCGGAGCATACCCGCAACGGACTTTCCGAAAAAGGGAACCGTCAGTTTTTCACCCACTGCCCTCCGCCGATATTTTTCACCACGCCTTGCAGCTCCATCACGGTCAGTGCCGCGGAAACCGTACCCACTGAGAGATTCGACCGCTTCACCAAGTCGTCCATCGTCTGCGGTAACGAGCTTAACGTATTCCAAAGCGCTTCCTCTTCGACGGATGAAGAATCGAACGATATGGGTTCAGCCCTATCCGAAGCCATTATTCCTACTTCCAAAAGGATATCGCGAGCGCAGGAGACAAGCTTGGCCTCCCCCTTGGTTATAAGCATATGGCAACCGGGACTGCCGGGATCGAAAACGGAACCCGGCACCGCGAACACGCCTCGGTTGTAGTCGAGTGCGAGCTGTGCCGTGATGATCGCACCGGATTTTTCCGCGGCCTCCAGCACGACCGTGCCAAGACTGAGCCCGGCGATGATGCGGTTGCGCGACGGGAAGGTGAAACGCTCCGGCGTCGCGTGGAGCGGGAACTCGCTGAGAAGGAGTCCCCCCGACGCGACGATCTCTCGTGCGAGCAGTTCGTTCGTCTTCGGGTAGATGGCGTTGAGTCCCCCGCCCAGCACCGCGACCGTCTTCCCTCCCGCGACCATCGTTTCGCGCGCGACCTCCGCATCGATCCCGAGAGCCAACCCGCTGACAGTCACCACACCGCATCGGACGAGATCGGGCACGAAGGACCCCACGACACGCTTCCCGTACGACGACATGTTGCGCGTTCCCACCAAACCAATAAGAGGTTGGTTGAGAATAGATATGTCACCGTGGTAACTCATGAACACAGGCGCGTCGTCGATCGATCTCAGGGATTCGGGATACTCGTCGTCTTCGATCGATATCAATGCGATGTTTTTCCTTACCATCTCATCCCCATACTTCCGCGCATCAAACTCCTCTTTTTTCCGAAAAATTTCCAGGATGGTTTCCGGGCGGCACCCGAGTTCGCGCAGCAGGTGCGACGTCATATTCGCCGTCGCCTCATCCAGGTTTCCGAACCGTTCGACCAGCATGTCGTAGCGCCGTCTGTTCGGAAGGATTTGCAAATACCACCAGAGAAGTGCCGTTTCGGGCTTCATAAAGCCATTGTAGGCAACCCTTGGCACAATGGCGGGAAGGAGGTGAAAAAACCTTGCCCCCGCGCTGCAAAACACCCACAATAGGGCTCCCTTCGGTTCCCCAGCCGAACGGAACACACAAGCCGACGTAGCTCAGTTGCCCCGCCATTGCTTGCAATGGCGACAGGAAACAACCAAGCTCGGTCGGTCAGGAACTCTTTTGCACCAGCGCACCATATACGCCGACGTAGCTCAGTTGGTAGAGCATAGGTATCGTAAACCTAGGGTCACCGGTTCAAATCCGGTCGTCGGCTCCATTGCGATAATAATAAAGACGTAGCTCGGTTGCTACGTTTTTACTTACGCAAATCCCCCTCCTAATCCAGGAACTTCAACGAACTCTGGATCGCGCTGGACGTCGTGTCACCGGAATTAAACAGGAACATCAGGGCGATGTCGTCGTGCACGACGAACCGGAAAAACCTGGATCGCTGCGCATTGGTAAGCAAGTAGACCACATGATCGCCCCTATCCGATTCCGATACTTGGTCGAGTTCCTTCGCGCTGCTTTCTATGCGCCTGGCAAGGTCCGGCCACGATTCCCCGGGCAACAGATCGGTGGTGGAAAACATCGCGAGTTCCCACGCGCCTTCGTCGCCGTAGTATACGTGTTTGCCATGGAGAATATTGTACGGATACGAGGGATCATCGGATTGCGTCCCGGCCGGGAAATCAATCGTAAAATGACCGTTGATATCGGTAAATTTTTCCCAGCGGTCTCCCTTGGGCGTCGCCGAACCGAGGCTGTAAATGATGGAAGCCATTTCCCCGCGCGTTAACAACTGGCCGTTCTCACGGATAGTGGGAGGAACCGCGTCGTTATTTTCCAAATGACGCACATAGACCTCGTACCACGGAGCGCCCGCTTTCGCTTCGGGGAAAGGCACCTTATCGGCATGCAGATGCTCGAGGTGTTTCCATGCCAACCCGATGATTTTGGCGGCTTCCACGTAGGTCACGGGCTGCTCGGGACGGAACGTGCCGTCCGGATATCCTTCAACGATGCGGTTCTGCACGGCAGCGCACAGGAAACGTGCGTACCAATTATCCCTACTCGCATCAGGGAAATTATAGATGTGATTCGGATCGCACAGGCGAGTTTCCGCCTCAACGAAGTTGGCGCCCACGGCTATTTTCAAAAGCTCGACACGGTTGATGGGGGCATCGGGACGGAACGTGCCGTCGGGATACCCGCTCGCGATTGTTTGGTCCTTCACCCAATCGATCGCTTCTTTGTACGGATGACTGCGATCGACGTCTGAAAACGCCGCAAGCGAAACGGCGGGAGACAAGGCGATGACAAGAACCGAGATACGCCGTATGAAACGCATGGAAGAAGGGGTGAATACCAGGGATCATACCATACCTCCCCCTACCCCCTCCCGAAATCATCCTGTACGCGGACGATATCGTTTTCGTTGCTCGGGTTTTGAGGATCAGTATGCTGCCAGATCTCCGCGACAATCCCCCATCCGTCCGCACCGATCAGGCGGTGACGTTCCCCCTGCTTTAGACGAACGAGATCGCCAGGAACGAATTTCTTCGGCTCGGTTTCTTCGTCGGTATCGCTCATCATCACAAACACCTCGCCTTCGTACACACGCCACAGTTCCGCGCGGCGGTGATGGTACTGCCATGACAGCCGTTTGCCCGGCGCGACCAGCAGCATCTTCGGGCTGATCTTCTTGCCCGCGAACTGCGCCGGATCCTCGCCCGGAAAGAATATCTTCATGAATGCGGGCGCGTGCGCTTCGTCGATAACGAAAAACCCGCCCCATGGGCGATCCATGTCCTTGGACACAATGCGCAATCCCTCGTCGAGAAGGAGTTGTTCCACCGCGGAGAATACGGAATCGTTCGTCGGAGTCATGCCCGGAGTATAGCGCTTAGGTAATCGCCTTGAATACGAGATACAGCACGGCCCAGCCGCCGCCGAAAACAACCGCGATGATGAGGGCCTTGAGGAAGGTTGGCATAGTGCCATAGATGACGGATCAAAATGGTGATCATGACACTGTGCTCGTTCCATGCTTGGCCCTATACTCCGGACGTGCCCGTGGATCGTGCCAGCGTCGGCGTGGGAGTGATCGTCCGCAAGGGCGCGGACATCCTGCTCATCAAGCGACAGGGCTCTCACGGCGAAGGAACGTGGTCCGTTCCGGGAGGACACATCGATTTTGGCGAGACAGTGGAGCAATGCGCCGCGCGAGAAGTGATGGAGGAAACGGGCATCGTCATCCGCGAGCCGCGCTTCCTGGGATACACCAACGACGTGTTCACGCTGGAAGGAAAGCACTACGTCACCATGTGGGTGGAAGCCGAATACGCCTACGGCGAACCCACCATCACATCCCCCCGCGAGACATCATTCGTCGGATGGCTGCCCGCATCGCCGCTGCCCTCGCCGCGCTTCGTCCCGTTCCAGAATTTCCTGGACGGCAAACTCGTCCGATCCTCAGCACATGAAGTCACGATCGCATGAAGACAAACATTTCCTGGTTCTGAAAAAAGGCGAGGAACTTATTTCTTCGTTGACCGAGTTCCTGAAAGAGAAAAACATTACCGCGGGAAGCATCTCGGGACTGGGCGCGGTGGAGAACGTGGATATCGCCTACTATAACCTTCCCACGCAGACATACCTGCGCAGGGTATTTCCGGATGTTTACGAACTCCTGTCGGCCACGGGTAATGCCGCGCTCCTCGATGGAAAACACTTCCCGCATGTGCATGTGGTCATCGGGGACCAGGACTACAAAACGTACGGAGGCCACCTGTTCGCCGCGACGGTGGCCGCGACCGTGGAGCTGTCGATCATCCAGATGCCATTTGCCATCGAACGAGCGCACGACGAGGAAACGGGGCTGAAATTATGCATGATTTGAGGATAGCCCTGTAATAAGCCACTCTACGAATATTTACATAATATAGTTTTTATGTTATAATATTTACGTACACATACCAACAACTCCCATGGCTAAAAACATTCTCGTTGCCGATGACGACCTGACCATGATGAAGCTGATGAGCATCGAGTTCGATAACCGCGACCTGGACGTGGTGGTACGTGCCGCGGAGAACGGGGAGGAAGCCATCAACGCCATCAACCGCACGAAACCCGATCTCCTCGTCCTTGATTTGCGCATGCCCAAGGCGGACGGATTCGCCGTGTTGGAACACCTGCAGAAGAGTAACCCGGACGTACCCGTGGTCGTACTGACGAACTACGATACCGCGGACTACCGCGAGAAGTGCACCATGTCCGGAGTGAAGGAATACATGGTGAAGCACAAGATGCCGCTGCAGGCGATCTTCGAACGCGTGACGTCGTACGTAGGGTAAGGCTACGCGCGCACGGCGACGACCAATCTATACGACAAGAACAGGATCAAGGCGGCAATGACGCCCAGGATCACTTTCGTCATGTCCGATGAAACGTTCACCGAGGGCGTTGGGGCCGGCATGACGCGGTAGCCGAAGGAGGCATCCACCGAATCCTTTCCCTTGCGTTCGAATTTTACCGCCATGGAATAGTCCCCTGCTTCCTTATACTGGAACGATAGAAAGGGTACGTTGAGGCCGTTGTTTTCCAACGTCCTACTCAGCAGTTCCTGGCGATCCTTGAAGATGCGCACGTGGACCTTGCTGAATGGTTCGAACGCGTAGGCATTGGGATTCCCGATGTTGAAAAGGTCGAAGGAATACGTGGGTGCGGATCCCACGGTGGGCATATCCTTGCCGAAGCCGATATCGATCAGCACGTCCTTCACCTGTCGCTCGAGGGAAAGTCCGTCCGTATGGGCAAACGACACGGGAACGAACAAGAGACTGAAAAATAGGAAGAAGGCGGCGCGCATGAGGCGGAGTATACGAGATCGCCTCGATGGAGAAAAGAAGCCGCAAGATCATTATCGGCACTCTGGCAAATTTGACTAATAATCAAACAGAAGGGTATTCGCACTTTGTGATTCATAGGCCTGGAAAAGCCCTGAGCGGGTCCCCGTGCCCATCCATGGGTTCGCACGCCCGGGACTTTGCCCTACCCTTGAGAAAACCCGCGGTTTTTGCTATACTGATTGGATTTCACAAACACATACAAACAAACACACAAACTTTATGACGATCGATACCTGCATCGCGCACGCCATCCACAAGGACCTCGACATCGTCGAGGCGCTTCCGGAGATCCAGGATCTGCCGGTGGAACAGTTGGAACCGTACGTGGAACAGTACGTGAGCCAGATGCACGAGAGCCTCTGCAACGTCATCCGCGAATCCGGTGAGAAGTATCTGCGCTCGCAGGATTCGGCCGGCCTCTGCGCCGTCGTGTTGGAATCGGGCGTCGCCCTTCCGCCGCGCATGCTCCTTCGCATGTGCCAGACGATCATCCAGCTTCAGCTGCTCGACGCGAAGTTCATCCTCGATACCGACAGTGGATCGAGCTTGTACTACGTGCGCATGGCGCTGGCCTGATCAGGATCCCTTCAGGGCATCCTCGATTTTTTTGATCTCCGAAAGATCCCCGTCCGGGTCCAGTTCCAACGCCCGCTTGAACTCCAGGAGACCTTCGCGGTACATCCCCTTTTTCCCGTAGGCAGCGCCAAGGTTGCGATGGGCTTTGACATTGGTTTCATCCAGCCGTATGGCCGTTTGGAAATCCCGGATCGCCGCGTCGACGTTCCCGGCATCCAGCAGTATCGAGCCCCTGTTGTTGTACGCGTTCGCGTTCTTCGGATTGAGCGCGATGGCCTTCTCCAATAGCGTTCGCGCTTCCGCTGCTTCCCCCCGGGCCGACAGGAGTACGGCCAGGTTGGTCATGGCACTGTCGTAGGCGGGATCAGCTGCGATGGCGTTGCGATAGGAACCGATCGCCTCGTCCCACCGGCTCTGCACGGAATACTCTACGCCCAGGTTGTAGTGGAGGACCGCCTCCTGCGGGGACAGGCGGATAGCCGAGGCGTACAGGGCTTCGCTGCTCCGCCACTCGGTCATGCGCACGTACGACCCGTAGGCCAACGCGATCGACAGACACGCGATGACGGCGACATAGTCTCTTCGATTGTTCGCCAAACGGTCGATGAGCAGGGCGGCAAGCGCGACGGGTGCGAGAATCGCGAGATACGCATAGTGATCCACCGCGACGGAGACTCTGCCGGCACGAACGAACGAGGCGAAGCTTGGAAGAAGGAAACATGCATACCACCCGGCCGCCAAGGGAATGGCGGACATCTTCTTTCGGAGCGCCCACGCGATGAACGCGCATGCGGCGACACTCGCGACGGCGGACAGAATGACCGGCGCATGCGATGCCGACGGCGGATAGAGGATGGAGAGCGACGCGGGGGCGATCAGCTTCCACAGGTAAAACCACGTGCTTTGGATTGCGAGCAGGAACGTATCGCCGAACGACAACGACGCGATGCCACGCGTCTTTCCCATGAATGCGACGATGGCGAAGGCCGACGCAACGAGGAACAACGGTGCCTGATCCTTCAGGGAACGTTTCATGCTCCGTCCGCGATACCAATCGAGTAGAAGAAAGACAAAGGGCAAAGGTACGACGGAAACCTTGCTGAGCAGCCCCAGGACGTACAGCAGGGCGCTCCACCGCTTCCCATCACGTAGATAGGCCAGAATCGATCCTAAGGCAAAGCAAGAGGCCAGCAGATCCTTCCTGGCGCTGATCCATGTGACCGCCTCGACGTTCAGGGGATGGACTGCCCACAGCAGCGCGCAGGCGAACCCGAGTTTCTGCTTGCCCGTCAGGCGGTCCAGGATGAGAAACACAAGGACGGCATTGCCAAGGTGCAGCAGGAGATTGAATGCGTGGTAGGCAGGCGCCCAAAGGCCAAACACCTTGTACTGCAAGCCGAAGGAAAGCGTCGTGAGGGGCGCGTAGAGCTCCGGGTCGTAGGATGTGAAGGCCTTCCCGACCATGGCGAAAAACGGCAGGCGTAGTAGAGGATTACGCGTTACCAGCAGTTCGTCGTCCCAACTCACGAACCCGTATGACAGGGACGGAAGGTACAAGATGCATACCAGGCCTATCAGAAGCCAAACGGAAGCCGGTAGACGACGTAACGCACGGCGGAGCACAGGGATATGATAGCCGAGCAACGCAGCCCGAGGCCACGTATGCCAAGGTATAAAAAGAGACCCCTGGCATTGCTGCCAGGGGCTCGTGCGCAGACCACGCCTGCGCGGTGCGTTTTTCACGACGGTTTATTGGCCGTCGCCGTTGTTGCCTCCCGTTTCGCCGCTGCCGGCGTCGTTGGCCGAGGCTTCGGGATCGGCGAGATCGCCGAGGGGCTTGCCGAGCTGCGTCATCATGGCGACGAGGCCGGAGTGCTTGATACGACGGTTCTTGTTCGGACCGAGACGATCGTGGTCGAGCTTCCCTGCGTCACAGAGGCTGCGGACCTTGTCGGTCGAAACCTCCAAACAACGGGCTGCTTCGCCGACCGTGTAGAACTCTTTCTTCGTGATAGCGGATGCGAGACCAGTGGACATGCTCACCTCGTAGGCTTGCGGAAACAACGGACGGGAAAAAGAACGCCCGCGTACTATACGTATATCTTTAAATGGGTCAATGACTGTCCTATGATAAAAAGAAAGGCCCTTTCGGGCCTTCCTGAGAGTCGATGTTAGCGCTTGGAGAACTGCGGTGCGCGGCGTGCTCTGTGGAGACCCGGCTTCTTGCGCTCCTTGACGCGGGAATCGCGGCGGAGGAATCCGGCGCGCTTGAGTTCGGTGCGGAATTCGGGGTTCACAAGGAGCAGCGCGCGGCTGATGCCGTGGCGGATCGCATCGCTCTGGGCGGACTTTCCACCTCCCGTCAGGCGAGCCTCGATATCGAAGCTGCCCTTCTGTCCGGTAAGGACGAGGGGGGCGAAGAGGTTCTCGATCTGGAGCGGCGTGAAGTACGTCTTGGCAGGCTTGTCATTCACCTTCAGTTCACCGGATCCGCCCTGGAACAGTTTCACGCGGGCGATCGCGGTCTTTCTCTTGCCGACGCTGTAGGTGTACGAGGAAGCCATGGTTACTTGGTGCGAATGAGGGTGAGGGGAGAAGGCTGCTGCGCGTTGTAGGGGTGGTCGGCTCCCACGAAGACATGGAGACGCTTCACCATCTGCTGGCGGAGGCGGTTGGCCTCAAGCATTCCTTTGACGGCGTTCTCGATGACGTACGTCGGCTTCTTTTCCAACATCTGCGTCAGGTTCGAGTGCTTCATGTTGCCCGGGAAACCCGTGTGGCGGTGGTAGACCTTGCGCAGACCCTTCTTCGGCGGGAGCTTCACCTTCTCGGCATTGATCACGATCACGTGGTCTCCGCACAGCTGGTGCGGGGAGAACGTCGCCTTGTGCTTGCCGCGGATAACCATGGCGGCCTTCACGGCGATCTTACCGATCGACTGGCCTTCGGCGTCGATGATGTGCCACTTGGGCGCCGATACTGGAACGGTCGTCGTCTTCATGATTCGGAGGTGGTAGCTTTCTTGGATGCTGCTTTCTTAGGAGCGGCCGTCTTCTTCTCCTTCTTCGGCTCGGCGACTGCGCGCGTTTCGGCGTCGATGAGCATGAGATCCACGAGCGCGGCTCCGTCACCCTTGCGGGCTCCGGCCGGCTTGGCCTTGGAGAATCCGGACGGGCGGGAAGCATAGCGCTTGGCCAGCACTTCCATGAGCTTCTTGGATGCGTTGAGATCGGTCACCACCGCGTTGATCGCGCGGATCGCCTGCTGGTCCTGCTTCTTCTTCGCGATCGTGATGAGACGGTCGACGATGGGCTGGACCACGCGTGCGCGCGACTTGGTCGTGCGGATGGACTCGTAGAGGATCAAGGACGTGGCCAGGTTCCTCGTCAGGAGACGGGCGTGGTTCAGTTTCAGGTTGAGCTCTGCTTTGGAGTGCTGGTGACGCATTGGTCGGGGCTAATAAGGAATTTCGTTCGGGGCGGGGAGAATAGGGAAAACCGGGGTCGAAAACAAGCTTATTCTTCGGACTCGGAACCCAGGGTCAGGCCGCGGGTCGCAAGGGTCGCTTTGACCTCATCCAAGGCCTTTGCGCCGAATCCGCGGAAGTTGCTCAGCATGGATTCCGTGCACTTCGTGAGCTGCTCGATGGAACCGACGCCTGCGTTGATAAGGGCGTTCAGGGTGCGCGGGCTGAGGTTGAGGATTTCGATCGGGGTGTAGCTTTCCTTCACCGGGACGGCGCCTCCGCCGGACATGTCTTCCATCTGCTGGACGGACGCGCGGGAGAAGTCTGCCATGAATTCCGGCTCGACCGTCTTCTGGTCGGAACCGAAGTACTTGAAGTAGCTCTGGAGGAGCTGGGAAGCGAACTGGACGGCTTCCTCGGCATTGAGGGATCCGTTCGTCTGGACTTCCAGGACGAGCTTCTCGAGGTTGGTGCGCTGACCGACACGGGCGAGCTCGACATCGAAGCGGACCTTCTCGACCGGGCTGTAGACCGCATCGAGGTAGATGAGGCCCGGTTCATGGTGCAACTTGTTGCGTTCGGTGGCGACTTCGAATCCGACGTCCTTTTCCACCGTGATCTGCATCTCGACGGAACCGCCCTTCTCGATGGTGAACAACGGGAGATCCGGGTTCAGGACTTCGATATCGGACGAGACCTTGAGGTCGCGGGCCGTGACGTCCTTCGGACCCTTGATGTCGAGCGTGATGACCTCGGCATCCTTGCTGTGCTTGCGGAGCTTCAGCTGCTTGAGGTTCAACATGATATCGACGACGCTCTCCTTCACGCCCTTGATGGTCGTGTACTCGTGCTGCACACCCTGGATGCGAATCGAACTGACTGCGGCACCGGGCAAACTGGAAAGCAGCGCGCGGCGCAACGCATTGCCGAGGGTCATCGCGAATCCCGGAGGAAGCGGCGAAATGGTGAAGATCTTATGCGAATCGTCACCTTTGGCGCCCTTCTGGGTGCTGAAGACTGGCAATCCGATTTCTTCCTGAATGATATGCATAAAGGATGGAAGGAAGAGGAAAAAAGGAGAATACCCAGCACCATACGGGTGCGGGGCGGAAAAATTAGTTGCGTGAGTAGAACTCGATGACGAGACGCATATCGACTCCCTGTTCCGCATCCTGCGCGGTGGGGAGGGTCACGACTTCGGCGGAGAGCTTGTCACTGTCCGACTTGAGCCACTTGGGCGCAAGGTATTTGCTGTTACGCTCGCGGATTCCGGCGAATACCGGGGAATCCTTTGCCTTGGGGCGGACCGTGATCACCTGGCCCGGCTTGAGGCGGTAGCTGGGGGACGTCACGCGCTGGCCGTCCACGAGGAACAGGCCGTGTCCGGCAAACTGGCGGGACTGGAAACGCGTCATGGCGAATCCGGCGCGGAAGATGGCATTGTCGAGGCGCTGCTCCAAAAGCGACTGGAGCGTGTCTCCCGTGCGACCCTTGGACTTAAGGGCGTCGCTGTAGAGGCGGCGGAACTGCTTCTCCGACAGGCCGTAGATATCGCGGGCCTTCTGCTTCTCCTTCAGCTGCTTGGCGTATTCGCTGTCGCGGCCGGAACGCGTCTTGGGGCTCTTGCCCGGACCGTACGGCTTCTTCGCCAGGATGCGATCATACTTGTCGCTTCCGTAGAGGTTCATGCCGAGGCGGCGGACTTTGCGTGCTTTGGGACCAGTGTACTTCATAGGAGAGAGCTGGAGAGGATGGGGATCAAATCAGGATTAGACGCGGCGGCGGCGGGACGGACGGCAGCCTCCGTGCGGGATGGGCGTGACGTCGATGATGGCGTCGAGGTTGAGGCCGGCAGCCTGGAGGCCGCGGATGCTCTGCTCGCGTCCGGGTCCGAGGCCCTTCACTTCTACCGTGACCGACTCGATGCCGTAACCGGCGACCTTGGCGACCGCGTTCTCGGCGGCGACCTTGGAGGAGTACGGCGTGGACTTGCGCGTTCCTTCGAAACCGGAGGAACCGGAGCTGGCCCATGCGAGCGTGTTTCCTTCCATGTCCGTAATCGTCACGATCGTGTTGTTTTCGCCGGCGTGGATGCAGACGCGCGCATTCTTGATGCTGCGCTTCACTTTCTTGCGGCGGGTCTTGGGGGCTGCTGCGGCTGCTGCCGTATCCGAACCGAGAAGGTCCGTAACGGAGGGAGCGGCGGCGGGAGTAGTCGTTTCAGCCATGGGAGTTGAGGAAGATTGGAAGCGAAGGGAGAGAGTAGAGAGAAGCTAATGAAAGCTATTTTTAGGTCTTGGTGAGGGTCGTGCGGCCCGAGGATCCCGTCTTGCGCTTACCGCGCTTCGTGCGGGCGTTGCGGCGGGACGTCTGTCCGCGCACCGGGAGCTTCTTGCGATGACGCATGCCGCGCCACGTGCCGATATCCTGGAGGCGCTTCACGTCGAGGGAGGTCTTGCGGGTGAGTTCGCCCTCCGTCACTTCCTGCTCGATGCGGGTGCGGAGGCGTGCTTCCTGCTCTTCCGTGATCTTGTCCGCCTTCGTAGCGGCGTCGATCTTGAGCTCTTTGACGATGCGGCCTGCGAGCGGGCGTCCGATGCCCTTGATGGACGTCAGCGCGATATCGATGTTCTTGTGGCCGGGGAGGACGACTCCGGAGATACGAACCATAGAAGAGAAGGAAAACTGAAAAGGAAAATCAAAAGAGGAATCAGCCCTGGCGCTGCTTGTGCTTGGGATTCTTGCAGCCGTTGCGGATCACGACCTTGCCCGCCCCATTTCTGCGGCGGAAGGTGAAGCAATCCTTGCAAATCTTTTTGACGGAAGCGCGAACTTTCATGATGCGGG
>CAZUYK010000004.1:0-39779 GCA_964624905.1 uncultured Candidatus Peribacteria bacterium
ACGTCGTCGATGATGAGCACGTCCACCACGCGGTAGCGCTTGCGGAACTGCTCCATTTTCTGGGTCTGGATGGCTTCGATCACCTGGTTCGTGAAGTCCTCGGTGGTGGTGTACACGACCGTCGCCTTCGGCATCTGCTTCAGGATCGCGTTGCCTGTGGCTTGGAGGAGGTGCGTTTTGCCAAGACCCACGCCTCCGTACAGGAACAGCGGGTTGTACTTCCCGCCCGGCTGTGCGGCGACTGCCTGACACGCGGCATACGCAAGGCGGTTGTTGGACCCCACGATGAAGTTCTCCATCGTGTAGCGCGGGCTGAGGATCTTGCTGACGATTCCCTCCGCCATCCTCACTTCCTGCTTGCCGGTGACCTTCCTCTTTTTTTGCTCCGGGAATGCGGCCAGGAGATCGAACGTACGCAACGGATCATCCTTCAATCCCCCGTCCACCTTGTACACGACTTGCTCGATGCCGGGATCCATCTCCTGCGCGAACTGAAGCGTGAGCGCGCGGTAGTGCTCCAGGTGCCAGTTGAGCGACATGGGCAACGGCAAACCGACGACGAGCGTTCCTTCTTCCTTTCCCAAAATCGCCGTATCGCGGAACCACGTGATGAACTGGCTGCGCGGGATTTTGGGCTCGATCTTGCCGAGGATCTCCAGCCAGAGATCTTTGAAGGCCGGGCTGACCCCGCCTAGCGGGACCACCGACTCAGCGGAAGAGACGGAAGACGTCATAGAAGGTTACGATGAGGATCAGGATGATCAATACGCCGAACCCAATCGCGTTGGTGATCGCCTCGATGCGGCGATTGCCCGGCTTCACGAAAATTTCCGATAACACGAAGATGAGGCGTCCTCCATCCAATGCCGGGAACGGCAGGATGTTCAGGACGGCGAGGCTGAGACTGAGCAACGCGACGAGGCGCAGGTACACGATGAATCCCTCCTGCACGGACGTGTAGGTAAGCTGCGCGATACCGATGATACCCGTGACGCCTGCGGGAACCTGTCCGCTTTGGGCCAAGGATCCGAAGAGGCGTCCGATTCCGAGCACGGTCTGCGTCGTCACCACGGCCGTTTCACGCACCGACAGAACGGCTGCATCGACAATGTTGCGCTTGGGGGCCGAGAGTTCCAACGGAATGGTACGCAGGTAAATACCCGTCTTGCCCTGGTCTACGCGTACTGTCGTGGTGACCTGGGCGCCCGTGGATCCGGCGGGAACGTACGCGTACGTCGCTCGGCGCTTGCCCTCCTGGAACATCACCACGTCACCCGGCTTCTGGACGGGCTTGCCGTCGATCGATACGAGGATGCTTCCCTTCGGGATCTTGGCCTCCTCCGCTCCGCCGCCCGCCAACACGTCATCGATCACGACGCCAAGCTTCATATGGATATCACCGCGGTCCGCCGCAGCCTGCATTTCCTCCAGCGTGAGGTACGTCGGAATCCACTGGCCGTAGGAAAATCCAAAGAGGAAGATGAGAACCGCGAGCAGGAAGTTCATCGCGACGCCTGCCGTGAGGATGACGCAGCGCGTGAGGATGCTGGCGTGCGCAAAGCTGCCCTTGGATTTCTTTCCTGCCTCCTCTTCATTCTCCCCCTTCAATCGCACGAAACCTCCGAACGGAATCCAGTTCAGCGTGAACGCCGTCCCCTGCCATGTGAAAAGCTTCTTCGCCTTAGGCGGCAAGCCGAAGCCGAACTCTTCCACGACAATGCCCGCCCTGCGCGCCGCGATGAAGTGACCGAACTCGTGAATCAGAATAAGTCCCGTAATCAGGAAGAAAAATGCGAGTGCGGAGACGATCAGAAGCATGGGACGCCCATCGTACCCACGATGTGGAAAACAGAAAAGTTTTCCACACGCATATTCGGTTGCACCTTTCCGTGCTTCGGAGTTGCGATAACAGTTTGTCGAAGATAGGTGTCATTTCAAAAAATTTATCCGAGTGCGAGCACGAGCGCCTCCACGCGCACGACGCCGGCTTCCTTCAGCACGCGGGCGCATGCGTCGAGCGTCGATCCGGTGGTCGCGATATCGTCGACAAGCACCACGGAGTATGGCATCGGCGCATTGCCACGGACGGCGAACGCATCTTTCACGGACACCCTACGTTGCGTGCGGTTCCTCCATGCCTGGTGGCCGGTGGGACGCGTACGCGTAAGGATGTGCCGCACCTTCCATCCTCGCGCCGCTCCGACGGACTCCGCGAGCAGCGTGGCCTGGTTGAACCCGCGTGCGAAGTGCCGCGACCAATGCAGCGGCACCGGACACAGGACGGGCACCTGCTCCTGACGCAGAAGAGGCGTCGCACGCACCATCAGCTGACCCAAGAAAATTCCAAGCGATGGAACGCGTTTGTACTTGAACGTCTGGACCGCGCTTCGCAGCAGCGGCAGCGCGTCGTACGATCCGTAGGAAACGAGACGGTCCAGGTTAAGGATACCCCGTCGCTGAAGCGCCAATTTCTCTTCATACGAGGGATTGCCCCGCAACAGCCGCTCGTCGTTCGGCCGGATCCACTCCCCTTCTTCCTCCTGGGCGAGGGATCGGATGGGGAAGAAAAGGTTGAGAATGTGTTTCAACATGCCTATAGCATGCGATAGGCCTAATAAAATGGCAGGATGCCCGCGAAGACCGCCTTGTGGGAACACCGCGAAGTTGGTACCCTGCCTGGGCTTTTGAGGTTCCAAGGAACCCAGGAACAAGGGCAATTAGCTCAGCTGGCTAGAGCGCCACATTGACATTGTGGAGGTCACTGGTTCAAGTCCAGTATTGCCCACCATCAACATTCTAAAGAGGGTAATTGGCTCAGCTGCCCTGTTTCGCTTGTCGAAATTCAGGAGAGGTCATTCACTTTGAACACACTCTCCTCGAGCGAACCGTACAGTAACTCCTGCTCCCGATTCCATCGACAGATACATTCCTCCATGGCTTTTCGCGCGCCCTCCTGAATTGCCGAAGGATTTGACCAATAGATAATCCTCTCCGAATCGCCGACGTATGCGATCTGAAAGAAGAATTCGGACTGCCCGGCTTTTCCCTCCGTAAACAACTGCCCCCTTGAAAACTCATGATTCGAAAAACGCTCGATCTTACCGGTGGTCGCATCAATTACTCCGTTTGCCGCCACACACGGACACTGTATACCCTTCACCTTCATACTTTGCGCATTACCCCCCATTGATTCGTTGCCCAAAAATTCCCTCATTTCCCCTTTCATGAAAGCCAGATTGTAGGAGACAACACTCTCAGAAACAGGCATTTCAGCAAATAATTCATCGACGTATTCCATATAGTATTATTATAAAATCATCTGTATAAATAGCAATACATAGGTAACGGACAAAAGTGCCGTTTTTCGCTATAATAAGAGGATTTATGGAAACAAACACAACCCCCATTCTCCAGTGGAACGCACCCGTGCAACCGATCGTTGAACGTACCCAGCGCTGGTACGTGACCGGCGGCATCGTGGTGCTTGCCGTCGCCGCGTACGGAATCCTCGCAAACTCCTGGCCGCTGGCCGTGGTAAGTGTGCTTTGCGGCGCGATGTACTACCTACTGCGCGACCACAAGCCGCGTGAAACGACGTGCGTCATCTACGAGAACGGGGCGATGTACGACGGACAGTTTTACCGCTGGGATGCATTCGAAGGATTCTGGGTCCTTGCGACTCCGACGCATAACGAGCTGCATCTTACCTATCCGTCGAAAAGGAAAAATGATTTGGTGATCCAAATAACGACCCTGTCGGTGGACGACACACGCATCCTCATTGGCTCGTTTCTCAAGGAATTAACCGACAGAAAGGAAACTTTGATTGACATTTTTACCCGCATCGCTAAACTCTAAATGCTGCCGTTCCACGGTCGCTGGCGTAACGCATCCAAACGGGCTCCTGAAAGGGAAGCTCGCCTTCTGATGTTCTCCGGGATCTCTTTGCCAGGAGACGATGACTTCAAGATGCCAAGTCCGGGTGAGCGGCCTTTTCCAAGCGACGAGGAGTTTTTGAAGATGTCGAAAGATGAAAGGGAGGCATGGAGACTGATCATGGATAAGCGTCTTTTGCAGCGGGATACTAACAATGCACCCAATAAGAAGGTCGCAGATACCGCAGCTACGACCGCTTCTCAGGTGTCAGACGTTTTGAACAATCCCACCCCTCCCCCGGAACAAGAACAAGATGACGCCGCACAGACGGAGAACGACGAAGTAAACGAAACGGAGAGGCAGAGCTATCAGGAAACCAAGGCCGTCACCGACGAAATGGTCGCGACCCTCGGCACCCTTTTGCACAAGCTGCATTCCAACAATGCGGCGGCGGAACAATTCTTGTCACCCGAACAATACGAGAAATGGGTCAGCCTGCAGAAAGACGTTGCCGCCACCCTGGGAGGAACGCAAAGGGACAGGGACCTGATGGACATCATCGGTAACCTAGAACAGAACAGGGATGCAGGAATGCCCCCCAACGGCACCATCGCCTTTGCGCGCAGGACGATCAAGAAGCGTATTGAAGAGGCGAGGCAGAAAAGTGAAAGCGCAAAACATTATGAGGATTTCCTGGTACTGCTCGACAATGCCGATGCCATCATCCAGGGAAGGACGAACAAGAATGCCACCGACGTTTCATCGCTGGCTGGCTGGCAGACGTTGAATGATGAGCAGAAAATGGAAATATACGAGCATATCCGCAATGCCCTTCACGTGGATGAGGCATTGCTGCAAATCAATCAAAGCCACAAGAGCTTGGCAGACCTCTATTCCGATCAATCAGGAGATGTGGCCGGCTTCGAAAAAAAATCGTTTGATCAGAAAATGGATACAGCGAAGACCTTGCCTCCCACCAAGGAGGGTGCAAGCGGTGCAGGCGCCAGCATGACACCCAAGAGCCTCTGGAAGGCGCTGCAGAACCTGCCGGGCAACGTGGGCATCGAATTTTACAGCCCGCTGCAGATCTGGGAGGCATTCAAGCAGGTGGGAGAAACCTTGCAAGACATCAGCAAGAAGAAAAATGCGCTGAAAATCGCATCGTTCGCGGACAAGTTGGGAACCATCGTGGGTATCATCCCGAAATACAAGAATGCGAAGGAATTGCTCCGCCGCGCCCACGAGGAAGAGAACGAAAAAATCAAAAAAGGATACAAGGAAGCGCTCGGCGCCAGCAACTGGCAGCCGGGATACCATGATATGTTCGGCCCGGGAAAGCTTATGGACCAGAATATCGACGACAAGAACATGACGATGGCGATCCTGGAGTACGCGGCAAGCAAGGGAATGATTTACAACATGAAGGAAACGGACTGGAAGAGGGGCGAAAACCTCTTCGGACGCTGGAATATCCGCGAGCTCGTCCCCTCTTCGTGGGATGAAAACCAGATCGGTTCGTACTACGGAAACATTGAGTTCGACAACGAACAGGGCGAGAAGAAACAGGAAAAGATCGGGTATGACAACAACATCACCTACGCCAAGATCCCCCAGTTCATGAAGTCATTGAACGAGGCGTTGAGCGGAAAAGACCTCTGGTACGCCCGCGGCGTCGTGAAGCGCGCCATGGAAAAAGTCGATACCGGCCACATGTCATCCATCATCGCCGTGACGATCATGCGCCACATCGAAAAGGATCCCGACCTCGGAAAGATCATCCCGACCAAGTGGCTGGACCAGATCGGAGGAGAAGGAAAGGAATTGAACATGGGCCTCCTGAAGTTCGAACAGGGCTATATCCTTGCATGGGCAAAGGAAGGCGGAGGAGACATCCGCAGGGTGCCCCGCCTCGGAAACTTCATGGCGGACGTGCGCGCGTACATTATCGAGAAGGACAAGAGCCTCGAGGCCACGGACGACAAGACCGTCGCGAAACTGGACGAGATGACCTCACAACTCATGTCCGCCAAAACGCTGAAGCACAAAGGCAAGACGCTCACGATTTATGACAAGCGCTTCGACCCGTACGTCGGAGAGCTTCTGAAGGAAGCGAACTGGGCCCGCGGCATCCCGATGGACAAGAGCTGGGACGACTTCTTCGTCAGCCAGTCCGAATTCCAGAGAGGCAGCCAGACCATTTACGACGCCATCTTCGAAATGGACGTGAAGGGTACGTTCAAACATGAACCCCGCGCCCGTTTCTTCCTTTCGTGGATCGAAAAATCACACCAGGAACTGCTCACCGGAATCAGGGAGGCAACGGATGCCAAAGAGCGCGCTGAATTGAAGGCGGCGGAGGAGAACTTCCGCAAGCAGACGCAGGCCAAACTGGACGCGAGCATCGCGAAAATGGTCGACCGCGCGGAATCCTTCCTGGCGACCCGCTACATTCTGGAATACCACCGCTCCCCCGTCTTCATCACGCTCATCGAACAAGGATTGCTCAGCCTGTCCGTCTTCGAGGAAGCCCTGAGGCGCAATCCGGGCAACAAGTTTGCCAGGGCGGTCGTGGAACAGTGCATGAACCGCGGCTTGATTTCGAAGGCACTGCATAGCAAGGATATCAACGACGAAAACGAGGCGAAGCCCGAGGAAAAAGACATCAGGTCCGAGGAACGGGAGCGCGCCAAACAATTGGAAGACCAAGCCAAGGCGATCAAAGCTCTGTATTTCCAAAAAGAGACGACGGGCGGCAAGAAGACGAAGAATACCCCGCGAAGGAACAACCCGCCGCCTGCCAATACGACGTCGCCGGATTTCTCCACCAGCGCGTAACGCTACCTTGCGAAAGTCATCCCGCGCCCGTAGCGTAGGGGCCTTATGAACGTGGATATCCGCCGCATCGACAAGACCCTTCCCCTACCCCCGTACTCCACGGAGGGTGCCGTCGCATTCGATGTGATCACGCGCGAAACGACGGTCGTGCAACCAAAACAGATCGCATTGATCCCGGGCAACGTGATCGTGAAGGTGCCCGAGGGCTACGCCCTGCTGCTTTTCCCGCGCTCGTCCATGCCGCGCAAGAAAGGACTCATCTTCCCGCATTCCGCAGGCCTTATCGACCAGGATTACCACGGCGACACCGACGAGATCATGGTGCAGGTACAGAACATAGGCGACGAGCCTGTGACGGTCGAACGCGGCGAGCGCATCGCCCAGGGGGTCTTTGTGCAGATCGGCAAGGCGCAGTGGAATGAAGTTGAGACGCATGGCGCGGAAACGCGCGGCGGATTCGGCACCACAGGCACGCACGCCTGATCGACGGATATGAAAAGAGACCACTTGCGTGGTCTCCCATTCATCATCATGGCTTGTTGATGCGATATTATTGCGCCTTCTGATTGTTGTTGCCGATCGGCTTTCTCATGAAGGCGGGCACTTCCAGCTCTTCTTCGTTCAGATTCAATGCGGTGGATTTCACGCCCGGCTGCTCGAAGGGCTTCTCCTCTTTCATGGGGCGTGCGTCGGCTGCGCGGGCAGCGGAACCGGACGTCGGCGCCTTGGACAGGTAGCGCTGCGCGGGCGTCTGGAAGCTCTGTGTCTGCTGGAGCGGTTCTGCGTCGAATCCCGTAGCCACCACCGTGATCTTCACCTGGCCCGTGTAGTTCTCGTCGATGACGGCTCCGAAGATGATCGTCGCCTCCGGGGCGGCCGTTTCCGTGATGATGCGCGCGGCCTCGTCGACTTCGAACATGGAGAGGTCGTTTCCTCCCGTGATGTTGAAGAGGATTCCCTTGGCTCCGCTGATGGAGAGTTCCAAGAGCGGGCTGTCGATGGCGGCGCGTGCGGCCTCGGCTGCGCGGCTGTCCCCCGTTCCGTATCCGATACCCATGAGGGCGGTTCCTCCGTCCTGCATGATCGTCTTCACGTCGGCAAAGTCGACGTTGACGAGACCGTGCTGGGTGATGAGGCTGGAGATACCCTCGATGGCGTGCTGAAGCACTTCATCGACGACCTGGAACGCTTCCGTGAGAGGCGTGGTCTTGTCGATGATGCTGAGGATCTTGTCGTTCGGGATGGTGATGAGCGTGTCCACCTTTCCGCGGAGGTTGTCGATCGCCTCCTCCGCATTCTTGCGACGCTTGAGACCTTCGAAGCTGAAGGGCTTCGTGACGACTCCCACCGTGAGGATGCCCATACTGCGGGCGAGGTCCGCGATGATCGGTGCGGATCCGGTTCCCGTACCTCCTCCGAGCCCCGCGGTGATGAAGAGCATGTCCGTACCCTCGAGTTCCTTCTTGATCTCCTCTGTGCTCTCCTCGGCGGCGCGCTTGCCGATCTCCGGATTGGCACCCGCTCCGAGTCCGCGCGTCGTACCGCGTCCGATCGTGATCTTCTTTCCGGCCGGGTTGTGGTACAGGGCCTGGATATCCGTGTTCACGGCGATGAATTCGACTCCAGAAACCTTGGACGTCACCATGCGGGAAACGGCATTGGAACCGGCACCTCCGGCGCCGAGGACGCGGATCACGGCGCCGGGAAGGGCGTCGGGACGGACCTCGCGGGAAGGCTGGGTGGAATCATCACCTGCGGATCCTCCTCCGGGTCTGCCGGATCCGAAGTTTTTTTGACTGCCGGAGAAGAGGGAGCGGAACGTATCGGACATGGAAGTGGGGGGTAGTTAGGAGTTGAGTACGAAGGGGGTAAGAGGAGGCTGCCTCTGGTCAGATCAAGGTAAGAGACTCTTGAACCAGCTGCCAACCTGCTGGACCGTGCGCTTGAGTTCGAAGTTGCCGATCATGCCCATGGACGAGCGGGTGTCGCCTTCGCGCAGACCCCAGATGAGGGTGCCGAGCGCCGTGGCGTAGGCGGGATCATCGACCTTCTCGATCACTCCTCCGATGTCGACCGGGAATCCCATCTGGACCGGGAGTCCGAGGGTATCGCGGGCGAGATCCACCACTCCGGGCGACTTCACGGCCGCACCGGTAAGGATGGCGCCGGCCGGCAGCATGCCGCTGCGTCCGATGCGCTGGAGTTCGGTCTTCACGAGGGAGAAGATTTCGAGGTAACGCGCCTGCATGATCTCCGCCATGTACTTCTTGGAGACCGTCTGCGTATCCACGCGGGATACGGACGAGAGATCGATCATGTCGCGCTCATTGATGTCCTGCGGGAGGACGGAACCGAATTCGATCTTGATACGCTCGGCGGTGTCGACGGACGTGCGCAGGCCGATCGCGATATCATTGGTGACGCTGTCCCCCGCCACCGGCAACGTGACCGAGTGGAGGATCGTTCCTTCCTCAAAAACCGAGATGCTGGTGCAGCCGGCTCCGACGTCGATGACGACGACTCCGAGCTCCTTCTGGCGCTTGGTGAGGGTAGCCTCGGCCGCGGCAATCGTGGACGGGACCAGGGCGTCGATATCGACACCCGCCTGGGAGATGCATTTCTCAAGGTTCTTTACGTGCTGAATGTGGCCCGTGATGATATGGGCTTCGACCTCGAGGCGGATGCCCGTCATGCCGAGCGGGTTCTTGATGCCGCGCTGCTCGTCGACGGCGTAGGCCTTGGGTTCGATGTGCAGGATCCTCCTGTTCGGCGGAATGCTGACCGCCTGGGCGGCATCGAGCACGCGGGCGATGTCATCCACCGTGATCTCGGCTCCCGAGATGGCGATGACGCCGCGGCTGTCGAATGCTTCAATGTGGGACCCGCTCATGCCGACGAACACGTGGTTCACCGGGACCCCCGCCATGCGCTCCGCATCTTCCAACGAGGAGATGATGTTGTGGATCAACTCTTCGACGTCGATCACCTGACCCTTGCGGATGCCGAGCGACGGGGAAAGTCCGACGCCGATGATGTTCGGCACGTTATGATCTTGCTGGGTACCTTCGGCAATGGCGACGACGGTGCGGATTTTGGAACTTCCGATATCCAGGCTGGCGAGAACACGTTCTTTAGGCATACGAGATGTAGAGAAATAAGGAAGAAAAACTCGCACCGGCTTTTTGATTGCCCATTCCTGGAAAGGAAGTGTACGGGCCGCTTTTATGAGCTGCAAGAGCAGAACGACTACCTTTGGTGTTCGCGTTAGTGTGTCATGTACAAATTTTGGATGCTGAAAAAACGTGGAGCTTCAGGGATGAACACGCTTTTGTATTCAACGAAAAATGCTTGCTGTTTTTTCTGAGTACCGAAAGTGAACATGGAAAATTTACCTGACAATCCAAGCAAGCAATCAGTTTTACATGCTTGCTGTTTTCAGAACATGGAGAGCTGGTTTTTTTCGGGTACCGGAGGAACTTCCGGGACGGAAAAAGACTCGCCGACGAGCTTCTTGCCGAAGGGGGTCGTGCAAAACTCCTTGAACCTCCGGCTGAGCATGTTGAAGTTCACCTCGGTAAAAAAGTCGAGGATTTGTTGTGCCGGCAGGTAGAAGAGTTCGATATCGTTCAAAGGAGGATCCAACGGGATGTCGCACACGAGCTGCGCCATGCGCTGGCAGAAGAACGCCTGTTCGCGGCCGGCAACCAACTTGTCTTTCGCCGCCCCTTTCACTTCTTCCACGTGGTCGTAAAGATTTTGCAGGGTGTGGTACGTCTGGAGCAACGTCGCTGCCGTCTTGGGACCGATGCCCTTCACGCCGGCCAGGTTATCGGACGGATCGCCCGTGAGACCCTTGTAGTCCACGATCTGGTCCGGGCGCACGCCATACTTTGCCAACACTTCCTCGGGACCCAGGTACTCCGCGTTCTGGTAACCGCTGTGCGGAATGGCAACGCGGATATTCTTGCTGGCCAACTGGAACGCGTCGCGGTCTCCCGTGACAATGGTTACCCTCATGCCCGCCTTCTCCGCCGCGACCGCGTAACTGCCAAGCAGGTCGTCCGCTTCGTACTTCGGGTTGGACACGTGGGGAACCTGCATGCTCTCGATGAGTTGCATGACACGCGGGATCTGCGCGTAAAAATCGTCGGGAGTCTCGGCGCGGCCGTCCTTGTACGTCTCGTTTTCCGCATGGCGAAATGTCTCCTCGCCGGCGTCGAAACAAATGAGCAGGCTGTCGGGCTGCTCGATCTTCAATATATGCATCAACATGGACGCCATGCCGAACACCGTATTCACCTGCTCCCCTTTGTTCGTCGTAAGGGTACGGGGAATGGCCCAATATGCGCGGTACATAAGATGATGGCCGTCGATTAAGACAAGGTGCTTCACGCGTTGATGATACATGAATGAAACACAGCTGCATTAGCTTCTTTAGCTTCATTAGAAATCTCCAAAATAAACCTTAAGGAAGCTAACGAAGCTACAAGCTAATGAAGGTCGTAAACCCCATCAAAATGCCAAAATAACAATATATCATCAGACATCACTTTATGGCTTCCACAAGCCCTCCGCCCTACCCTGAAAAGATGATTTTTGGTATACTAGTGAGATACCTACGAACACCCACATGTCCCCTTCCGCAAACAGCAACATCACCCGTCCGTACGGAGCCGACACCTTGGAATACAAGGTGCAGAACAAAGTGGCGCTTCAGAAGGAACTGGGCTGGCCGGAGGAACCGAAGCGTCCGATGCTCTGTCTTCCGATGGGGATGACGGACCAGCTTGGCGGAGAACTTTTGAAGGAACTTGTCCCGGGACTGATGGGCATGGATCTTCAGCTGATCATCCTCGGAAAGGGATCGGCCGCTTTCGGCACCTACTTCACGGAACTCACCAAGAATCACGGCCACCGCGTCGCCATCCTGCCCAACACCGACAAGGGCCTGCAGAAAATGATGGCCGCCGCCGACATGGCGCTTTTCCTGAAGGATCCCTCCAACACCCCGGAACTCACCCTGAGCCTCCAGTACGGCACCATTCCCGTGGCCTTGGAGACGACCGCCCTCGATAACTACAACCCGAACCAGGAGAGCGGCGATTCCTTTACCTTCGCGAAAGAGACCGTCTGGCACGCATTCGCAGCCGTCGTCCGCGCCATGGAAACGTATCGCTTCCCCTACGACTGGAAGACGATCCAGAAAAACGCGATGGAGAAAGCGGCGTAATCCCGACACGGTAAAAAATTGAAATTTTGCTTTTTTGGCTTGCCCGTACTAGCATTCAGGGAAATGAGCACCTTCCCCGTTTCGTTTTCGGCAAAAGCGATCCCCGGCTCCGGACGCGGCAAGCTGCTCGGCACGCCGACCATCAACCTGTCGACGGAAGGACTGCCGGACATGAAACAGGGTATTTACGCATGCACGGTCTTGCTGGATGAGAAAGAGGAAAAGGCGGTGATGCATTACGGCCCCCGTCCCGTGTTCGACGACCCCGTCCCAACATGCGAGGTGCACCTGCTCGATCGCCTCCTGAAAGTATCCCCCTCGCAGCTCGACGTCACTGTGGCGGGATACATCCGAGAAATCGCCAATTTCCCGACCGTGGACGCTTTGCGCTACCAAATCGAGCGCGACATAGACGATGCCCGTGCTATGCTGGGCAACGCATGAAGACCCTCATCAAGAAGCTCATCTCCGACACGAATCCCCTGCTGCTCACCTACCACAGGAGCAAGGCTTTGGCGGCGGCAATCGCCTACGGCTTTCCCGCGCGAAGACTGACCGTCATCGGCATCACCGGAACGGACGGCAAGACGACGACGGTGGGAATGCTGGCGCATATCCTTAATAAGAACGGAAAAAAAGCCGGCGCATTGTCGACCGCGTTCTTCCGAGTCGGCGATACGGTGGAGTGGAACGCGACGCAGAAGACGTCCCCTTCGCCGTTCACGGTCCAGAAGTTCCTGAAGCGATGCCTCGATGCCGGCTGCACGCACGTCGTTTTGGAATGCTCCAGCCATGGACTCATGCAAGGACGCGTATGGCTTACATGGCCGTCGGTGGCCGCCATCACGAACCTCTCCGAGGAGCACCTGGACTACCACGGCACCATGGAAAATTATATGAAGGCAAAGGCGATCCTGTTCCGCATGATGCGCAAGAACGGAACCAAAGTGCTGAATGCCGACGACCGCACGTATCCCGCCTACAAGAACATCCGCTCCGCCAGAACAGTCGCCTACTCCACGCAAAGGAAAGACGCCGATCTCCATGCGACGGATATCACCTCGACGGTGACGGGCACGAGTGCGTCGGTAGGCGGACAATCCCTCAGTATGCCCATTCCCGGTTCCTTCAATGTGCAAAACGCACTGTGCGCGATCGGCTGCGCCGAAGCGGTCGGCGTGGATAGGAAGAACGCGATCGCATCCTTGTCCGACTTCACGGGGGTCCCCGGCCGCATGGAACTCATCAACGAAGGACAGCCCTTCAGCGTAATCGTGGATTTCACGGTGACGCCCCAGAGTTACGAGAAGACTTTGTCGACGATCAAGACCGGAATGAAAGACGGCCAGCGACTTCTTGTCTTAACGGGAAGCTGCGGCGACCGCATGAAGGAAAAGCGACCCGTCGTAGGCAAGATCGTCAGCTCGTATGCGGACATCATGGCCGTGGCGAACGAAGACCCGTATACCGAAGACCCGGAGAAGATCATCGACGAGGTATGGGCAGGTATCGACCAAGCGAAGACGAAGGCGCACCGGATCTTCGACCGCAAGGAGGCGATCCGATTCCTTCTAAAAGAAGCGAAGCCCGGGGACATAGTGGTTCTGTGCGGCAAGGGCAGCGATACGACGATGTGGGTGAAAGACGGGCAGATCCCCTGGAATGAACGTGAAATCGTGCGGGAGTTGTTGAAATCGATGAATTGACGCCTAAATATAAGAGTAGTACGTTGATTGCACTGCTGCTCTTTTTTGAAACAAGGAACACAATCATGTCCAATTCACGATCAAGTGCCCTGCCACTCCTCGCAATCCTTATTATTGGCGCAGGCTTCCTTGCAGGCCTTGCAAGCTATCACGATGCAAAAGTGAAAAAGGCCATCCGCTTCCGGGAAGAATCGACTTCCACGAATACGACGCTCTACTACCCCTACTACAAGACCGACAAAGGGACGACCGATTTGGATGCAAGCGAACCATGGATCGCCGACGTGCTCACGCAAAAATTGAAAGAGAAGAACGTCACGATCGCCACCATGCATGTAGGAACAAAATCGATCCTGGTGAATCATTGACCATTGCAGCAGTGCACCGAGCCCCACTCGTTGTGGGGCTTTATCATTGTATCCGAACCTTCGAATGAGGCCTTAAATGATTGCAAATGATGATAAAGTGTATATTTGACATATTTTAATAAAGTTATAGAATATTCGCAGTTCCTTGAAACTACCGTTTTTACCTCACATCCGGGTTTACGGATGCACCCTGTTTGTACGAAGGAGTCTGACATGAAGAGCTTGTTCGCCGGTGTGATGATCGTTTGTAGCTTGGCTTCGAACGCTCATGCCGAAGATCTGCCGATCGCCTATACCGAGTCGACGGTCGCACAGCTCCTCGGGGAGCCGTCGTCCTCGAACGGACTCGGCATCGCCCTGATGCCCGGCGTCATCACGTTCTGGGACCCCGGCCATTCGGTCGAAAAGATGCGCGCCCATCCCGCCCTCGGCGGAAAGGTCGTCATCACCGCGTTGACCCGCTCGCAAGACGGCCAACCGTGGTACGCGGGCATGGAGTTCGCAACGAAGTCCGATACACCGAAGTACCGCACGGTGAAGATCGTGCAAAGCGAAGATCCCGGGTACGTGAACGTGATGGAAGGGGGCGAATTCGCCTCCGCCCGGGTGATCGTCATGATCTACTCGCTGCATCTACTCGCGACGGGCGAACGCTTGCCCGACGTGAGCGGCTGGCAATGGGCCACGACGTGCGACACCGTTCCGGGGCTTCGTCCCAACTGCCCGGTACGGCGCGTATACGTCGCCTACTATGGCAAGGGAATGGTGTTGGAAGCCCGGTACTACAATCTCGATCCGGCCTACTGCCATTGCCTGTTCGAGAACGTCGGGCCGATCCAACTCGACTGCACGGGAAACCGTCAGCTCGAACCGGTACGCCAGACGGCCGTCCGGACACAGGGTCAGCCGACCCTCGCACCACCGCAAGTCCCTTGCTGCGGCCAGCGGTAAAAACCTGCAAGGAAACCCAAGACCCTCGGCGGCTTCGTCCGCCGGGGGTTTTCTTTTACACTGCATGCATATGGCAGATGCGATCATCGTCGGCATCGATGAAGCGGGACGCGGCCCCTTGGCGGGTCCGGTCGTCGCGGGGGCATGCCATATCCCCCATCGACTGATCGAAAAGAAGAAAGGCCGCTGGCATCCCGAAACGGATCCCTCGGTTTTCCTATGCGACAGCAAACAAATGGAAGAGCACGAGCGCGAGGCGGCGTACGAGTGGATCGTGAACAACTGCCCCTGGGGCGTGGGCCTTTCGACAGCGTTCGAAATCGATACGATCGGGATCATGGCATCGAATGAGCAGGCGATGCAGAAGGCGCTTGCGACGCTGGCCGAAACGATCACGCCGACCTACCTGCTGGTCGACGGACGGGATAAGTACTGGTTCGACTACCCGCACAGCTCGATCATCGGCGGGGACGCATTGGAACCCTCGATCGCCGCCGCGTCCATCATCGCGAAAGTGACGCGCGACCGGATGATGAGGGAGTACGCGCAGACGTACCCCGAGTACGGGTTTGACGGACACAAAGGCTACGCATCACCGTCGCACATCGAAGCGATCCGAAAACACGGACCGTGCGATATCCATCGGAAAACATATTTGAAGAACATCCTGTCAGCAGTTCAGTAATGTTTCGTGTTGTATTCCTTGCGAACTAAGCGTCCGTTTTTTCCTTCTTCCGGTTTGCCTTTGTAAATAGTCACGCCGCAATTGAAAGGTTTGCGGTTTTCATCTTCATCAATGAATTCCGCCTGGCCCCAACGCTCTAGATTCGCGCGGGTGGAAAGGATGGTGAGGTGATGTGTCACGGCGAAAACATCCTCGTTCGCATGTTCGCGCGTCAACATTCCCAAGAAGTCCCTTCCGCGTTCGCGGACATCGCAGACGCTTTCGCCCTGGGGATGGCGCCAGTAATACGGCCCCATCTGCTTGTGTAGCGCGGCCTGCTCGGGATGTTTCACGGAGAAAATGCGCCAGTCGTTGTAGAGCGTGGAAAGTCCGTGCTCCTGCTCGCGAATTCTTTCTTCCTCAACCACAGGCGCATCCCTTAACGCAGGCCATTGGGAAAGGATTTCTTCGTATGTCTGTCGGGTACGGAGATATGGCGAGATGTAGACTACATCGGGGGCTTTTTCGGTCATTTCGCGCAGCGCCTTACCGGTCTGCATCGCCTGCCAACGTCCATTTTCGGTAATAGGCGTCGTGAAATCGGAAAAAGGCCCGAAGGATTCGCGGATCTGCCTGTGGATGGACTCGGCTAACTGGACGAGTTCCGGAGACGGCCATCGATTCTCCAAGACATCGTCTATAAACGTGTCACTCTGCTGCCCCTTGTCAAAAAGCTTCGTGAACGGTTTCCATTCCGGAATTTTTTTCTTCTCCTCTTTGAGGGCGTTATATTCCGACTCCGCGTGCCTCACCAATGTCAGGGAGGAAGGCCACTTCATGTACTTCGAAAATAGACCTTTTCTGTAGGAAGTCAACGATTGGTTTTACTTTCTTTTGAGAATCCATAAGAACAATCCCAGTCCTGTGAGAAAAAGAGGAATCGTCAGCACCTGCCCCTCGCTCAACACGCCGTACATGTCGACGTTCGATTGGTCGCGGTAGATTTCAACGATGAATCGCAGTACGCCGTACAGCATCAGGAATATCGAAAACGTGATGCCTGGTTTCACGGATTTGAATCCGGACAGATGCCAGAAACACACCCCTGCAAGGAACGCATCCTTGATCATGGCGTAGATCTGAGTGGGATGACGCAGTCCTTCGACCCCCGGAATGGCGATGGCCCAAGGTACATCGGTCACCGTCCCGTAGAGCTCCAGGTTGATGAAGTTGCCCAGGCGCCCAAGCATAAGGCCGATGGCGATGGGCACGGTGACGACATCCGCAACCCGGAAAAACGTATCCATCCCCTTACCACGCAATTGGAACCACATGGCGATCGCCACGCCAAGGAACCCCCCATGGGACGCCATCCCCCCTTCCCAGACCGCCAATATTTTCAGCGGGTTCGCCAGGAAGTACGCAGGTTCGTAGAAGAGCACGAACCCCAGTCTCCCGCCGATGATGACGCCCAATACGGCCGCCGTCAGAAGCCCGGACCATTCATCGCTGGAGAAAGACAATCCCCTCTTTTTCTGCAGCCTGGGAACCAAGAACCAGGCGATGACGAATGCCAGGAAATACATGATTCCGTACCAGTGCACGTTGAAACCGAAGAGACTGACGGCGACGATGCGGGACGGAAAGAAGGAAATCATGGGAAACGGCTCGTACGTGCGGTATCATACGCGCCCATGCGCATCCTAGCCATTGAAACATCGTGCGACGAGACCGCGGTAGCCATCGTGGAGAACGGCACCAAAGTGCTGACGAACATGATCGCCACGTCCCGCGATGCGTTCGCGAAGACCGGCGGCGTGATCCCGGAAGAGGCCGCCCGCAAGCAGTTGGAATGCATGTTGCCCATGCTGCACCAGGCATTGAAGGAAGCGGGCTGCACGAAGGACGACATCGATGCGATCGCCGTGACGAAAGGACCGGGCCTTCTGGGATCCCTCCTGATCGGCACGGTGACGGCGCGAACACTGGCCTCGCTGTGGAACAAACCCCTCATCGGCATCCACCACACCATGGGGCATTTGAGCTCCACGTGGCTCGATACCACCGACGATGACCAGCCCCAATTCCCCGTCCTGTCGCTCAGCGCGTCCGGCGGACACACGGAACTCTGGTATCGGACCGCGCACACGCAGGGACACCTGCTCGGCCGCACGCGCGACGATGCGGCGGGTGAAGCGTTTGATAAAGGAGCATCGTTGATGGGACTGCCCTATCCCGGCGGACCGTCGATGGCCAAAGCCGCACTCGAGGGAAACGAAGACGCCTTCGACTTCCCCATTCCGCTCAAGAAAGAAAAGACGCTCGACTTTAGTTACTCAGGCCTTAAGACCGCGCTGAAGTACGCGATGCGCGATCACCCGGATGCGAAGACCGAAGACCTTGCGGCGTCGTTTCAAAAAGCCATCAACGTCCAACTGCTCGACCGGTTCCAAGCCGCGCTGGAACAGTACCCGGACGCGAAAGAAGTGCACCTGGTGGGAGGGGTATCGGCCAACCAACATCTAAGGAAGATCTGCGCCGTGCTCCCCATCAAGCTGCGCGCCCCCACGCAGATCCGTTACTGCACCGACAACGCGGCCATGATCGCCTCCGCCGCGTATTTCCTGGCGACTGAAAAGCCGGAGACGATGGAAGAACCTTTTGAAACGGCGGCGTCGATCCCCCTCGCGGACGCGTTGACCGCATAAGCAGTTGGCAGACGGAAGCGCGCGACGTACGATAGCGGCCATGGAGATCACGCTCAGTTGGGACCTCATGGTCATCGTCTTCTTCGCGGTTGTCATCGCGTACAGCTTCATCGTGGGCAAGGACGAGTCGATCAAGATCGTCATCGCATCCTACATTTCCATCCTCGCGGTGCAGGGTATCGGCAACATCCTTTCCCTGTTCTTCCAGAACGCAGGCTCCATGACGGCATTCCTGGGCATGGAGGTAAACAACAACATCGTCAGCACAGCCAAACTCATCATCTTCGTCGCCATGATCATCTTCCTGGCGATCCGGGGAGGGTTCGAAATGCAAAACTCCGATTCGCTCGGCGGCATCATGGAACCCATCATCACCGCGGCGTTCGGCATCGCGACCGCCGGAATGCTTCTGGCAGCATTACTCACGTTCATCGCAGCGCGCCCCCTTCTGGATCTCACCCTGATCGACGCGCCGCTCCTGGGGCCGCTCCTCCAGCAAAGCATGCTGGTGCAATGGATGGTCGTGTACCAGCACGTGTGGTTCTCCCTTCCGGCGATTCTTCTTCTCGTCATCGGGTTTTTGAACAACCGCGAGTAAGAAATTAGAACATACCAACATTTTGCGTCAACGGAAGTCGGTATTGATGCGCTTGCGTGAGCGGACGGCTTCAATGACACTGGACTCGTCTCTCCCACCCCTTTCTTTATGAAGAACACTTTGAAAACGATCCGCCTTTCCGCCACCGCGGTATCGACGGCACTCATGCTTCGCGTCTCGTCCGCCATGGCGCAGTTCGCAGGACCCACTCCCGACGTCGGAGGCCTGCCCGATGCAGCTAGCCCGGATGATTTCCGCAACGTCATCTCCGACATCCTCGCGACGGTCCTGAACTTCCTCGCGCTCGTCGCCGTGGTCGTCATCGTCATCGCCGGTATCCGCCTCATCCTGTCCCAGGGTGAAGAGGAAGCCAAGGACAAGGCCAAGAAGACGATCTTCTACGCGCTCATCGGTCTCGTTGTCGTCTTGTTCGCCCGCGTCATCGTCTCCCTCGTCACGGTGTACCTGGCACAGACGGTTTCCTAAGAAGACTCATACATCGGATTCCATAAGCAGGGCGAAAGCCCTGCTTTTTTATGGTTCGACAGGCTCACCGCGACTCCTTACTCGATCGTGCGTGACAGCGGCGTGGTGTTCAAAGGTTCGAGCGGCGTGAAGACGGGCTCTTCCACCGCAGGCGCTTGGACCGTCGCCTGGTCACGGATGACGATGGCATCCGAACGGATCTCCTGCACCGAGGTTACGGGCACGGGCCTGGCCCATCGGAACATCATCTTCGGGAACAACCACTCCACCCGAAAAGTCTTGGTTTCAAATTGTGCATCCGCGCAGGTTCCCAATTTCTTCCCCGCCTCCGTCACCATCTTCTGCCCTATGACCGTCCTACCCTCCTGCGACAGCTGCTGCAGACGTACATGGTCCTCCAACGGTGCGAGGACATCGCGATCCCGGATCATCACCATCCTGCCCCAATGCGTAATGTCGGCAACGGGCAGGAACAATGTTTCGGAATGCATGAAATGGCTGATCTTCACGAAAAACCCCTCCGCCTTGCCCATATCCGGGTGAATGAAAATATCGTCGATTACCCCTATAGCCTGCTGGCCATGCTCCTCTACCACCGGAAGACCCCTGCAATGCGTGAAGCGGATATGCATCGGAGGCGATCATAGCATTTCCCCAAAGAGCATTGTATGCTTATGGCATGGACATTTTGACTGATATTTTGGACTTCCTGGCCGATATCTTCCTGGTGAAAAAGCGTTGGCGATTTTTCGGGATTATCGTCACTTTGGCCGCAATTGGCCTGGGAACGCTGTTTGCCTTGATACAGCTGGGTTACCTATAAACCTTGATAGCGGGGCCAATCCAACGTATTCTCTGTCGGCTTTTGGGCGACTAGCTCAGCTGGTTAGAGCGCGACACTGATAATGTCGAGGTCGGCAGTTCAAGTCTGCCGTCGCCCACCATTTATTACTTTATAACACTGGACGCCCTTTCGGCGCGTTCCGGCATCTCTTCAACAGAGATCGCCTTTGCCTGTTCCTGGATGGCAACGCGAACGCTCACGTCGGTTTCGACGGACAAGTACATCTTCAATGCCTCTGCCCAGCGGTCGAACGCGACGGTGGAAAAGGCCTCCGGCAGGATGTCCGCGGGGAGGAAATTCACGAGGGACAAGAGATACTGTTCCTTCGTGATGGATTCCGGCTGCGGAAGCGTCCAGGCGAGATCGCGAGTGCCGGGATGGAACGCGGAAATGAGCCAGCCCGTGGAGGTGGACGCAAACGTCTGCAGAGACAACGGATCGATCGTGGGAACGTCGGACAGAAGTTCCTCGGCTGCGGGCAATTGGATGCGCAAGGCATCGACCGTCATTTCCTGAGTGGTGCGTTCCGTAAGCCAGCGCTGTATCCCTTGTTCCAAGGTATGAAGCGATGCGGGGGCGGACCAGACGCGGTGAACCGGAATCAACACCGTTCCGCCGGATGAGTGGATAAGGATGGGGGTGGTGAGTGCGGAGACCGACATATCCGCACCGTGGCGCTTAATGTGCATCGCTCCCCCGCATCCCTGGGCCGCGAAGGTTCCAAGGGAAACCGAGAAGCAATCCGCAGCCGCAAAAACGCCTTCTCCTTCGGACAGGATGGGGGCGACATCGTCACGAATGATGATCGTACCGGGCAAGAGACGCGCGGCGATCGCATTCGCCAGGATGAGCGTCTCGGGGCGCTTGTCGATGGTCAAAACCGTTCCGTCGATGGGATCCGCAGGCGTCGCAAGCTCCGCTCGGGCACCCGCCATAATGCTGACGCTCAGCATGGCGAGGAACATAGGAAAAGCGATGAATAAACGGTGTTTTTCAACGCGCTTTTTGGCCACGAGGAGGTGAATAGACGGAAAAGGCATATTCCCATTATTATAGCAGAAATAAGCCCTTTTAGCCAGTTCCAGAAAGGCCCGAAAAACTGGTATCCAGGCACTGAAAACGCCATACTGCGGCCATGCGCATCCTCGGAATCGACCCCGGCTTCGCCACCATCGGACTGGGCGTGATCGACAGCACCCATGCGTCGGACCTGAACGTAGTGGAGTGGCTGACCATCGAAACCCCTGCCGGCATGCCTTTCGCCGACCGCCTGGTGGAAATCCGAAAGGATTTGGATGAATTTTTGGACGATTCAAAGCCCGACTTGGTCGTCATAGAACAGCTCTTCTTCTCCAAAAACCAAACGACCGCCCTGGACGTCGCCCATGCCCGCGGCATTATCATTTGTGCGGTCGCGGAACGCGGCATCCGCATGCTGGAGGCATCCCCGATGCAATTGAAGAGCGGCATCACGGGAGACGGCGGCGCGGATAAGAAGCAGATGCAGACGATGCTGATGCACATGCTGAAACTGCAGCAGATCCCCAAGCCCGACGATGCGGCGGATGCGCTTGCCCTGGCCGTATTCGGCGCGCTGCAGCAACATACGAGTTTGATCCAGATTTAATACTAAAAGAAATCAAAGAAATAAAGGTAATCAACGGAATCAAGGATGTACTGTATTAATCTTTGTTTTCTTTGACTTCTCTGATTCCCTTGATTGCCTATCACCGATACTCCACCATCCCCTTCTCCACGTTGTAGAGACCTGTGTTTTCGGCATTCTCCGGCACGCGCACGGCCGTCATGATCACCTGATTGCCCGCGAGCGTCTTGAGGAGCGCCGTCTGGTGGGCGTCATCGAGTTCCGAGAAGGCATCATCGAGCAATACGACCGGCTTCTCCCCTCTCTTCAGTTCCAAATAGGAAACCTCCAGGAACAACAGTGCCAGGACGCAGACACGCTCCTGTCCGCGCGAGGCGAAGGCGGGCAGCGGACGTCCGTCGCGCACCACCATCCAGTCCTCGCGGTGCGGACCCACGTGGGTCGACTGCGTCGCGATGTCTTTCGTACGGGTCGTTTTGTAGAGTTCCCGCATCTCGGCCGCCAATCCCTCCCGCGTCGTCTCCTGGGTCTTACGATCGTAGCGCAGAAGCACATTCCAGTCCTCCTCCAGGTTTGCCAACTCCTGATGGAACGACAGGTTCAGCGTTCCGATGAGCTCCAAACGCGCGAGGGTGATCACCGAACCTTTCTCCGCCAGTTCATTCTCCCATAGATCCAACGCCTCCTCTTTCTCATGCCCTGCCGCGATACGCTTCAGAAGCGCGTTTCGCTGCTGGAGGATCTTCTGGTAGTGCGAGAGCGTGATCATGTATTCCGACGACACCTGCGAGAGCAATTGATCCAGGAACCTGCGGCGTTCCGCGGGCGGTCCGGTGAACAATTCCAAATCCTGGGGCAAGAACGTCACCGTCGGCAGGAATCCGACATAGGAGGATGCGTCCGCTTTCACATCATTGATGAAGAGCGCCTTGCGGCGGCGCGGCGCTACCTCGCTCACCACTTCGATCATCTGTTCATCGCCGGCATCGGACCGCACCTTCGCCTTCACGCGGTAGAAGGACTGTTCCCATTGGACCAGATCGACATCCTCGCGTCCGCGGCAAGAGCGAGTGAGCGAAAGCACAGAGATGGCTTCCAACAAATTTGTCTTTCCGCTTCCGTTTTTCCCATAGAAAAGATGTGCCGCCGTATCACGGAACGTCACGTCCTGGGCCGCGTAGTTACGGAATTGCCGGAGTTCGAGCGAAAGGAGGCGCACGGAAAACAAGGGTAGCAGGTTCCCTCCTTAGGCGCGCAGCAATTCACGGGCTTCGTCGATCAACCCCTTCACCAATGCAAAGTATTCTTTTCGTCGCACGTATTTCCCCATTCCCTTGGGCTTCACCCATACGCAATCATTCACCTCCACCCCGTCGAGTTTTGGCTCGGCATCCCTACCCACGGTGCCGATGACGAACGCGATCTTCTGGCCGCAAATGTTATCGGGCCGGAAACGACGGTAGGACTTCGGGAAATCGTACTGGTAGATATCCTCGCTGACACCCAACACGCGAACCCCACCGATCCCCGCCTCCTCCTTCAATTCGCGCACGGCACACTGTTCGTCGGTCTCCCCCGGTTCTTTGCCACCCTGCGGCAGCTGCCATGCGTCTTTCTTCCGCGGTTTGTGGATGAGAAACACCTCAAAATCATCCCATCCGCCGTTTTCATCGGGACGGAGGAGAAGGATGGAAGCCGCTTCGCGATAGCAATCGGTCACGGCGAAAGTAGACCTGATCCTAGCGATCTCATCAAGCTTTAGTTGCTGGAGTGCTTCTCCTCCTTCAGCTTGGTCTCCACGCGCTTCTTGCAAACCGGGCAGTACTTCTCAGCTTTGAATTCCTTCCAACCAACCCCCTTGGAGTTCTGTTTGTGCAAGCGGACGGTTCCAATACGGTTATTGGATTCCCTGCAGTAAACGGCGAAAACGGTGCGCTTTCCACGTGGCATAGTGGGCACACTATACGGAGAAAAATCCTATCTGCAAGGGCATGTATGGCTTCCAATGACGGATTTAGTGCTTTCCTCCAGTTTGGAGGTAGTGGAAAGCGCTATTTGCGGCCGTCGCACCCTCGCCCGCGGCCGTGGTGAACTGGGCGAAGTAGTTGCTGGCATTGGTGATATCCCCCGCTCCGAATACGCCCGGGACCGCCGTGCGCATCGCCTTATCGACATCCAGGAATCCCTTGGCGTCCACGGTGCATCCGATGGATTTTGGCAATTCGGTAGCAGGGTCGGCACCGATTTCGATGAAGACGCCGTCGAGCGCCAACGTATCCGATCCCTCAAAGGGCGTATCGATCTTCACCCCCGTCACCTTCTGGTCGCCCAGGATCTCGGTTACATGGGTGTTCAACACCATCGTGACGTTTTCCTTCTCCTTCACCTTATCCACCCAGTACGGCTCCGCGCGGAACGTATCGCGGCGGTGGATGAGGTAGACCTTCTTGGCAACCTGCGCGGCGATGGCAGCACCTTCGACGGCGCTATCCCCTCCTCCTATGACCGCAACGGTCTTGTTGCGGTAGAAGAACGCATCGCACGTGGCGCAGTACGTCACTCCCTTGCCCGAAAATTCCGTTTCACCGGGCACGCCCAGGTGTCGCTTGTTGCTGCCCATGGCGAAGATGATCGTCTTCCCTTCCACCACGGACCCGTCTTCCAGGTTCAGGGCGAAGTGTCCGTCTTTTTTCTCGATACCCTTCACCCATGCGTTCTTGTGGGTAACGTTCTCGAAACTGTAGGCGTGGTTCTTGAAATTTTCCATGAGGTCCGGGCCCGCGATCTCAATGCTGCCAGGCCAGTTGCCGACCTCGGCCGCCGTGATGCCCAGCCCTCCTTCCACTCCTCCCACGATGAACGTGGAGAGCTTGTAGCGGGCGGCGTAAATGGCCGCGGTGTAGCCCGCGATTCCTGTGCCGATAATCATCACATCGAACATAGGGAAAGCGTACCTGAGTGGAATCGGGAAGGTAAAGTATTAGGAATGTAACATTTCGAATAACCACCCGTAGAGCTGCTTCGCGCCCTCGACGAGTCTGGGACCGGGCCTATTCAGGAGCGAATCATCGATCACTTTCACCTGATTGTTCCGTACCGCGCGAAGCGTATCCCACCCCTCGCGCTTCAGGACGATGTTTTTATCCGAGAGCCTGCCCGCCCCGCACCAACTGATGATGATCAGGTCCGGATCGAACGCCTGCACTTCCGCCAACGTCACTTCCCGACTCAACTCTCCCGGCTTGATGGGAAACGCAACACCGCCCGCTGCCGCCACGACCTCCGGAACCCAATTCCCGCTCGCCATCGGAGGCAGGTGCCATTCCTCCACGTAGACCTTCGGCTTTCGCCCCATGATCTTCGCTTTGTGGCGTACCGCGTCGAACTCCTTCTTCATCTTCATAACTAATTCTGACGCCTCCTTCTCCTTCTCAACGATGATGCCGAGCGCCTTGATGGAATCGTAGACGGCATCGAGTGTCCGGGGATCTTGGTGAACCACGGGTAAATCCGCCGCCTTCAGCATGGTCGCCAACTTTTCCTGCACGACTGTTGCCGTGAGGATGAGATCCGGCTGATACGTTTTGATCTCGGCCATATCCACCTTCTGATGGTCGCGCAGGTGAGGGATCGTTTTCGTTTCCTCGGGAAAATTGCTGAACTGATCGGTGCACACGATGTCCTTGCCGCGCCCAAGCAAGAATAGAATCTCCGTCGCGGCCGGTGACAACGATGCTATCCGCACGCGACTATGATACTATACCCGCCGCATGACACGCGCAGTTCTCATCGGATCCAGCATGGCATTGAGCATCTTCCTCGCGGGATGCGGGAAGGACGAAGCAACCGAAACCGAGAAGCAGTGGAAAGCATACGTGCCTCCGGTTGCGACAGGGGCATTAACAAACAGCGGTGCCGTGGTTCCAAAAGTGGGAACGGGAGCGGTGAAGAACTGAATATCATGATATATACCCCATACGCTATGCACTCAAAGTTCCTCCGAGTTGTTCCGTTCCTGGTTCTAATCTCCGCGTGCACGGCTCCTGCATTGGATACCGGCGCCACGACATCATCGTCATCCTCCTCGCAAGGCTCGTCCTTTTCGGCGGATTCCTCGAGTGCAAGCTCCGACTTTTTTGACAGGACGACACACTCCGGCATCTACAAAAATACCGAATTCGGTTTTTCCCTTACCTATCCGACACACTTCGAACCCATCCGGGTGGACGAACGGGTCTTCCCGAAAAAATACGGAGCCTACATCGCGGATGGAGAACTAAAATACAAAGGAGAAATTATGCCGCTCCTGAACCTGAAAGCATCCGATAGGGACATCGATGCTGACTTCAATATGCACATCCATGCTTTCCCGTTGAAAGACTATACAAAGATGGACATTTATGCGGATGAATACGCATACGATCCGGACAAGGACACGTGGTTCGGGCTCATGCAGCAGGAACCTTTCGCTCCTGAGAGCATGTTAATCGGAGGAAAAAAAGCGTATTTGTTCGGCTTCGGCGATGCAGGCTGGAGCAGCATGACATATGTGATTCCCCTACCTGAGAAATCGGTAGTATTGGAAATTATGCTGGGCGGATGCATGGGCTGTCTTCGCGATCACCCATGGGATGGCCTCTCCGAAGACGTGCAAGCATACGAAGCGAACGTGGCTCATATGAGAAAAGAAACCGACGAAATACTTGCCAGTATTCGCTTTGAATAAGGTTTATCAATGGTGCCATGGGAGGGACTTGAACCCTCAATCCCGTAAGGGAAAGCGATTTTGAGTCGCTCGCGTATACCATTCCGCCACCATGGCACGGCGAGATAGTAGCGTTTACGGCCTGGGACTCAAAGGCGGAACAGGGTATGATGGCCGTACCCATGAAACAACACGACCGCTTCATCTTCGAATCTTTCGGCTTTGACGAGGAGACACGCCAAATCAGCCTCAGTTACAGCCTCGACGGGGAAATCCCCTTTACCGAGACCATCACCCTGCCCAAGGGCGTCATTTCCGAAGACGTGGACGCCGAGGCGTTCGAACGCGCGCTCTTCAACCTGCACCTCATCGGCGGCATCAGCTACTTCAAGACATGCCTGCCAAAGACCATCGAGATCCACTCCGGAGACCTCACCAAGGAACAGGCCGCGTTCTGGACGAAGGTGTATGAGGACGGGCTCGGCGAATTTTTCTATCGTAACGAGTTGGACCCCAACGACCGCATCCACTTCCCTGTCTCCACTGAGGAAGTACCTGCGATCGAGCGGTCGCCCGATGCCGTGACGCGCAAGCCGCTCGTGCCGATTGGAGGGGGAAAGGATTCCATCGTCACCATCGAACTCTTGAAAGACGCGGGTTACAGCCAGACACTCCTGCGCGTCGGCGAACACCCGATCATCAACGAGATGGCAGACGCTGCGGATATCCATCTGCTCAACGTAAAGCGCGCGCTCTCGCCGGAACTGTTCCGCCTGAATGAAGAAGGAGCGCTCAACGGCCATGTGCCCATCAGCGCCTACATTTCCTTCCTGGCCGTCGCAATCGCCGTCCTGGGCGGTTACTCGGACGTCATCTTCAGCAACGAACGCAGCGCCAACGAAGGGAATGTGGAGTACAAGGGAAAGACGATCAACCACCAGTGGAGCAAGAGTTTGGAATTCGAACGCATGCTGCAGGAATACCTCGCGAACTACGTGACGAAGGACGTCGGCTACTTCAGCCTCCTCAGGCGGTACAGCGAACTGAAGATCGTCGAGCTGTTTACCGAATATCCCAAGTACCTGGAGCTCTTCACCAGCTGCAACCGCAACTGGCACCTGGTGGCTAAGAAGGAAATGCCAACGCTGTGGTGCGGCGAGTGCCCCAAGTGCGCCTTCGCGTTCGTGATGCTGGCGGCGTACCTGCCGAAAGAACAACTCGTTCCCCTCTTCGGCAAGAACCTGTTCGAAGATGAGAAGCTGATCCCGCTCTACAAGGAACTCCTGGGATTGGAAGGGTTCAAGCCATTCGAATGCGTCGGTACGCCGGAGGAAGTGAAAGCCGCGTTCCTGCTCATCCAGAAGCGCGGGGATTTCGACGGCACGCCCGTCATGAAGCTCTTTACCGAGAAGAAAGCGCAGGCCATGCTGAACGAAGCGATGGAACCGTCCGACGACCACGCCATTCCCAAAAAATATCTCTCCCTCGTCCCATGAATATCCGCGATCTCGAAGGCGGCGCACAGAGCATCTGTATCATTGGCTTCGGCAAGGAAGGCCAGGCGATGCTGAAGGCATTGGAGGAAATCGCATGGGACGGAGACATCACGCTAGCGGACAAGAAAAAGGACTTCACGCACCCCGATCACCCGGTCATCACGGGCGATGATTACTTGGAGCAAATCGATGCCGCGAACTTCGACCTTATCATCAAATCCCCGGGAATTCCGCCGCATCCCCTGTTCGAGAAATGGGGCCATAAGCTGACCACGCCGACGCAGGTCTTCTTCGATTCCATCAAGGACACGGGCGCCATGGTGATCGGCATCACAGGATCGAAGGGCAAGAGCACGACATCCAGTTTGATCGCGGCGATCCTGAAGGAAGACGGACGCGACGCGCACTTGGTGGGCAACATCGGCGAGCCGAGCATCAGTCACATTGATGACGCGAAGAAAGGGACCATCTTCGTGCTGGAAATGAGCAGCTATCAGCTGATGGACCTGACGGTCAGCCCGCACATCGCGGTGGTCACGAGCTTCTTCCCGGAGCACCTGGATTACCACGGATCGATGGAAAACTACTTGGAAGCGAAGAAGCACATCGCGCGCTTCCAGACGCCCCAGGACACCGTGTTCTTCTGCACCAACCATTCGGGCTGCATCGAGATCGCGAAGGAGGGCGAGGGTCGCAAAGTCCCCTTCTCCGAGGCAGACTGCCCGGTGACGCGCGAGGAGATCAACCTCATCGGCAAACACAACCTCAGCAACATCGCGGGAGCCTACAAGGTGTGCGAATCGCTCGGCGTGCATCCCGATGTCGCGGTGAAAGCCATCAAGGCATTCAAAGGACTGAAACACCGCCTGCAGTTCGTGGGCAATAAAGATGGCATCGACTGGGTGGATGACGCCATCTCCACCACGCCCGAATCCGCCATCGCCGCATTGCATGCGCTTGCCGGCAAGGTGGACACGATCATCCTGGGAGGCCAGGACCGCGGCTTAGACTTCACGGAATTGGCGAAGGAAGTCGTCGCAAGCAGCGTCACGAACGCCATCCTGTTCCCGGATACCGGCGCTCGCATTCGAACATCGATCGAAACGGCGGACTCATCCGACAAAATCACGATGCATGATGCAACCTCGATGGAAGAGGCCGTCGCCATCGCGAAGAAAGTGACGAAACCAGGTTCGACTTGCCTGCTCTCCACGGCGTCGCCGAGCTACAACATGTTCAAGAACTTCGAGGATAAGGGCGACCAGTTCCAAAAGCAGATCGGCAACTAATGGGTTTCAAATTGGCGCATATCCACTTGCAGGCGCGTATCGGAAACTATGTTTGATACTGTGGGATCGTTTTGCTTCACCAATTCACGTACTGCATTCGAGAGAAGATCACGGAGAGTATCCTCGATAAGCCTCATTTGCTGTTCGCACTCCGGCGACTGCGCTCGCAAATGTCGCGTCATAGTGAGAAGAGACTTCCATTCAGAATTACCAAGACGGCCTACCTTTTCAAAGCCGATCTGATCCAATTTTTGAACATCAATGGAATACAACGAATAATAGATACCCGAAATTGCCTCAATCAGTTGTTCAGGTGTTTCAATGCGATGGAGCGCAACCAAATGCTGCGCTGTGAATATTTTCACAGTCACCCCATCAAGCACATCGTTCCATCGTGCGATCTCCGATGCATCAATTCTATTAATAGGCATAGGACCAATGGTAGACCGCCTTCATTCCTTGTCAATTACTTGCTTCCGTCTCCAACTTTGACTTTCGCGGGGCGGATGACTTTGCCATTCAGCTCGTAGCCTTCTTCCAACACTTCGGTCACCTTTCCCTCTTCCCCCGGTCCGATCGTGAGGATTTCGTGGCGATCGGAATCGGCCATTTCACCCATCACCTGCATGCGCGCCAAGCCTGCATCGGCCATCTGACGCATGAGGTCTGCTTCGATGGCGGAGACACCCTTCACCCATTCGTTATTTTCGATCTCCTTGGGGATATGCAAAAATGCGCGTTGGAAGTTGTCGAGCGTCGGCAAGATACGCAGGATGAGACCTTCGGTGGCAAACTTGCGCAGATCCTGGCTGTCCTTCTCCATGCGGGCCTTCGCGTTCTGCAGGTCCGCCTGGGCACGCGCGGCAATATCCTTGAACTTGTTTAGCTCTGCCTGCATAACATCGAGATCCTGCATTGCAGCGGAATCTCCGGTTTTTGCCATATCATCGCCGGGGGTTTGGGTCTGATCGTCTGCCATAGGATTATTCGGGAAGGACGCAGGGAACTTCGGGATCGGCGATGCAACTCTCCGTCGGAGGCGTGCCCTTCCAGGGGCAAGTTTGGGAGTACCTGCATGCGTCATCGGTGATCGACTTGTACTGCTCGTCCGCCGCCGTATCGCTGGAGCCATAGCTCAGCAGGATCTTGTCCATGTCCTGGGGTACGTAGTGATGGTTCATGGCGACTTTCGTTCCGTTCACGATCATCGTCCAGCGGAACTTGCCGTCGTTGCAGAGCTTCTTCGTGCGGGCGAAGTCCTTCACCCAACCCTGGTCCAGCTGCGCAAAGAGGAAATCATCAAGCGTGAAACACGTATCTTCCATATCGAGTCCGAGCGACGCGAAGAATTCGCCGATCGTCAGGCCCGCCTTGTGGCGGTGCAACACGTGGCCGTTGCCGTCGTGGAGGTGGAGATACTCGCGTCCGGGCAGTGCCTCGACTTCCTCTTCGTGCGCGGATGCCGTGGGAACGAGTATATCCAAGACCGATGCCTGCGCGGGCGGCGCGGACATGTAACGAGCGTCGGAGAAATCCAACTGCGTGCCGTTCACCCACACCGCGAAGTCCGCGTGCGTGTGGTTGGGATCGGGATTCTGGACGTACTGCCTGGGGGTCATGGCAGCCGCGCCCATGGCGACGGCGGCGATGAGAACCGGCAAAAAGCGCATGGCGTTTTTCATGCCCAGATCATATCACAAGGAACGCCCTGCCAAGCAAAAAACACGGAAAGAATGTGACAGAAGCGAGCATCATCGGTAATGTTCACGGTCATGAACAATCATAAATACGCCCACGGCCTGCTCACGACCGCGCTCGTCCTTGTCTTTCTCTACTTCGGCATCGACAAATTCCTGCATCCCACCATATGGCTCGGCTTCATGCCGCTGTGGATGGATAACCTTCTGGGGATCGGGGTACACACCTGGCTCGGCATCATCGGCGCGATGGAAATCCTGTTCGGCCTATTCCTCCTGTTCCCCATCAAGAAAGTACGGCAAATCGGCTGCATCCTGATCGCCCTGCACCTGGTCGGCATCGTGACGATCGTGGGATGGAACGATATCGGCGTACGCGATACGGGACTGCTTTTGGCGGCTTTGGCGTTGCTGTTTTTGGAGTAGAAATGGTGTCACGGGCCGGGATTGAACCGGCGACCCCGGGCTTATGAGTCCCGTGCTCTACCAACTGAGCTACCGTGACATGTTGGTACGTGGTATTTAAATGATTTAAGGATCCGAGCGTAATTGTTTTCTGACGCCTCGCGCAAGCGCTCGGCAGTCAACTGAGCTACCGTGACATGTTGGTACGCGGAAGAGTAATCAACCTTCGTTGCCAGTACAAGGCCAAAAGGGGTAAGACTGGCGTAAAACGCTTTTATTGGTGCGGTTTGCCTGTATATTGTGCGACCCCATGCGTTATCCCAAGCCAGAATCGGCTATCGAAACACTCAAGGACCTCGTCGCCCTCTACGACGAGCCTGCGGATAAACGCGATCCGGAAACCGGCTTCCTTATCCTGGCGGATGCCTTCCGCCTGTTACACCCGGAAGGAGGCTCTTCGATGCAGTCCACCTTTGAAACGATCCGGGGAGAGATAGACTCCATCATCGAAAAGCTGAAACCCATCATGGAAGCGGCGATCGGTCCGGCGATCGGCGGCGAAGTGCAAATAGCGTTACGGGAAATCGATGCGAAGATCGACGCGTGCAACAACCGCATACGGCTGACGGAAGAACTGTCCGACCCCTCGCAACTGTACGACGCATTGGTCGCCACTGGCTGGAGAACCAACATGAGCCGCGAGAAATGGGCAGCCGATGATATGGAGCACATGATGGTCGCTCACGCGGAGAAATGGGTCATCGGCCAACTGGAATACAAGCGACACAAGATCGAATCACTCTTCGAACGCTTCGTGACGAAAGAAGGACGACTGGGAGCCTGAGATTATTCGATCGGAAACCTGCAACCTGCCGAGTAATGCGGCGATTTCCGCCGCTCAAATCATTTCTTTTTGTTCTTTACGTTCAGGATCTTCACGATCATGGTGGCGATTTCGCGGCGGGTCAGCGCGCGCTTCTCGGTGACCGAGGTCACGCCGAGTTCCACCGCCTTCTTCAAGGCATCGTTCGGCTTGGTACCGTATTTGATTCCGGCTGCATCGAGAAGGGTCTGGACGATCATCTTCTTCGAAGCGACGCCGTCTATATCCAACGAACGGTTGAAGGCACCCCAGTTCTTTTCTTCCGCAGTACGCACGTACTCCTCGGCCCACGTATTGAGAGCCGACACGTTCTTCAGGTCTCCCTTCTGCGCAGGTTCCACGTTGGCGATCTTAACCGCGATCTTGGCAATCTGCGCGTAGGTCAGGACATCGTTCGCCCCGAAGACCCCGATGGACGAACCAAACTTATTCTTATATCCGGACATGATTCCCTGGCTGATGACCGTTTCGATGTCAGTCACGCCTTCGTGCGAACTCTTCACGTCGCGCAGGACGATGGCCTTTCCTTCGGGTGTCTGAATGCGAACCGGCTGATTGGCGAACGCGCGGGAAGAAGAGCGCTGTTCTTCCGCTGCCGGACGCGTAACAGGAAGATCGGTTACTTCGTTGGACAGCACATTCACCCTGCGGCCGTCTTCGGTGGCAGTATTGCCGCCGCCTCCGCGACCGCCGCCGCCGCTCTGCGGCTCATCGGCGTCATCCTCGGAGTCTTCACTAGAGGAAGAAGAAATGCTGGAGCTGGACGATGAGGTAGCCGTACAGACATTCGGAGTGGCGGTGTTGCAACTGTAGCCGGTCTCGACCGTGCAGGATGCGGAACATCCGTCCCCTGCCGTGAGGTTTCCATCATCGCAAGCCTCGTCACCGGCCCTGTGGTTGTCGCCGCACGTGGTGGTGCATACGTTCGGGGAATCATTGTCGCAGGAATATCCTGTTTCAATGGCGCAGGACGCGGAGCATCCGTCCCCGGCATCATCATTACCGTCATCGCAAGCTTCTGCGCCCAATTCGACTCCGTCGCCGCAGATAGCCGCGCACGCGTTTGGAGCGGAATCGTCGCAGGAGAATCCGGATTCCACAACGCACGATGCGCTGCATCCGTCACCGGAAGAGGTGTCACCGTCATCGCACTGCTCATCGCCAGCTTCGATACCGTCTCCGCAGGTCGTTTCGCACGAGCTTGGTTGGGAAGTACAGCTGTAACCGCTCTCAACGGCGCAGGATGAGGAGCATCCGTCACCCGACGACGTATCGCCGTCATCGCAGGATTCGCTGCCAGCAATGACTCCATCCCCGCAGGTCGTACCGCAGGGAGATCCGGGAGTATCGCATGCGAATCCTTCATCAAGCGCGGAACACGTCGAGTTGCATCCGTCTCCGTCTGTCGTGTTTCCGTCGTCGCATGTTTCCGAAGCCTGCCGGACACCATCTCCGCAAACCTCGTTGCGACAGAGAGAGCTGCATCCGTCGTCGTTATCCGCATTGTTGTCATCGCATTCCTCATCGACGTTGTTTACGGCACCGTCTCCGCAGTATTCAAGGGCGCAGGTATTGGAACAGCCGTCACCATTGCTTGCATTGCCGTCGTCACATGATTCCACTCCGTCTTGCACGTTTCCATCGCCGCAGGATGCCACGACGCAGCTGGTGAGACAGGCGTCCGTATCGATCAGGTTGCCGTCGTCGCAGGCTTCATCGGTATCGTTGACGATGCTATCGCCGCAATACTCGACGACGCAGAGGCTGTCGCAACCGTCGCCACTATCAATATTTCCGTCGTCGCACTGTTCGCCAGCCGTCTGGACGCTGTTTCCGCAGACTTCCGCGCAAGGCGTACCCAAGGCACCGCATTCCCATCCATCGTCGACCATGCAGGAACTGCTGCATCCGTCGCCATCAGCGGCATTACCATCGTCGCAGTTCTCCGCTCCGGCAAGCAGGCTGTCTCCGCACACCACGCTGCAGGAATCCGGCAATGCCGGGACTTCTCCACACTGCCAACCGGTTTCCACGGCACAAATAGAGGAACATCCGTCGCCGTCGGTCACGTTATTGTCATCACACTCCTCACTTGCCTGGTTGCGACTTCCGTCGCCGCACGCTTGTACGGCGCAAGAGTTGTTACATGCATCGTCGTCGATGACATTGCCGTCATCGCAGGCTTCGCCGTTATTCACCAAGCCGTCGCCGCATACGGCCGCGATACAGGAATTGCTGCAGGCATCGTCATCGGTGGCATTGGCGTCATCGCACTCTTCCACACCCTCCTCCACGTTTCCGTCTCCGCAGGAAGCGGCCACGCAACTCGTAAGACAGGCATCGGTATCAATCAGATTACCATCATCGCATACTTCTGCATTGTTCGGGATACCGTCACCGCAGTAGTTGGTGACACAAGAATTGTTGCAGGCATCGTCGTCGGTGCCATTGGCATCATCACACTGTTCGCCATTATTCACGACACCGTCCCCGCAAATATTACTGATGCAGGAGTTGTTGCAGGCGTCGTCATCGGTTGCGTTGGCATCGTCGCATTCCTCGCCATTGTTGGTGATGCCGTCTCCGCAAAAGTTGGTAATGCAGGAGTTGTTGCAGGCGTCGTCATCGGTTGCGTTGGCATCGTCGCATTGTTCTGTCCCGTTGTTGTTCGTTGCGCCATCGCCGCAGTATTCCACGACGCAAGAACTGTTGCAGCCGTCACCGTCAATTGCATTGCCGTCATCGCAGGCTTCGACTTCGAATTGAACATTTCCGTCCCCGCAGGAGGCATTCACACAACTCGTAAGACATGCGTCCGTATCGGAGAGGTTTCCGTCGTCGCACTCTTCGCCGTTATTGGCAATGCTGTCTCCGCAGTATTCCACGACACAGGCGTTGTTGCAGCCGTCGCCATCGGCGATATTGCCGTCATCGCAGGCTTCGCCGTTATTCACCAACCCGTCGCCGCATACGGCCGCGATACAGGAATTGCTACAGGCATCGTCGTTCACACCGTTGGCATCATCACACTCCTCGCCGTTATTGGTGATGCCATCTCCGCAGATATTGGCAATACAAGAGTTGTTGCAGGCATCGTCGTCGGTTGCGTTGGCATCGTCACATTCTTCCACGCCGCTTTGGACGAACGAATCGCCGCACACTGCATTGGCACACGAATTCGTACAAGCATCCGTATCATCGGCGTTGCCGTCATCACATTCCTCACCCGTCGCAACGAGGCTGTCGCCGCAAATGGGGTTGAGACACACGCTGGTGCAGGAGTCCCCGTCGGACACATTGCCATCGTCACATTCTTCTCCTGCCGCAACGAGGCTGTCGCCGCAAACAGGATTCAGACACGCACTGGTACAAGAGTCGCCGTCGGACATGTTTCCGTCATCACATTCTTCGCCACCGCTTATGTAACCATCGCCGCAGGTAGGATTCGAACACACGCTGGTACAGGAGTCTCCGTCGGTAACGTTTCCGTCGTCACATTCTTCAGTTCCCGCCTGGACGTTTCCGTCTCCGCAGGAAGCGGCCACGCACGAGGAGAGACAGGCATCCGTATCATCGGCGTTTCCGTCGTCGCATTCTTCTCCTGCCGCAATGAGGCTGTCACCGCAGATGGGATTGAGACAGGAGCTGGTGCAGGAGTCGCCGTCGGACACATTGCCGTCATCACATTCCTCACCCGTCGCAACGAGGCTGTCGCCGCAAATGGGGTTGAGACACACGCTGGTGCAGGAGTCCCCGTCGGACACATTGCCATCGTCACATTCTTCTCCTGCCGCAACGAGGCTGTCGCCACAGATGGGATTGAGACAGGAACTGGTGCAGGAGTCTCCGTCCACAGCGTTTCCGTCATCGCATTCTTCTCCTGCTGCAAGGAGGCTATCGCCGCAAACAGGATTGAGACAGGAACTGGTGCAGGAATCGCCGTCGGACGCATTGCCATCGTCGCATTCTTCGATTCCCGCCTGGACGTATCCATCTCCGCAAATCGCGATGACACAGGCATTAGTACAGGCATCGGTGTCATCGCTGTTTCCGTCGTCGCATGCTTCCACGGCGGTATAGGTGATCCCATCGCCGCAGACGGCGTTGAGACACGAATTGGTGCAGCCATTTTCATTAAAAGCATCTCCGTCATCGCATTCCTCCACCCCTGCCTGGACGTAGCCATCCATACAAGCGGCTACTACGCAGGAATTGGTGCAGGCATCGGTGTTATCACTGTTGCCGTCGTCGCAGCTTTCATACCCCGGTCTAACGATGCCGTCTCCGCAGATTGCATTCGTGCAAGCATTGGTACAACTGTCATCATTCGTGGCGTTGCCATCATCGCATTCTTCTCCGGTGCTCACGTAACCGTCTCCGCAGGCGGGATTGGAGCACACGCTGGTGCAGGAGTCGCCGTCGGTGAGGTTTCCGTCGTCACATTGTTCGCCCGCGCTCACGTAGCCGTCTCCGCAGGCGGGATTCTGGCATACGCTGGTGCAGGAGTCTCCGTCCGTGGCATTGCCGTCGTCGCATTGTTCGCCTGCCGCAATGAGGCTATCGCCGCAAACAGGATTGAGGCAGGAGCTGGTGCAAGAGTCTCCATCCGTGGCGTTGCCGTCGTCGCATTGTTCACCCGTGCTCACATGACCATCTCCGCAGGTGGGATTGGTGCACACGCTGGTGCAGGTGTCTCCATCCGTAGCATTACCGTCATCGCAGGATTCGCCGGTGCTCACGTAACCGTCTCCGCAGGTGGGATTCGTACAAACACTGGTGCAGGAATCGCCGTCACTAATGTTGCTATCGTCACATTGTTCAACACCGGCCCAGACATATCCATCTCCGCAGGTTGGGTTAGTGCAGTCATTCCTGCAACTATCGGCATTATCACTGTTTCCATCGTCGCAGGCTTCGTAACCTGCATGAACAACTGCATCTCCGCAAAATGCGTTCCTGCAGGTATTTCTGCAACCATCGGTATCATCGCTGTTCCCGTCATCGCACTCCTCTGCCGATGCATTATTGTTTATACCGTCGCCGCACACTTCCAGGACACAAACATTATTACAACCGTCGCCGTTATTGGTATTTCCGTCGTCGCAGGTTTCACTCGTATTGTTCACGACGTTGTCTCCGCAATATTCCGAAACGCAAGAGGCGGAGCAACCGTCGCCCGCAGTGCCATTTCCATCATCGCATCCTTCGCCAAGACTGGCCTGCAGGGTGCCATCGCCGCAGTATTCCGTAACGCAGGAAGCGGTACAACCATCGCCGCTGCTACCGTTTCCATCGTCACACTGTTCGCCGTTGTTTATGGAATTATCACCGCAGTAGTTAACGACGCAGGAGTTGTTGCAGGCATCGTCGTTCGTCGCATTGCCGTCATCGCACGCTTCTCCGCTTTCAACGGAACCGTTTCCGCAGTATTCATCGATACAAGACGACTCATCGTATGCGGTGCAAGATCCGTTGCAGGCAAGGGTTCCGCTGGAATGGCCGAGACTTGCGCAGCTCTGGCCGTTCATATTCGCAGGCTCGCATGTTTCGTTGGACTGGACGGTGTTATCGCCACAGTAACCGGTCGTAGCAGTACAGGAAGAATTGCAGTAATCCCCGTCGGAAATATTTCCGTCGTCGCAAGCTTCGTTTGACTGAACCACGTTGTCCCCGCAGGATCCGTTGTTCAAACAACTGTTGGTACAGTAGTCGCTATCGACTCCGTTTCCGTCGTCGCATGCTTCGGCTAACTCCGCTACTCCATCGCCGCAGACAGAATAGCTTCCCGTGCAGGAAGTGAATTCACCGGCGGGTCCGTTGCAGCTCAGGAACGATCCCGCGGTCTGCGTGCACGAACCGGTCGATGCGGTACCCGTACAAGCACCGGATTCAGCATCGTATGAGCAGCCGTTTCCACCGCATGAACCTTCATCGTTATTCCATGTTCCGCAATCGTTCGGGTTGAAGCTGCAACCGGGAGCACCGGTGCATCCGCCCATATTGTTCGCATGCTGCGAACAGTCGTACATGTTCGAGGAACAACCGTTTCCGGCGTTCGCATCGCATGTCGCCTGGTCAGCTATCGCGCTGCAGTTGAAAGCATAGTTAACCGTGCAGCCTGCCTGCGCGCCGCATGAAGATGCATTATTGAAAGCAGAGCAGTCCGCGGCGCGAAGAGAACTCGGAAATGGAAGATTGTCACCGAGCCCGAGTGCCACGCCAAACACCGCTGTGCATATGAACAGCGCAGTCAGGAGAGAGTGGTGTTTGTGTTTGGACATTCACGTCATTGTACCAAAAAAACACCATTTGCTCTAGGCTTGCAGAAGCCAAAAAGCAGTATTAGTAGTTGCTTAAATTATTTATTAATTTTTAATATACTTTTACCTCGATTGACTTGGCTTATCTGCAGTGATGGACAAAATCTTCGAAAGAATGATTGCGGTTTCACGCCTTGTCAAAGCTCTCTTATTGATGTCCGATGTAATACCGAGCTGCTTCGCTTTTTCCAGCGCCGCGTTTTTGTCGGAGCCATAGGCGATACCCGACGCCTTGAGCAAGGTTTCGATGACCACTTTCTTGGAGGGTGCAGCGTTTACGTTCACGACGGTTTTGAATGCGGGAAGCTCCTGTTTTTCCGCTGCTCGCACAAAGGATTCGGACCAATCCCCCTTCGCCGTGCGGTTCTTCAGGGGGCCGGACGAAATAGGATCCATATTTCCGACGATCACGGCAATCTTGGCAATTTGCCCGTACGTCAGCGGATCCGAAGCGCCGAATACTCCCCTCGACCGCCCTGTGGAATCCGTATACCCGGTCATGATCCCCTTCTTAACGACCGTCTGGATATCGGTACGGGCAGCATCCGTTCTCCTCACGTCGCGCGGCAGCGCCTGGGATGCCGCGGGACGCGTTACGGGCTGCTCGCCGGAAGTATTGGACATGACTCCGGTCGTACGACCTTCCGCCGGCGCCTTCACGGCATCACGGGCGCCCCCTCTACCCCCTCCACCGCCCTGCGTCGCTGCTGCATCAATAGAGGAAGACGAAGCGGCGGCCGAAGAGCTGGAAGAAGACGACGAGGAACTTGAAGAAGCGGGGGCAGAAGAAGAACTACTGGAAGCAGAAATGAGTGAGCAAATATTCGGCGTTGCGGTATTGCAGCTATAACCGGATTCAACCGCTCCACAAGTTGCGGAACAACCGTCGCCATCAGCAACGTTTCCGTCATCGCACTGTTCGCCCGTGCTGACGTAACCATCGCCGCAGGAAGGATTCTGGCACACGCTGGTGCAGGAGTCGCCGTCGGAGAGGTTTCCGTCGTCGCAACCTTCCACTCCCGCCCAAACATAACCATCGCCGCAGGTAGGATTCGTACAGTCATTCCTGCAACTATCGGCATTATCACTGTTTCCATCGTCGCAGGCTTCGT
>CAZUYK010000004.1:39879-83474 GCA_964624905.1 uncultured Candidatus Peribacteria bacterium
CCGCTCCACAAGTTGCGGAACAACCGTCGCCATCAGCAACGTTTCCGTCATCGCAGGCTTCATCCGAGGCCCTCGTTCCATCTCCGCACGTGCTTTCGCACATATTCGGACTCGAAGCATCGCACGTATAACCAGTTTCTACTGCAGCACACGTCGCATTACATCCATCACCTGAAGCAGTGTTACCGTCGTCACACACCTCTGCGCCATGTACGAGGCCATCGCCGCAGACAGGAGCGCAGATGTTCGGGGCTGCTTCATTGCAAGCATAGCCAGTTTCCACGGCGGAGCAGGATGCGTTGCAACCGTCTCCGTTGGCGGTATTGCCGTCATCACAAGCCTCGCTACCCGCCTTGTAACCGTCGCCGCACGTGGTAGCGCATAGACTGGGACTGCTGGCATCGCAGGAATATCCCGTTTCGACGGTGCAGGATGCCGAACAACCGTCGCCTGCACTCGCATTACCGTCGTCACAAACTTCGGAACCTGCCAGGACGCCGTCACCGCAGGTAGTAGTACAAAGATTGGGCTGGTTCTCGTTGCAGCTATAGCCCGTTTCAACGGCAGTACAGGACGAGTTGCAACCATCTCCATTGTTCGTATTGCCATCATCGCAGGCTTCGCCTCCCGTCTTGATGCTGTCACCGCAGACGGTAGAGCAGGACGTAGGAGAAGAAGTATTGCAACTGTATCCCGTCTCGATGGTACACGTAGCGGAACAACCGTCGCCTGCGCTCGCATTACCGTCGTCGCAGACTTCGGCACCTGCCAGCACGCCGTCGCCGCAGGTGGTCGTACAAACGTTGGGCTGGGCGTTATTGCAGGAAAATCCGAGATCCACCGTACAAGTGGAAGAACAACCGTCGGTATTGGTAAGGTTTCCGTCGTCGCATTGTTCCGATCCCATTTTGAGACCATCACCGCAGACAGGGGCGCAAACGTTCGGATTCGCCTCGCTGCAGCTGTAACCGGATTCCACGCTGCACAGGGCGGAACAACCGTCGCTGGGGGTCGTATTGCCATCGTCGCAGGTTTCCGAGGCGGTCCTGAGACCGTCCCCGCACACGGGCGAGCAGATATTCGGAGTGCCGGTGTTGCAACTGTAACCTGTTTCCACCGTCATACAGTTTGAGGCGCAACCATCGCCGTTCGCTATGTTTCCGTCGTCACAGCTTTCATTGGGCTGACGCGTTGAATCTCCACAGGAGCCCGTGACGGACTGGCAGTTCGCGGAACAATAATCGTTATCGGATGCGTTCCCGTCGTCGCAGACTTCGTTACCCTGCTGCGTTCCGTCGCCGCAGGAGCCCGTGACGGACTGGCAGTTCGCAGAACAATAATCCCCGTTCGCCGTGTTGCTATCGTCGCATGCTTCGTTGGATTGTATGGTTGCGTCCCCGCAGGAACCGGTGACGGACTGGCAGTTCGCGGAACAGTAATCCCCGTCCGATGCGTTTCCGTCGTCGCACGTTTCGATGACTTGGGTCACCCCATCCCCGCAGGATCCAATGACGGCCGAGCAATCCCCCGCGCAATAATCCCCGTTGCTCGTATTTCCGTCGTCGCACGTTTCGCCGGGATCCACGCCGCCGTCTCCGCATGTATAAGTGCAATTGGATGTAACGAACGCGGAACAACCAGCATTACATGCCAGCGTACCGGCGTCGAATCCCTGGGCAACGCAATTACTTCCGCCCAAGTCAGAATTGTCGCACGTTTCATTGGATTGCTTTACACTGTCTCCGCAGGAACCGGTGCCGGAAAGGCAGTTCGCGGAACAATAATCCCCGTCCGATGTGTTTCCATCGTCGCAGGCCTCGTTTGACTGGACCGTACTGTCTCCGCAGGAACCGTTGTTCAAACAGCTATTGGTGCAGTAGTCACTATCGACTCCGTTTCCGTCATCGCATGCTTCGGCCAACTCCGTTACGCCATTGCCGCAAATCGAATAGCTTCCCGTGCAGGAAATGAATTCCCCGGCGGGTCCGGTGCAATTCGTGAAATTCCCCCCGCCGCACGAACCCGTAGTCGCCGTGCCCGAACATATGGTTGTGTCCGTATCATAGGAACAACCATTTGCCTCGCATGCCGCTTGGTCGCCATTCCAACCTTCGCAAGAGCTGGGCGTGAAGCTGCATCCATTTCCGGACTGCGCATTGCAAGTACCGTTGTCCGTGTAAGGCGAACAATCGAAATAGTTGGTTGTACATCCGTTTGCCGCACTTCCAATGCAAGAACCGGCATCTGCTATGGCAGTACAGTTAAAGGCATAGTTAGCCGTGCATCCCGTTTGGGCAGCACAGGAAGTACCATCGGCAAACACGCCGCAATCCGCACCATACGTGTGCTGCAAGAAGATTTTGCCCTGACCCAGAGCTATCACAATGCCAAGCACAGCGGCAACCGCAAACAAGGCGACATGAAGCGATGTGTATGTGTGTTTGGACATTTCTCCTTATTATACCAAAAATCCATATATTACTCAATGCACATATTTTAAAGCCGTATAGACGAATGCTGCTATAATCCACGCATGCACACGCTGCTTTGCCTCCATGGTTGGGGCGGTTCCTCCGCTTCGTTTCACGAATTGCGCGATGCCCTGAAAAACGATGACGTGGCACTGCTCACGCCGGACCTTCCCGGATTCGGAGACGAGCCCGAACCCGACCGTCCGTGGACGGTCGACGACTATGCCGATTGGGTAACGAAGTATGTGAAAAAACAGAACGTGAACGGACCGCTGTTCCTCCTTGGTCACTCGCACGGCGGACGCATTTCCATCAAGCTCGCCGCACGGAAAACCCTGCCGATCCGCCACCTATATTTGTGCGCGGCGGCCGGGATGAGGAGGAGACGGTACGTAAAGCGTGTTTTGGGCTTGCTTCTGTCGAAAATCGGACATGTCCTGTTCGCGATTCCCGGCATGAAATATCTGGAACCGACAGCGAAAAAGATCCTCTCAAAATTCGTCGGAAGCCACGACTATGAAAACGCATCCGACATGATGAAAAAAACGCTCGTGTTGGTGACCAAGGAAAACCTGGAGCCACTTCTCTTTTCCATCGACGTACCGACGGATATTTTCTGGGGAGAAGATGACCGGCAGACTCCGGTGGCGGACGCGCACATCATTCACAAAGGAATCCGGAACAGCCAGCTAACCGTTTTCCCGGGCGTCAGACACAGGGTCCATAGGGACAAAGCCGGGGAGATCGCCACCGTTATTCGGCAGCAAATGGCCAATAAAGCCTGATTAAGGCCGCCCTTTTCTGCTACACTCCCCCCGTGACTTTCGATCCGACCATCCTGCTGTTCACCGTCCTTGCGTCGCTCTCGCCGCTTGCGACGTTTTTGCGACTCTTCCAAATGAAGGAGTGGAGAATGGATCGTCTTACCGAGCATCTCCGCAGGGAAGGCATCGCCACCCAATTGTTCGGCTCCATGCGCCTGCCCCTCCTGGCGCTCTCGGTGATCGGACTCCTCTTCTATCCGCACGTCGCGGTTTCCCTCTACATCACTAGCATCCTTACGGTCCTGTCGCTGTTGCAAATCGGACTCGGAAAACAGCCGACGCCCGTCTGGACATCGAAAACCATCCTGACCGGCGCCGCATCCCTCGCACTCTCCACATGCGCGGCATGGTTCGGGAGACACATTCCCCTGGTTCCGGTGTTCGTGGCCACTTTCCAGCCGCTCATGGTGTTCGCGGCGTGGCTGCTTCTGCTTCCGGTGGATCGCATCCTGAAGCGCCAGATTTTCGACAAGGCCCGGGCAGTGCGTTCCGGCATGGCGAACGAAGCGATGGTGATCGGCATTGCGGGAAGCGTGGGGAAAACGACGACGAAGGAATTGCTGAAACACGTTTTGCAAGACCTGTCGCCGATTGCCACGCCGGCGCACGTGAATACGGAGATGGGCGTTGCGCAATGGCTTCTGCAAAACGAAAAATGGCTTGGCGGCAACAAGCCGGTGATCGTGGAAATGGGAGCGTACGCGAAGGGCGAGATCGCGCTCCTCTGCTCCGTCGTGAAGCCGACCATCGGGGTCGTGACGGCGGTCGGTTCGGATCACCTGGCGCTCTTCGGATCCGAGGAAGCGATCCTGGACGCGAACGCGGAGCTGGTGGAATCATTGCCGCCCGACGGACACGCGTTTCTGAACGGCGACAACGAAGCGACCCGAAGCATGGAAAGCAGGGCGCATTGCCCTACCGCACTCGTCGGTACGCACGAAGGATTGCACTCGGTTGCATTGGACGTGGAGGAACGCACCGACGGACTGCATTTCCGATTGGATAACGAGGACTATTCGGTTCCCCTGCACGGCCGGCACCACGTCACGAACATACTGCTCGCCATAGCGGTCGCGAAATTCCTGGGAGTCACCCATGCGCGCATCCGCGAACTGCTGACGACTTTCCATCCGATGCAGCACACGTTCAATGTCTTGGAGGAAAACAGCATCACCATCCTCGATGATACGTACAACATCAGCCCCCTCAGCATGAAAGCCGCGATCGATTGGGCCGCACAGCGCAAAGAAAAGCCAAAAATCCTGCTTACGAGCGGGCTTCTGGAGCTCGGGGACGAGGAAGAAAAGCACCTGGCGGAGTTGGGCAAAAAAGCATCGTTCTTCGACCGCATCGTTTTCACGACGGAGAGCGGGCGCGCTTCATTCGCGAAGGCCGCGGGAAAGGAAGCGGAGTTGCTGGGTGAAGGGACAGCGAAGATCGACCAAGGCGGACTGCTCGTCTGCGTCGGACGCATGCCCGTATCAGCCATCCGCCACCTGCTTCCCTGACCATGCGCCCCATCCACCACACCTTCGCGCCGCTGGCAGACGCACGACAAGTGAGCCAGTGCCTCGCGCTTTCGTTCCAACCCTGGAGGTGGAGGGAAGGTCCGGAAAAGAAACAGCTGGAAGAAGCATTGGAGAACGCATTCGACGGGGAAGCCCACTTGTTCGGATCGGGACGCGAAGCACTCCTTGCGATTTTGCGCAGCCTGACGCTGAAAAAGGATGAAGAAGTGATCGTGCAGGGCTACACCTGCGTCGTCGTTCCCAACGCCGTCATCGCCGCCGGCATGACACCCGTGTACGCGGACATCGAGCAAGACACGCTGAACCTGGACATCGGCGAAGTGGAACGTCTCATCACGCCGCAAACGCGCGCCATCATCTGCCAACACACCTTCGGCATCCCCGCATATGCCAAGCGTCTCCGGGACCTGTGCGACAGGCACTCCCTTATCCTCATCGAGGATTGCGCGCACGTCATGCCGGATACGAAGGGGCCGGGCGAGATCGGGAAATTCGGGGATGTCCTCTTCTTCAGCTTCGGGCGCGACAAGGCGATCTCGGGCGTAAGTGGAGGGGCCGTTCTCTGTCGCAACAAGGAAATCTGCCGCGACATGAAGAAAATGCAGGATGACGCGGAGCCCTTGAGCATCTGGAAGATCAAGCGCCTGCTGCAGTACCCCGTGCTCTACGCGATCGCAAAACCCTTCTACGGCATCGGCCTGGGCAAAGCATTCCTCGCCTTCTGCGCCAAGCTGCGCATGCTGGCACCCATCGTCACGGGACACGAGAAACACGGCCAGATGGACGCGACGCTGCATCGCATGCCCAACGCCTGCGCCATCCTGGCGCTGGAGCAGTTGAATATCCTGCAGGCGATCAACGACCATCGCAGGAAGCTGACTTCCTTCTACTTTGAGGAAGGAACGAAGCGCGGATGGAAGTTGCTTCTGGGCGTGAAGCCGGATCTCCCCCTGCAAAAATTCCCGCTCTTCACCGAGGGGGCCGAAAAAATCCGCAAAGCCCTGAAGAAGAACAACATCCATCTGCATGACGGATGGACGGGCTGCGTCATTTGTCCGCCGGGAACGGAGATGGAAACGACGGGATACAAGGACGGCGAGGATCCCGATGCGGAATTCGTTGGCCAATCGATCCTTAGCCTGCCGACGCATCCCGACACATCGCTTTTCCAAGCCAAGAAACTCGTCGAACTCCTCGATCCCCTTCTGCCCTGACCCATGGTTCACGAATCTGACAAAACATTGGCGCAGCGTCTCGGTTTCAAGCCGGGAATGCTGGCGGTAATCATCGGCGCGCCGGAGAACGTGATGAAAGAGCTACTGATGCTGCCGCAGGTGCAGATCCAAAAGACCCTCGCGGCCGATGCCGACTACATCCAATATTTCGCACCCGAAAGCGCCGATCTGGAAACGAAATTCCCGGAACTGAAGCAGCACATGCACGCCACGGGATGCATCTGGATCTGCTGGCCGAAGAAATGGTCGGAACTCGGCAAGGACCTGACGGATGAGATCGTGCGCAAGATCGGACGGAAGAACGGGCTTTCCGAGGTGAAGATGACCGCGATCGACGACACATGGTCCGGCATGAAGTTCGTGTATCGTGTCCAGGACCGCAAACTATGATCACCGTCCGCCCCGCCACCGACAAAGCCGCTTGGGAAACTTTTCTTCAGGGCCGCCCGTACGCATCGTTCTTGCAAAGCTGGACGATGGGAGAGGTGTATCGGGACATCGGGCAGGAGCCCGTGCGTTTCGAGGCAGTGAAGGATGACCGGATCGTGGGCGTGTGCCAGGCGATCCTCGTCCCTGCGCGCCGCGGCCGCCACCTGATGGTCCAGTATGGCCCCCAGTTAGCCGAGGACGCGGCGTTGGAGCCGCTCGTGAACGCGGTGAAGGAAGAAGCCGCGAAACGCTCCTGCAGCTTCGTACGCATGAGTCCGTTCTGGCTGGAGAACGATCCGAAGGGCGAAGAGTTGCGAAAAAAAGGCGCCCTGTCTTCGCCCATGCATCTTCTTTCGGAATACACGTGGTACATCCCGCTGAAAACGAACGATCGGTGGAAGAGCGGAATAGAGGCATCGGCACCGCGGACGGAGGAATCCATCCTGGCCGATATGCGCAAAACGACCCGCAACCTGGTGGGGCGCGCCCAACGCGAGGGTGTCGTCGTGACGGCGTCGACCGAACCGGAGAAAGACCTCGACATCTACTTCAAGCTGCAGGAAGAAACGTACAAGCGCCATCACTTCGTTCCCTACCGCGAAAGCTACATCCGCGCGCAGGTGAAGCACTTCGCGCCGCTCGGGCAGGCCATCGTCTACGTCGCGCGCTACAACGGCGAGCCCGTCGCCGCATCGGTCCACATGAGCTACGCCGGCATCACCAGCTACCACCACGGCGCCAGCACGCAGAAGTACAATAAAATCCCGGCGAGCACCCTGCTCCAGTGGACGGCGATCCGCGAAGCGCTGGGACGCGGCGATGACATCTACAACTTCTGGGGCATCGCGCCTCGCCGCGTGAACGAAGAAGGCCAGGAGGTGATCATCAACCCCAAACACCCCTTCGCAGGTGTTACGACATTCAAGACGGGCTTCGGAGGCCATCCCTTGCCCCTCATGCATTGCGTCGATCTTCCGCTGACGGGAATGTACCAGGCAACGAGGGCGTTTGAGTTTGTGAGGAAGTGGCGCCGGGGTTTCTGATATACTGCGGCCATGCCCATCGATCCCCCCTCCGATCCGCAACTCGACCAAGAACATCCCCCGATCCACGACAAGCAGACCGTCGAGGAGAAATTGGACGTAATCATCAAGTACCTGCACCGCATCGACAAGCGTGACCGCATCCGCATGTGGTCGGGAACGGTCCACAGCCTCATGACGCTCATCCCGCTGATCCTGACTCTCGTGTCGCTCTGGTACTTCTACGCGCACAGCGCGGACCTGCTGAAAGGCATGATGGGCTTCGGAGGCGGAGGATCGGCGACGTCGCAACCGTCGATCATGCAGCAGATCCAGGACTACCTGAAGACGCAGCAGGGACAATAAAAAAAGCGGCCCTTTCGGACCGCCCTGTGTGTTTGTGTGTGGATGGTACCTATTTCGCCGAGACCGCACCGATCACCTCGTCCGCGCTCGTGCTCGGGAATATTTGGATGCTGGGAAGCCTGAGGAATTGTTCCCTGCGGAAGGTCGTACCGTTGTTATTGCTCACGCCCAGCAGGTAGCCCGCCTCCGCCGCCAACTCCATCACGCGGTCGTTGGTGCCTCCGTCCGGGTACGCGATGCTGAAGATCGTGCGCTTCGTGAGATCCTCCAGGATCTTGCGGCTCTGCTTCATTTCCAATTGCACCTGCGCGTTGGTCAGTGCGCGTAGGTCGTCGCCCGTGTGCGTGGCGGACTGGATATCGAATCCGTTGGCCAGGAGCGTGATGATCTGCTTCTCCGTGATGCCCGTGAGGCCTACGTCCTTCGTCTGGAGGAATAGGGTGGCATTGATGCGGTTCGCGTTAAGGGTATCGGACACCGCCTTTACGTTGCCGGCATTCACACCCGTGATGCCGACGACGACGTTCTTGCCTTCGAAGACGACGTTGCGCTGTTGTTGCTGCATCAGTACGTCGTAGAACTGCTTCAGGGTGACGATGGAATAGCCATCCGCACGCAAGCGCGTCACATGGTCGGAGAGTTGCTTCAGCGCGTCGGGATTTCCTTCGACGTTATAGGAAAGGATCGGGAGCGAGTAGGAATCCTGGCGAACGACGAACTGGGGCGAGAACGGCTTCAGGTAGGCGTCGGATACGTATCCCGTCTGGCCTCCGTGGGTCACCTTCGCCCATCCACCGGCGATGCTCTCCGGCTTCACGATCGCCTGTCCCGGGATCTCGCCGATCTTCGCGCTTCCCTGCTGGGCCTCGGCGCGCATGTTCACGAACGCGAAGTTCACGAAGTACAGGCCGGCGTATTTCTTCTGCTCTTCCGGAAGCTTGTCGTTGGTCGTGAGCTTCGCGATGTAGCGCGACGCGATGAATCCTTCCTTTCCGTCCGACATCCTGACCTTGGCCCAATCGGCGCGCGGGAACTCGATGACTTCCACCGATGCGCCGCGTTCCAGGCGCCCCATGTTCGCCGCGGTGGCGGACGTATCGCTGCGCACGTTCACGAACGCGTTGGTCACCTGGAAATAGTTGCTGGTGCCGGATTGCCCGGTACGGATCGCCTTGTACATGGGGAGCTGGCTGAGATCCAGGATCACCTCGTCGGGGTTGCCCTTCAGGGAACCGCTGCCCGAGGGCAATGCCTCCAGGTACGGAATGCCTCCGCTGCCGGTGACGATGCCGCTGCCCGTGGCCGCGACCTGCGCGTCATTGGCAAGCTCTCGGAACTTCGCGACGTCGTCCTGCGTGAAGACGAAGTCGGGGCGTTCATTCGACTGAGCGCCGCATCCCGCGAAGAGGATACCGAAGCACGCGACAAGCAGGAAACCGACGAACGGCTTGCCGTTGCGGCGCCGCTTGGAAGTAAAACGTGGACGGGAACTGGAATAGGACATGGACCGGAAGGGAAAGGGATTACATGCGTTCGGGAACGCGAAGGGTGAGGAGGGCCGCGCCCGCCTTCAGGATGTCGGCAGTGCGGGAAGTAAGGGACAAACGGAGGAGGCGGACGTCGCCTTCGGCCTTGAGGATCTGTTCGCTGTTATAGAAACCGTTGAAATCCTGCGCGAGCTGGTAGAGATAATTCGCGACTTTGTGCGGCAGGTGTTCCCTGCGCGCCTCTTCGAGGACGTGCGGGAATTGCAGGAGCGTGCCGATGAGGATGCGTTCGTATTTCGAAAGTTCGTGCCCGTCCTTCACGGTCAACTCGCCCACCGCCTCCTCGGACTTGCGCAACACGCTCTTGGCGCGGGCGTGCGTGTATTGCAGGTACGGCGCGCTGTTCCCCTCGAAGCTGAGCATCTTGTCCCAGTCGAACACCATGTCCATCTTGCGGTTCTGGCTCAGGATGCCGTACACGAGGGCGCCGACGCCCATCATCTCCGCCAAATCCTTCGGATCATCCGTCTGGATTGCGTCGCCGCGTTCCTTGATGACTTCGTCCGCGCGCGCGATGGATTCCTCAATGACGTGTTCCAATTTCAAGATATTTCCCTTGCGCGTGCTCATGCTCTTGTCCGCGAAACGCATGCGGCCGAACAGGACGTTCTCGAATACGGGGAGTTCCCATCCCAACTGCTTGCACGTTTCGGCAAGCTGTTCGAAGTGCAGTTTCTGGGCGATGTCGGTGCAGATGAGGATCTTCTGTGGATGGTACTCATCCATGCGGTAGCGCATCTGGGCGATATCGCGCGTGGAGTACAGCGTCGCGCCGTCCCCTTTCTGCACCAGGTACGGCGGCATGTTCTCGTCGTCGAACTTCACGATGAGCGATCCCCCCTCCCCTTCCACGAAGACCTTCTTCTTTTTTCCTTCCTCCAGGATGCCGTCCATCTTGTCTTCATAGAAACTCTCTCCCAGGTCCAGGTCGAAGGAGACGTGCAGCTTCTTATACAGATCCTCCAGCGACGCCTTCGTGACGCTCACGACATCCTTCCAAAACGCGCGAAGTTCCTCGTCCCCCTGCTCCAACTTGCGAAATGCTTCGCGGCCTTCGTCTTCCAAGGCGGCGTCCTTTTCCAGCTCCTGATGGAACTGCACATAGAGCGCAAGCAGATCGTCGAGGGTGTAGTCTTTGGGATTTTTCTTCGTTCCCCACTTCTGATGCGCGACGGCCAACTTGCCGAACTGCGTTCCCCAATCCCCCAGGTAGTTCCAGGCGATCACGTTGGCGCCGTCGTGGCGGTACAGGTTCACCAGCGACTGGCCGAGCACCGTCCCGATGATATGGTGGATGCCCAGCGGCTTGGCGATGTTCGGCTGGGAGTACTCGATGATGACGGGGTCGTCCTTCTTGTTCGACTTCTTCGCGTTCACGGACTCCGACGCTTCATCCAACGCCTTCATGAGCGCGGGCGCAGTGAGCCACACGTTCACGTATCCGGCACCCGCGACCTCGGCTTTTTCAACCGACGGCGAGAGCGCGATTTTATCCGCCAAAACCTGTGCGATCTCGCGGGGATTCTTTCCCAGTTTTTTGGCTAACTGCAAAGCAACGGTCGTCGTCAGATCCCCGTGCCCCGCATCCTGCGGGCGCTGCCACGAAACAGCCGTGCCTCCCTCACCGTATTCGGTGTTCAGAATTTGTTCTGCTTCGGTGGAAAGATGCTGGAACATTTCGGTGTGTTGAACAAAAGTCCTGTTCGGGGATTCGTGCGAACTATAGCAGTAAGCATACTGCCATCCAGTAGGAAACAAAATTTGTTCTTGCTCATAGAATGTACTCATGTTTTGAACAACAATTTAAGATTCTTTCCATCTTCCCTCTCCTTGTAGGAGGGGGTGCCCGAAGGGCAGGTGAGGTCCGGGTGCTTAAGCCTCCATTGCGATGGAAACGCATCGACCTCTATACTTCACTCCGTGAAAAAGACATTCATCGTCGGCGCGGCAGCATCCCTCCTTCTTGCTGGGTGCTCCGGCGGAACGCAGGACTCAGGAAAAATCACGGCCGCCAGGCAGGCGCTTTTGTACGCGGGACAGCTGATGCGCACGGGAAAGATCAGTCCGGACATCTTCCGTCCCAGCGCGCTTTTGGGCGTACACACGGCATTGTTCCTGGCGAAGACTGCGGAGTCCTCGGTCAAAACGGCGCTCCAGGGAGTGGAAATCCAACAGGCCCTGCGCGCGGAGGGGGGCGAACACGTGAGCGAGGCATTCCAACTGCTGACGGCGCTGAGCGACGCCTTGGAAGTGGACATCGCGGACATGCTGAACCGCACGTCGCAGCGCCAGGAGGCGTTGGATTCCTACGTGACCGCACTGACCGCGTACTTCAACGCCGCGAAAACCCAGGCGGAACTGCTGGCGCAGGAACAGCGCGAGAAGGAAGCCGATGCCAAGGCCAAGCGCGCCGCCGCATCCGTCATCTCCCGGGACCTGAGCCGCGCCCGCTCTAACAAGGATTACACGACGGTCAGCCAAAAGCAGGAACAGCTGATCCAGGCGCAAACCGACCAGACGGAGGCGGACGCCAAGGTGCGCGAGGTCAAAACCACGCTGAATGTCATGAACGAGCTGATCGACGTCACCTCCGAGCGATTGAGCGCCATCGCGGAGAACCGCGAAATCATCCTATCCGGCCTATCCGTGGTGGAAGTTCCCGGAATCGACGATCTCGGCCTTATAATACAGAGAAACGGCCGAAAGAACAGCGGATCGACCCCTTTGGGATCGTTCTGAGTCCCGTATTGTGAAAAAGGGTGGTTTTTGCTATAATAAAGAGAAACGTTTTCCGCATGTCCAACACACAAATGAACACTCCGAACCCATCAATGCCGTCCTCGCTCAAGTCCCCTCTCATGGAGGCGATCGACGAACTTCTCGGTCTCAACAAGCAGGCCATCGATGTGTTGAGCGAAAAGAAAGACGGTGACGTCCTGACGGACGAGGATCGCGATGCAATCAAGAAATATGAGGAAGGACTTCAGAAGGTCCTGGATATCATCGCGCCGGCAGGAATGCAGATCCGCACGAAGGACATCATGGTGAACGACATGTTCGCCCGCACGCTGTACGTCTACAACTGGCCGAACTACATTTATCCTAACTGGCTCAGCCAGACCGTGAACCTGGATGCGACGTTCGATATCGCCCAGTTCATCTACCCCAGCTCCAATAAGGCGATCATGAAGATGCTTCGCAAGAAGGTGGCGGAGCTCCGCTCTTCCGTGCGTATGTTGGAACAGCGCGGCATCGTGCGCGATCCGACGCTGGAAGCCGCCCTGCAGGATGCCGAGGAACTGCGCGACCTCTTGGCCCGCGGCCAGGAGAAACTCTTCCAGCTCGGCATGTACATCACGCTGTATGCCGAGGATGAAGAGAAATTGAAGAAGGTGCAGACGGACATCGAATCCCTTTTGGGAGGAAAACTGGTGCTGACGAAACCGGCGTACTTCCAGATGGAACACGCATGGAACTCCACGCTACCGATCGCCCAGGACGACCTGGAGATCAACCGCAACATGAACACGTCCCCGCTGGCGTCCAGCTTCCCGTTCTCGTCCAGCGACCTGACCGACGACCACGGCATCCTCTACGGAATCAACCGCCACAACGACTCGCTAGTCATCTTCGACCGCTTCGACCTCCCGAACGCGAACAGCAATCTCTTCGCTACTTCCGGAGCGGGTAAATCCTACACCGCGAAGCTGGAGATCCTACGCTACCTGATGCTTGGAACGGACGTGTTCGTCATCGACCCTGAAAACGAATACACGAACCTCTGCCAGGCCGTGGGAGGATCCTTCATCCCCATGTCCATCCAGAGCCAGTTCCGCATCAACCCGTTCGACCTGCCCAAGGCTGTGCGCGGCGAGGACGCGGCCGAAGGCGAAGTGCTGCGCAGCGCGGTGATCAACCTGCACGGACTTCTGCGTCTCATGCTGGGTCCGGTCACCCCCGCCGAGGACGGCGTGCTCGACAAGGCGATTATCGATACCTACGCGCTCAACGGCATTACGCTCACGACGCCGAACCCGGGCGAACTGGAACCCCCCACGCTCCAGCAGCTCGTGGACGTGCTCCAGACGACGGACGGCGGCGAGAACATGGCCAGCGTCCTGCAGAAGTACACGACGGGATCCTTCGCCGGACTCTTCGACCAGAAAACCAACGTCAGCCTCGACAAGCAGATGATCGTCTTCCAGATCCGCGACCTGGAGGAGCAGCTCCGCCCGATCGCGATCTACATCGTCCTGAACTTCATCTGGAACCGCATCCGCGCCGACATGAAGAAGCGCCTGCTCGTCATCGACGAAGCCTGGAACCTGATGCAGCACGAAGACTCCGCACGCTTCCTCTATGGAATCGTGAAGCGCGCCCGCAAATACTACCTGGGCGTCACGACGATCACGCAGGACGTGGACGACTTCGTGGAATCCCCCTTCGGCCGCCCGATCATCACCAACTCCTCGCTCCAGATCCTCCTCAAGCAGTCCCCCGCAACGGTCGATAGCTTGCAGAAGCTCTTCTACCTCACGGATGGCGAGAAGTACGCACTCCTGAACTCCAGCGTGGGCCAGGGCATCCTCTTCGCGGGCTACAAGCACGTCGCCATGCAGGTGGTCGCCAGCCCAGAGGAATCCAAGCTGATCACCACGAACCCCGAGGAAGTAATGAAGGCGCAGCAGGCCGTGAAAGACGCTGCCGAGGTGAAAAAGGCAGAGGAAGAGCAGAAGTAAGCTATTTTTGATTAATTTGACATTATAGAATTATATTCTATAATATTTTTATTGGGAACTGCTCATTTAAAAATCGAGGCAAATATGACAAATGACGCTGATTTACTCACTGATTTAGTCGAGGATAAGTATCTCGTCGAACTAAAGCATAGTAATCGTCGATTTAAGGTCGACTGTAATGACGAGGATACTGCTGACATGAGTCCTTGTAATTGTCACAAATGTGGCGGAGGGAATACCCGCCGTCGTGGCATAAAAGTTCTCTGTGTTACCGATGAAGACGACAATGAGCTATCACTCGATAGCAAGATCTGTAAAAACATTATTCGTAAAGTGCAAAATGCACTTTTCAGCGGACAAGCTATTTGCGTCGAATGCGAAAATGAAATCATCACGGAATTGCGCCTCAGTTCGAAATAATCACTAATGCTTTTCCCTTTATTAAGCCGCCCCTCCCCGGAGCGGCTTTTTATTTTCTATCTTCCTTCTCCTCCTCCACCACCTTCCAACGGACTTCCGGTTTGCATACACATGCATCATAATCCGCATGTTCCGCACAACGCTTTTTGACATGAACGGAGGCTTATCAAATGAAAATATTCCTGCTTTCAATCGCTTTCTTTGGACTTTACGGCAGCCTGATCGTATGCAATATCGCGAACATGCTGACCTTGGCACCTTGGTGCATCCTGCTGCAAGGCGTCTCGTTGGCGACCATGGATTTCTGCGTCCACGTGCTGACACACAAGGACACGCTGCGACCGCCGATGCGCACGATCGCATGGGTCGCGGTGACGACGGCGCTCGCCATCTATCCCGGCTACATGTACGGATGGCAGATCGCGGTCCTGTGGTTCTGCCAAGGATGGTGGGACAGCAGTTGGCACGCCGCCGACTACCACAGGCCGAACGGCTTGCCCCAGGCTCCGTCCGATTATGAGTGGATACGATGGGCGGCTCCGCTGACCGCGCTGACGACCGTCGTGGTTCCAATTTTCCTTCGTTAGGATAAGCTTGCTTCCGTTCCGATGATTCGACCATTCAGGAGGAGACGATGCTGTCGTACATTGCAGAATACCAACTGGATTTCGCGGAACTGTTCACCTTCATCCGAAGCTGCTGGAAATAACCCGGATAGCGGCAGCACCAGCGATGAAACGCATAACCTCTCGATCGTGTGTCGAGGGGTTATTTTTAATTGGTTTTCACATCCTTTTTCTCCTCCTCCACCACCTTCCAGCGCGATTCCAGTTTCAACTTACCCGTCACCGCGAAGCCAGCTGCTTTTCTGTGTCCTCCCCCCTGCAGCTTGCCTGCCATGGCCGCCACATCGACGTCTTCACGCAGCGTGCGGATGGACCCCTTTACCTTGCCGTCACGCTCGGACAGGACCATGGAGAAGCGCATGCCCGGCACGGCATTCACGTAGTCGATAGCCCCGGACAACGCGGAAGGATCGGCTCCCGTCGCACGGAAGTCCCCTTCCGTCACGGCCGACACGGCCCCTCCCTCCTCGGTAACGCTGATTTTCTCCAACACCCTTCCCCACAACCTCAGCGTGCTGATTTCCGCCGTGCGGAACACCGCCGACACGATGAGTTGTTGGCGGGCGCCGGCTCTCAGAAGACGCGCAACCGTGCGATATACTTCTGCCGTCGTATTGCTGTGCAGCAGGCCGCCCGTATCCGTGTAGACGCCCGTAAGGAGGCAGGTGGCGATCTCGTTATCCATCTCCCACTTCAAAGCATCCGCCAGCGCCACGACGATCTCGCAGCTGGAGGCGGCGGAGGGCTCCAAAATGTTCACCGTGCCGAACTTGGGGTTTGTCGGGTGATGGTCGATCATGAGAACGGGAATCGACCCGTCGAATAGCTGCGGCACCGACTCCTGCATCTGCGTCATCTTCGGCTCCGCGCAATCGACGACTACAGCCGCATCCCCCGGCTCCAGCTTGAGGGTGTTCTGGATGCGCTGGGCGGACGACAGGTACAGGAACGTATCCGGAGACGGATCCACGCAATGCATGGTGATCTGTTTTCCCGGGAATTGTTTTTCGAGCAGCAGGGCCATTCCCGTCACGCTTCCGATGGCGTCGCCGTCGGGATTCCTATGGCACACGCAGGCAACGCGCTTGGCCTCCGTGAGAAGCTTCAATGCGGCCTGGGCATCGTTGTGCGAAACGGGCATAAAGGGTCTTACAATACGGTTTCACTCAATAACGCACAACGAACTGTCGTTGCATCAAATGCAAACTTTGAATGATGTAACCATATGTGATCTTCCATTTACTATTTCGTGATCCTGAAACTCACACGCATCGTCGCGTACGTTTTATAAGGATCTTCAACATCGGAAGCCAAACGGAAATATCCGTCTTCATGCGCGACGTAGTAATTTTCATCCAACGTGCCGTCGAATACGGATACGCATTGCAGGAGCGTCGCGTTGTATTTGCCCATCATGATGCTCTTCGCTTCCTTGCAATTTCCGTTCTCGGAGTCGTTATGTGCGGCAATGAGATTTTCAAGCGTGCCTTTTTCAAAATATACATCCATCCCGGCTGACGATCCTGCATCTCCCAACACGGCATCCTTGGACTTAGGATAAAACGCCACGGCGTTTCCCACGCGATTCATATCCCATCCGGAAGGGTATTTGATGCTGAAGCCAAGCGTGCTTTTGTACGTTCCCCATACCGTCGCGCCCAATGATTGCGATGCGCCGGTTTGCGTTGCAGAACGTTCATCCGGGGATGTGCATGCGGAAAGCAGCGCAATGGAAAGAAAGCCGACGGTCAGGAGCGGAGAAAGGCGCATGCCCGCAGTGTAACAGGAAAAATGGACGTCGATAGGACATCCGAAGCTGCTACACTGGACGCATGGACCATGCTTCCGTCATCTTCTGCGGCACACCCGACTTCGCCGTCCCGGCGCTCGAAGAGCTTTTGAAGAACCCCGCGTTCCAGGTAACGCTCGTTATCACGCAGCCAGACAAACCCGTGGGACGGAAGCAGATCGTCACGCCCCCTCCCGTCAAAGTCTTCGCCGAGAAGCACAGCATCCCCGTGTTCCAGCCGGAGAACATCAACAAGGAATTGCCGGATTACCTCCAGGACCATGGCATGGAGGCACCGGATTTCCTGGTCGTCGTAGCCTACGGAAAGATCTTGAAGAAACACATCCTGGAACTGCCGAATATCGCCCCCATCAACGTGCACGGCTCGCTGCTCCCCCGCTGGCGCGGCGCATCCCCCGTGGAACACGCCATCCTGGCGGGTGATACCGAGAGCGGCATCAGCATCCAGATCATGGCGGAGGAACTCGATGCGGGACCCATCCTGGCGGAGTCGAAGATTAAAATCGAAGACCGATGGACGGCGCCCGTCATGCGCGAGAAGCTGTCCAAGATGGCAGCGCATCTTTTGGTCGATACACTCAGAAAACCCCTACGCCCTACGCCCCAACCCCAAGATGGTATTACCATTTGCAAAAAACTAACCCGGGAAGATGGAATCGTGAATCCCTGCGACACCTCGGCAGTGGAAATCGATCGCAAGGTGCGTGCTCTCGTCCCCTGGCCGGGCGTGACGATGAAGATCAACGGAGAAGATCTGAAGGTCCTGGAAACATCGTTGACCCCTCATCCGGATGCTGCGGCGCTGACGTGCAGCGGCGACACGATCTACCTGATGAAAGTGCAGGTGCCGGGCGGCAAGCCCATCACGGGCAGGCAGTGGCAACAAAACAGACACTAAAAAGAGGGCCGAAGCCCCCTTTTGAAACATGCGCTGCAATGCTTACGACATCTTCGTCTTCATCTCTGCCAACGCGTCGATGAATTTATCAAGGTCCTCGGAATCGAACATGATCGTCGTCTTCTGTCCGCCGCGGGACTTTTCGGAGATCTTAAAGAACTTGCCGTTTCCGGACTCCTTCAGGTCGATGTAGAACGTACGCTGCTTGGCGTGGATCGTCACGGAGTGAAGATCGTTCGCGAAGGAACGGTTGCCGCCGCCCTGGAAGTTTCCGCCGCTGCGGGGAGGTCGGGAGGGTGCAGGCTGCGACGACATACTGTCATCGTGGTGCTGCGATCCGCCCGTGAGGTCTGACATAGGATCAAACATACAAAAGGGAGTAAGAAGTAAACGTCCGGCCGCCTGCTCGTTCCCGGTATTCACCCGCAACGCGCTCGGTCTAGCTCCGACGTGCTTTAAGTATACTCCATATCCGAATGCAACGAAAGAATGCTCTCCTTAGGCTGGAGACAGAGGGATGTCGTGTTCTTTTGCCTCTCATAGGGGAAGCGACGCCGTCCCTAATCCGGGATCCAGTACGTGGCTATGGGTTTCATGGTAAACACGACAGCCATGGCGCAGCGATCCCGAGACGGTAAAGGTCAGCCTAGGGCTCAGGTAATTATGATTCAAGTGTTTTTATCATCCCCAAATCAATACGGGTGGCCGATAAAGGTGCAGGATCTCCTCTGCCCGCTCTTTTATTGCCTGGATGTGATCATGGGCAATATCACGTTCATCCATTGATAACACCGCCTCTCCGACTATCCCCTGTAATCGTTCGGCCACGCCTTCGATGTGGTGCGCGATATCCGGAAATACCTTGTTTTCCCCGCCGTACTCATCCGCGCATTCGAAAACGACATTCATGGTCGCCAGATTGATCGATCGAACGGCGTTCATAACCCGCTCCGCTGTCGACGCATCGCTCAACAAGGCTACGGATTCGCCGAGGGTGCAAAGGCTCTGTACAAGATTCATATGTTAGGCGGCAGGTTCCGTTTCCACCTTCGGGAAAAGGATGCTCGGCTCCCCGGTTCTCTTCCAGTCTTTGATACCGTTCCACGTCTTCATGGCATCGGTGACGACAAAGTCTTTGTCGGACATGTCGGCGGCATACGGCACGCCCAGCTGCGCGGACATCTTGCGCGCGGAATCCGGGATGAACGGCAGGAGCATCAGCGCGACGTGGCGCAGGCTCTCGGCAAAATTGCTGAGGATCTCCAGCTTCTTCTTCGGATCGTCCTTGATGGTCCAGGGCGCCGCGATATTGAATGCCTCGTTCATCTGGCTGATGAGACCGCTGATCTGCTGCGCGGCCTTGTGGATCTCGAACGCATCCATGTACTCGGCGTACTGCTTCCACTGCTTGATAGCCTCTTCTGCCTCGGGTCCCCCGACGGGAACGGTGAGGTCGGCGTCTTCTTTCTTCAACATCACCAGCACGCGGTTCAGCATGTTGCCCAGCTGGTTGCCGAGCTTGCTTTGGTACACCTCGCCGAAACGCTTCCAACTGAAATCGCCATCGTTGCCGACGGGAATCTCGTGCGTCAGGTAGAAACGCAGGGCGTCCACCGGGTACTTCTCGATCACTTCGACGGGATTCACCACGTTACCCAGGCTCTTGCTCATCTTCTTTCCCTCGCTGGTCACGAAACCGTGGATGAGCAGGTTGTCTGGAGTGCGGATACCTGCGTCCGTGAGCATCGCGGGCCAGATGAGCGCATGGAAACGCGCGATGTCCTTGCCGATGACATGGGTGACGGTGGCATCGTCCCAGAACTTCGCTTCCGCATGGTCCGTGAGAAGGCCGAGTCCGGAGATGTAATTCGTCAGCGCATCGCACCACACGTACATCACCTGGTCATCGTCGCCCGGGACGGGAACGCCCCAGTCCAGCGTGGTGCGCGGGCGGGAGAACGAGACATCCTCCAATCCCCCTTCGATGAGCTGCAGTGTCTCGGGTGCGCGATGCGGCGGGATGATGGTGTACGTGCCGTCCGACAGGATCTTCTTCAACTGCTCCTCCTTTCCTTTCAGCTTGAAGAACCAGTTCGTCTCGGTGACGGATTGCGGCTCGATGTTATGGTCCGGACATTTGCCGTCGATCAGGTCCTTGGGCGTCACGAAGCGTTCGCAACCGCTGCAGTACAACCCGGTGTACGCGCGCTGTTCCAGGACACCCGCGTCGCGCAGCTTCTCCCACAACGCCTTCACCGTCGGCCAGTGAACCTCCTGGTCCGTCGTGCGGATGAAACGGTCGTAGCTGATTTCCAACCTGTCATAGATGGCCGTGAACAGCAGGACGTTGCGATCGACGAGCGCCTGGGGCGCCATGCCTTCCTTCTTCGCCGTCTGCTGGATCTTCGTACCATGTTCGTCGGTGCCGATCTGGAACCGTACCTCGTCGCCCTTCATGCGCTTCCAGCGGACGAGCACGTCTGCGAGTACTTTCTCCAGCACGTGGCCCATGTGCGGGGCGGCGTTGGGGTAATCGATGGCGGTGGTGATGTAGTGGCGGTTCGTCATGGCCCGCACACTATACCCTCCTCCGGCATCCGCGAAAGACTCAAAAGATCGATAATCTGGCTCACAATCAAACAATCCGCGTCGAACGAGCGCGAGTTTATCCTGAGCCTTTTACCGAAGGACGCGAAGTGGAGACGCTCCATGCCGAAAAGATAGCCCATGAAAGAAAAACCGGCTTGTCGGCCGTAGCTCTCAAGCGAAGGCCGAAGCGGTGCCTTTCATGCCATCAGGAAAACCATCCCACGACCGTAATCGCGAACCGGAAAATGGAAAGCGTGATGAGCATCAGCACGACGCCGATGACGGCATGCATGACGGTCTCCTTCGCCTTGTCGATTCCGTCGCCGCTTCCCTGTGCGCGCATGATCTGGATACCGGCGTAGATACCGGCGCACACCGCGGCCCCGACGATGACCGGCATGAGGATCTGGGATCCCCTCTCCGCTACTAGCTTCGGGGCGTCCGCACCGACGTTGCAAAACGGCAGCGTGGAACAAATCATTTCCCACATATCGCTAACGCCCGGCCCCTCGGATGCAAAGCCACCTTGGGCTGAGGCGATAGGAATGAGGAAGCCGATGAGGACATGGAGGAAGTGCATATCAGACGCCGAGAATGCCGGAAGCGATGGAAGCGATGGCAGCAGCGAAGTTGACCACAAGGGCGCCGATGATCGCCCAGACAACCGCAGTACGGCCCTTCGAGAATTCGTCCTGTTTACCCTGGGCCAGAACCATACGGACGGCACCTGCCACGATGGCAATGGCCATGGCGGCGTTCAGGATGTTGCGCAGGTAGCGACCAATCGCGTACATGATGTCCAAATGGATGGTATTCGAGTTGTCCGGAATGGACGGGAGTGCGGACACGACGGACGAGATGATGAACTGCGACATGACGGAAAGCCCGAGGCCGAGAAGCGAGAACAGGATGGCATTCTTCGCCTGGCTGATCTTCCCCGTGTCACCCCAGCTCAGGACCATTTGGAAGCCAGCCCAGATAATGGACAGCACCGAGATACCGGCAGCGATCTGCAGGATGAACAATGCGACCCTGGGAATGCCCGTCAGGAAAAGATTGGATGCCTGGCCCCCGCATCCCACCAAGCCCTGGCACTGGATGGGCAGCGTCGCGATGGCGTACGCCTTGTCCACCAGCAAGCCGGCGATGAAATGCAAAAATTCCATTACGAGTAGAAGATGGGGTTGATCGTGGTGAGGATCATTCCGGAGAGCGCGATGATCAGCAGTCCGGCGATCGCCCACAACATGCGATCCTTACCGCTTTCGCGCTGCCCGTCCAACATGAGCTGCATGCCACCGATCATGGCCTGCAACACCGCGAGTCCGGCGCACACGCCAAGCACCCACGGCCAGCTGAGGTTGAAGTAATCGAAGAAGATCTGGATACCGGGCTTGGCGTCGAGCGACTTGGTGGAGTCGTCGAGGGGCTGCATAAGCAGGAGATCCGTCTCCGTTTTCTTCTCAATTTTGAGCGGTGTACCTTCGCCCTTGTTTTCGCCGGCGCCCTTATTCATATACCTCTGTGCAGACTGCGGCATGGATCTGGTACTGCCCTGCGCAAGAATTTGACCCGATGCGATATCTGGCTGTACGAGCGCAAGAGAGAGGGCCGTCACTACAACCAAAAGAATGGTCGGGGAAGCCTTTTTCGAACGAAGGAAGTGTGTATTCATAAATCCAATAATTATAGCAGAAATCAGCCTAAAAAGCGAGGTTGCGCCTAGGGGGTATTCTCCCTAGTATAGGGCTCCGGACGCAGGGCAGCGCCCATCTTTAGAATCATCGATACAAGCCTGTAAAATGCGGATATAGCTCCCGCCTTCGCCCTTTGGGCTACGGACGGGCAGGCAATTGGCCGCCTCATATATGCGGATATAGCTCAATTGGCTAGAGCGTCGCCTTGCCAAGGCGAAGGTTGCGGGTTCGAGTCCCGTTATCCGCTCCATTTTGACGTATCCGCTGTTTTATCTGCAATTCTCCGGCACCGGAACGGCATCCATCGCGGCGTACGTTGCGGCGTATTCGTTACCCGCGCTCCACACCATGAACCCGCACGCGCCGGCATCGTAGACAGCCTCCATCTGCTTTCTCATCTCCGCGGTCGTCACTCCCCAACCCTGCAGCCACGGTCGAAGCTTGTGGGCATTCTCCTCGCCGATCAATTCCTTGTATCCGATCAGTGTGCGGTAGACGAGCCAGTGCCAACGGCCTCCCTTATGCCCGGCGGGAGCCGCCCAGTTCGGGTTCTCCAGGGAGAAGTTCGCGTTGTAGGCCATGGGGGAAATCACGTCGACGAGCGGCGCAAGCTGCCGGATGTCCTGCCCGATGCCGTTCACGTTTGCGTCATGATCCCATCCGAGCACCGAAAAGGTGCTGATCCCCAACTTTGTTTCCGGGCCGCAGCGATCGATTGCCTCGCGCGCGGATTTGACGAAGGCAAGGATCTTCTCCACCTTCTCATCTTTGGTAAATACGCTCAGCGATCCCGCGGCTTCCGTGCGGTAGCGGATGTAATCCAAGTTGATCTCTTCGACGCCTGCAGCGGCAAGGGCGCAGATCACTTCCGCGTTATAATCAAGCACGAGCGGATCGGAAGGATCGACGTAACCGGGCGAAAGAACGTTTCCCGTCCTGGGATTCTCCAGCTGCGTGTCAGGACGTACCTTTGCCAGGCTTTGATCCTTTATGGCGATGAAGCGCGCGATGGCCCGGACGTTGTTCGCGCGTAAAAAATCCAACACCTCCTGCAATTCATACTGAGGCTTGTGGAGGCCCAACTTGTCTGCGATGGGCAAGTTTTCTGCATCGAAATGAACGGCGGACCCCTTCACGTCAAAGATCACGATATCGCCGTCGTTCTCCTTCAGCCGGTCGACGGACTTCTGGCGGAAAGATTCGTTCTTGATGCTGTACGCCGTCAGGAAAATACCCCGGTTCGACGGAGGCGGTTCGGAAACGAACGTACTGGCAGGCAAGGGAATGATGGCGCCCGGAAAGGCAGATGACGTTTCGCCCTGGCGCTGCATGGGGACCACTCCGGCAGGCGCCGGGGTCACGATATCGGCTGCCGCGGAAGCCGCCATAAGCAGCATGAGGGACAAGGCCCCCACGGAACCATGCAGTACAAACGGATATACGATATGAAATCGGCGCGTACCGCGCGTGTCCAACCGCATTTCTGTCAGAGGATTCCAAATCGGGCCGTAGATCGGGGTGGCGAAAGACATGGGGATCTATCGTACCCATTTTTTATTAAATTGCAATATATTTAGTATTTAGTCAATATAGGGGTAAATAGTGTAATAAAGACCATAATTACGATTCAACGCCATTTTCATTGCGTCTTCCGGGAGAAACTGGACAATGCGGCCATGCTTCGTCTGTTTGCCTTCCTGTACGCGCTCTTTTTTCACAAAAAGACTCCCCTGTCCGCCAAATCCCTGTTGGGTGCGAGCGTGTTGTACGGCATCTTTCCCATCGACTTCATCCCTGACTTGCTCCCCCTCGTCGGGGAAATGGACGACCTCACCGTAATCATCATCGCCGTAGCGTACTTCTGGTGGAAGACGCGCCACGCGCGGGAGGAACTCCGTGCAGATGAAAAAGCACATGGGCACGCGGATGGAACACGCTAGAATGCCGCACATCGTCCCCGTAGGTTAACGGATAGACCGCTGGCCTCCGAAGCTGGAAGTACAGGTTCAATTCCTGTCGGGGATACCATCTCACAGCCCGAAAAAATTCACGGCATTCGCCGTCGTGATGGCATCGATCTCCTCGATGCTCTTCCCCTTGATGCCCGCCACCACTTTCGCGACTTCGCGCACGAATGCAGGCTCATTGCGCTTGCCGCGATGCGGCACGGGAGCCAAATACGGCGCATCCGTTTCGATCATCATTTGTTCCAACGGGCATTCGCGAATGGTCATGCGGATCGCGTCGGACGACGGATACGTGGCGATACCCGTGAAAGACAGCATGTATCCCCTGTCGACCAGCGGCTTCACGTCTTCCCAGTTTTCCGTACAGCAGTGCAGCACGAGCTTCTCCGGCTTCAGTTCGTCAACGATGGCACGCACGTCGGCGATCGCCTCGCGGCAATGGACGACCACCGGCAGTCCGTATTCCCTCGCGATCAACAGTTGTTCGCGAAAGACGTGCTGCTGCATGTCCGCCGGCGAATTCATGTAATGGTAATCCAACCCGATCTCCCCCACCGCCTTCACCGCGGGACTGGAACGCAGCAAGTGCTTGAACTGCTCGACGTCATTCCCCCCTCGCCACTCCTTGGCATTGTGGGGATGCACGCCAACGGTGCAGTAGATCCCTTCGTGCTGTTCGGTAATGGAAATGCATCTCTTGGCCTCCACCAATGAATCCGCGATGGTGATCATGGTCGTTACACCCGCGTCTTTCGCGCGCCAAATTACCTCCTGCAAGTCAGGGGAAAATTTCGGGTCCGCCAAATGACAGTGGCTGTCGATCACGGGTAGAGCATACGGAGTTTTTCGGTTATCATCCAGACATGACCAAACGCACCGTCTTCCTCGTACTCGCCATTCTCTTAGTCCTCATCACGGTCCTGCCGTACATGATGATCAGCATGCTGTCGCTGATGGCATTCGATTCCGGCTATTCATGGCAGGCATTCACATTCTCGGGGACGGTGATCGGCATCAGCATCCTGCTACCGATCGCGTCACTGATCGTGAGCATCAAGATCATCCGAAAGGAACGATACTGGAAGGGGCTCCTCGTCAGCGCTATCCCGGGCCTGGTATTCGGAGGATTCTGGTTCTGGCTTTCGCAGCAGTCATTCACGTAAACGCCTGTTCCCGAACACCCAAGAATCTGCTATAATAAGGGGATGTCAAACGCACCCAAACTCCCCCATTGGAAAGTATCCGTACGCGAGGGAAGCGAACCCCCTCGGTTTGAATTCCTGAACGCCATCCAAATCGCGACGCGCCGTCGGATGGGAATGGTTATTTCCGGGGAAGCAAGCAAGGAAAACATGTACTACCAAAACGACGATGGGTCGTTCTCCCGTGCAAAGTAAGAACGCAGACTTTTACGAGGCGAGCATCGCATCCTTGTCGTTCCCGTGCAAAGCGAACCGGAACGGGTTTTCGTCTTCCAGGAGTATTTCCAGCCTCTCCACGATCGCGGTGTGGATTTGCGACACGCGCGATTCGCTCAAATCCATGTGCGCACCAATCTCTTTCATCGTTAACCCCTCGAAGTAGTACCGCCTCAGAACCTCCTTTTCCTGCTTGTCACACTTCTTCATCACATTTTCAACAAGAAGTGCGTATTCGCCCTGGGACTTGCGCACCGCCGTACTTGCATCCTCGGTAATCGCATAGAGGTTCAGGGTTTCCTCCATATCGATATGATCGGCATTCCTGAACTCCGCATCAAGGCTACGGGTGTGATGCACGCCAAAGTGCGGCGCCGTCGCCCCCACGCTCAAGGCGTACTCCGTCAGTTCCTCATCGGTACGGGCAAAGCGGTTGTGCTTCTGGAAAAATTCGTTACGCAGGTCCCGGGTGGCTTTTTCCTTGGCGCGCTCGTTACGGGAAACGGGATCCTGAACGCGTAATTCATCGATCATGCGCAACGCGATTTTCTGACCGAGATACGATGCGATCGGCGTTCCCCTACTCTCGTCATACGCATCAAGCCCTTCGGAAACCCCCTCGAACAACCCGACGCTGACCAGCATCTCCTCGTCGACGTCAAACGCGCCGACGGAACGCAGTTGTCCTCCGTGCCGTGCTGCCAAACGCTGCGCGTATTCCCTGAAGTGTTCGATGATCGCCGTACGCGCGTCTTCCTTCGTCACCGGGTCCTTGAAGGACTCCCAAAGTTCGGAAAGGGAAAGCTTCGGCACGGCCGGCACATCCACCTGCCTCGCCCAATCATGGTACAGGGTGGATTTCATTCCCTTTTCCTTGAGGACGCGCTGCAATGGAACGCCCTTGCGTACCTTGCGGTGGATGATATCGATGATCTGGCGCCTCTGGTCGAGTGTTTTTTCATCGATTTCCTCCTTCGCCGCACGCTGGCGTGGCTGTCGTTCCGCGCGTTGACGGGGATTGGCCAGGCGGGATGCCTTTTCTTTCCTGCGTCGTATGGAGGCGAGGAACGTATTTCGCTTCTCGCTCCAAGAATAGAATCGATCCTGCCGTACGCCGGCGAGCTTGCATGCCTCATCGAAGTTATGCCCCTCAACGTAGCGGAGGCGCGCCACCTCTTCGATCTTCGCGAGCTTTTCCTCCATGGTCAGCGCCTTGTACTTCGTCTTAGAAGAAATCGCACTACCGGCAGGCGCGGCCTCTTTGGCCGCCTTCTGGGCAAGCTCCTCCTCGTACTCCGCCGCCTTCTCTGAAGTGAACCATACATGCGTGAAATACGCCGCGCGGTTGATTCCCAAGTGTGCCAGGATGGAATCAACGGAATGCCCTTCTTTCACCTTTTCCTCGATGGCCCGGAAGAGAGTGTACTTATCGTCTTTTTTCAAAAAATGAGCCTGTTTGCCGTCGCGCAGCAGACCGCTTGCGAACTCATCCTTGGAAGGAAGTGGCGGCAGCTCCGATGACGAAGAAATTGTCTCCATAAATAAATTGGCAACTGGTATAGCGTTTTTGCATACCGTGTCAATTGATGACATAGCGATGGCGGCCCATGGTATTCGCGAATACCATGGTGGGTCGGGCGGGACTTGAACCCGCGGCCAATTCCTTAAAAGGGAACTGCTCTACCAACTGAGCTACCGACCCATGGTGTGAATGATGAGAAATAAGGGAAAGTGAACCGAACCAGGCCTTATTCCTGATGCCTTCGAAAGCGCTGAGACTATAGACGATCGTTTTCCTATGCGAAAGCCGTTTCCTCCGGCAGATCAATGCCGTCAAAGCGATCAAACTGTGGCGTAAGCTGCGATCCGCCATAGGCCTCCCCTTGTCCGTCCATCACCAACACCCGCCCGTCATCCAAGGGAATGACATGCTCGGGCCGGGCGACCCTGGCGATTTCTTCAATTCTCCAATGCGCTTCGCCGGAAATCCTCAAGACGCGGAGCTGCGGCAAGTCCTCCAAAGCCGATACCTCGACGATGATCTGTCCCGGCTCCAATGTGAGACAATCCACGGGCAATGGTTGATCATATTCCTTCGTGACACTCACGGTATCCCCGGAGGATGTCAGGAGGACATGCCTCGCCCGCTCGCGTCGGTCCGCCGTCAAATGCCATAGGTGCGAATAGAGATCGAGCAAATGCCCGACCGTCGTATCTAGATCTGTTTCCCCGATGAACTCGGATGTTCGGACCATGCCCGCAGTATACATTCACGCAAAATTAATGCATGCTTTTCCATTATAAAAAACCTATTCCCAGGGGGGGGAATAGGTGGAGTGCAATCGATGACCGACTGCGTTCCTAAATGGTTTATCCCATCGCTTCTTCGAGCTGGCCGACTACTTGAAAGTCGAAGCCGGCGAGGCGCAATTTTTCATCGAGGTTGTCATTGAGTCCGCACAGGACGACCGTGCGACCCAAACCACGCGGGATCATGAAAATGCCAAAGGCATCCGCGATGATGTTCTCGACTCCGCTGAAATCAACGACCAGTCTGTCTTGCCGATAAAATCGGCAAGCATTGCGGACGTCCGCCTGCAAGGCGCTGTAGCCCGTAATATCTGAACTCAGAACGGGCCCGGCCTTCATCCGGAGAATAACGACGGCATGGACGACCTCCGCTTCAAGGCAGTCAAAGACCGGGGGCGAAACGGGGGCGGGGGCTGCACTGTTCATACTGTCCTCCTTGCAAATGCGAATGAGCGAAAAAAACCACGGACCTTTATACACCTCGTTTGCCAAATGTCAAATTTATTGTTATTTAACATATTTAAAACCGCCCCCTGGGATACAAGGGGCGGCGGTTGGCTGCGAACCTGGCGTACGAAGACGTCAGGCGGCGTTGGCATGGGTAAGGACGAACTGGGACGGCAATTCCGAGCCGTCGGAAAGGGTGAATGACTTGTCGAGTCCAAACATACGCAAGGTCATGTCGATCTGATCCTGCAGGCGGCACAGCGCCATGGCGTGGCGCCTTTCCTGCAGCTCCGTTTGGAAAGAGAAAAGAACGCCCAAAACGCTGCTCGAGATAAAGCGTACGTCATCACAGTCGAAGAGGGTCGTAGCAGCTTTCAGGTTGTGGCGGACGTAATACAAGTCGGCCTTCAAGTCGCGGGCGTCGTCCTCATGGACAAGCGTGCGCTTCTTGAAAGAGACAACGAGAACGCGTGGATACCGGGCGACTTCAACCAAACGATAAGAATGGTGTGACATGATAGAATCCCTCCCATGCCAGAAATGAAAAGAACGAGGTGGGACAGCCGGGGTGGCTATCTGTGCATGGTATACCCCCGCTTTGGCTTGTAGGAAAGGAAAAGCGGCATCCTAAAACAAGCCTAAAGCCCGAACCGTGGTATCATGGATCCGATGCATTACGTCTATCTTGCCCGCTGCGCCGACGGCTCCCTGTATGCGGGGACCTGCATTGACGTGCAGGAACGCGAGGCAACGCACAACAGCGGCAAGGGATCGAAGTACACGCGCAGCCGGCTGCCGCTGAAGATCATCTACACCGAAGAATACGGAACCCTGTCCGAAGCCAGGAAACGGGAAGCCGCGGTGAAAAAATTATCGAAAGTGGAAAAGGAGGCGCTCTGCTACAGTAAGCCCGCATGAAGGTAGCCATAGTCCATGAGCTTTTGACGATGAAAGGCGGAGCGGAGAACGTCGCGAAGATCTTCGCGGACATGTTCCCGGACGCGCCGGTGTTTACGCTGCTGTACGACGAGAAGAAGCTCGGCGATCTGTTCCCGCGCGAGCGGGTACGCGCGAGCACGCTCCAATCCTTCGCGGGCCTGTCGACGAACCACCACCTGTACCTGCCCTTTTTCCGCCGCGCGGTGGAAGCCTGGGACTTCGGCCCGTACGACCTGGTCCTTTCGTCGTCCTCCGCGTTCGCGCACGGGGTGCGTACGCGCAACAAGACGAAGCACCTGAGCTACGTCCACTCCCCCGCCCGTTACCTGTGGGACCGTACGCATGATGTACTGGACCATTCCTCCCCGCTCAAAAAACTCTACGGGAACATGCTCTTCCCGAAACTGCGCATGTGGGACGCGGACGCTTCGTCCAGGCCGCACGCGCTGCTGGCGGCATCCGCGGAGGTGCAACGCAGGATCCAGCTGTACTGGAGAAAGCCGAGCACCGTCGTGCATCCCCCGGTCTCCGAGGCCTGGTTCGAACCGGACGGAAGGCACCACGTCCGTTCGCACTTCCTCATCGTCTCCACCCTCGCGCCGTACAAGCGCATCGACCTGGCCATCGAGGCGTGCAACAAACTCAAGATGCCGCTGAAGATCGCGGGCACGGGAAGCCAGCGCGCGGAGCTGGAACGCATGGCGGGCCCGACGGTGGAATTCCTGGGACACCTGTCGCCGCAGGAACTTCTGCCGTACTACCGCACGGCGTACGCGACGTTGGTGCCGGGGGAAGAAGACTTCGGCCTCGTTCCGGTGGAATCCATGGCGGCGGGCACGCCGGTGATCGCGCTGGGTAAGGGGGGTCCGCTGGAAACGGTCGTCGAGGGAAAGACGGGCGCCTTCTTCCATGTTCCCTCCGCGGACGGATTGGCCGATGCCCTGCAGGCGTTCGACCCCGCTCTCTACGCCGCCGAAGACTGCCGCTTCCGCGCGGAGTCGTTCCGTGAATCGGATTTCCGGAAAAAAATCGGGGCCGCGATCGACGCGTTGATGGCAATCGCGTGACCCGGGATTCCTTTGGCTGGACAGAAAGTTTGGAACCTATCGTGGAGGATTTTTTGTATACAAACTTTGTTCTATAGTCTGCGCATGTCGCTCCCCCTTCAGCTTCGGTATCTTTTGCTGCGAGCAGCGATCATCGTCGGTTTCGTCTCATCGCTGTGGTTCTCGTTACCGACTCCCATAAAAGCAGCGGAGCCGATTTCGTCGGGTGCGGGCGGAGGATATTTCGCCACGCCCTACATGATCCGCGGACAATTCGTCTTCATCAACAGGATCTCCAGGCGCACATTGTTGCTTACGATCAAAGCGATCAAGCCGGCTTTGCCGGACGTGTTCGTGCGCGAATACCTGTAATCACAGCAGGGACGGTTGGCCCGCGTCCGAAGACGGCGGCACCTTCCCTAATTTCTCGTACGCCTTGCGCGCCGCGACGCGACCCTTGGGCGTGCGTTGGATGTATCCGTTCTGCATGAGGTACGGCTCGTACACGTCCTCGATCGTATCCTCCTCTTCCGCAAGCACGGCGCTGAGCGTAGAGAGTCCCACCGGTCCGCCGCCGAATGTGTCGACGATGGTCGTGAGTAATGCGCGGTCGGTGCGGTCGAGTCCGTCCCTGTCGATTTCGAGCGATGCCAACGTCTCCTGCACGCATGCGGTACCGATCACTCCCTCATGGCGGATCTCCGCGAAGTCGCGGACGGCGCGCACCAAACGGTTGCCGATACGCGGCGTAGCGCGGCTGGCTCCGGCAATAATGGAAGCAGCGTCTTCGTTCATCGACATACCGAGGATTCCCGCGGAGCGATGCACGATCTTGCTCATTTCTTCCGGTTCGTAGAACGCGAGTTTGAACTGGTGGATGAAGCGATCGCGAAGCGGCGCACTGACCGATCCTGCTTTCGTCGTGGCTCCCACGAGCGTGAAAGGCTTCAGTGTGAGGCGCACGGAACGCGCGGTCGGCCCCTTGCCGATGATGATGTCGAGAAGGAAATCTTCCATCGCGCCGTAGAGCACTTCCTCAATGGCGGGACGCAGGCGGTGGATTTCGTCGATGAACAGGATGTCCCCTTCCGCGAGGTTCGTGAGGAGGGATGCGAGGTCGCCCGGCTTCTCGATGGCCGGTCCGCTCGTCACGCGGATTTGCGCCCCCATCTCCTGCGCCAAAATATGCGCGAGCGTCGTCTTGCCCAGGCCCGGAGGACCGTGGAGCAACGTGTGACCCAACGGTTCCTTGCGTTTCATGGCCGCCTGCAAATAAATGAGGAGATGCTCCTTCACCTTCGACTGGCCGACGTACTCGTTCAAGGCGCGGGGACGCAACGTTTGTTCCAAAGCATCGATATCCTTCGGGATCTCCTGCGGTTCCACCACCGACTCCTGCCGTATCTGCTGACGCTTCAGTGCCATGGTCCAGAGTGTACCACCGAACACCATGGGAAATCCATGATCGCGCATGACGAAGAACCCCTATCTTCTTAAGACAGGGGTTCGTTCGTTGTTCCGACTGACGAGCATTTCGCGATTACCCGTACTTGTAGATAATCCCAAGATCTTCTTCGATGATGGCGAAGAACTCATGCATGACTTCGAACCAGCACCAATTGAGATTATCCGGCCTCGTGTAGTCGCGCAGGAACACGCGACCGAGGAGATGCGGCAGGTTCTCCTGCGAAAACAACATGGGAAACACGGCCTCGCGCAGGACGATCCGGGTGAAGTCGCGATAGTAGTCGTTGAAGTACTGCACTTGATCGACATCGTACGGCATATCGATGTCGCTTCGCCGCTTGATCTCGACAAGGTAATCCGGGAGATTGCGCAGCAATGCCCGGGCGGACTCGTCATCCCACGTCACGACTCCCACGGTGCCGATACGCGACGGCAACTCCCGCTCAACCAACTCACTCAGTCTTCCGCTGACGCCGTCTTCACCCGCAAGTTGCTTTGATGACGCAAGGATCTTGCCGAGATCAAACGTTCTTCCGCTCCTTTTCCAAAGATTCCACAGTTCAACCACCGACTCACGATGCTTGCTACGCGTTTCTGTCGACATCTACTGCCCTCGCCCTACGGATTGTGATGGAACAACGAAACTTCGATTAATATACAATATTATTTTAAAATAGCAAATATAGGGCTTTAAAGCGGTTAAAGATGGTTATTGACTCAATCAACGTAATATTATATAGTAACCCTCCTTCGGGTACCCCTTCCAGAACGACCCGGATCTCCGTATCATCCAAGCCTCCTATGACGACGAAAGCAAAAGCACTCTCCACCGGCGCATTGCTCGTGGTCCTCATCGGCCTCGGTGCCGCCGACTACATTTCCAATAATGGTCTCCCGGCCGCCCTTCCCTCCACAGGAAGCGGATCTGTCTCTTCCGCTATCGTCGAAAATCCGACCAATACGGACCCCGTTGCCAAACAGGCAGGCGTAGATGTCCCATCCGCCCTTAGCCAGCTTGGCTACGAAACGCAGTCCTCAACGGATTTGAGCATGTTGTCACAGGTGGTCACCGGCCAGCCCCAAACGCTCGTACTACTGAAAAATTCCGACCGCGTCGGTTCCGTCACCTGGATCGATTCGCCCCAGGTGAAAGCCTTCTTCATTTCCTTGAAAGAGGGGCTTTTGAGCGCGTTCTCCCCGAATGTACAGGATCTGCGCGATGAAACCCTGCAAGGCGAAGGACAGCCCGTTCGCAACATGCTGACCTTCCTGGACCCGTCCCTCAGCGAGGAACGCCTCGTCTTCGTCCGTGTCCGCGAGCGCTTGTACGAGTTCCACATCGCCAGCGGCAAGGAAACGGAGATGAACGCCCTGATTGAGGTATTGACGACGAAGTAAGAGAAAAGTAGCTGCATTAGCTTCATTAGGGGATAATTTGAAAAAGCCGCATCGCTAACGCAGCTAATGAAGCTAACGAAGCTGGATTTCGTCCTAAACAACCGTCAATTCACCTTTACAACCCTCAATTTCATAAGTACTCTCCCCGCACTTCCTACGTTTCCTATGGCAAAAAAGATCAAGAAAGTCGTGAAAGCAATGGCCAAGGGCGGACAGGCGAACCCTGCTCCCCCACTCGGACCGATCCTCGGTCAGGCTGGAGTCGATATCCAGGGATTCTGCACGCAGTTCAACGCCCAGACGAAGGATCGCATGGGACAGCTCGTTCCGATCGAGATCACGGTCTACGAAGATCGCTCGTTCTCCTTCATCACGAAGCAGCCGCCCGCCTCCGAGTTGATCAAGGAGAAGGCGAAGATCCAGGCAGGAAGCGGAGAGCCGAACAAGAACAAGGTAGGAAAGATCACGGTCGCGCAGCTGCGCGAAATCGCCGAGATCAAGATGCCGGACCTCAACGCGGCAAGCATCGAGGCTGCCATGAACTCGCTCGCCGGTACGGCACGCAGCATGGGAGTCACGGTCGAAGGCTTCACGACGGCGGCCTAATCACCCTTAAGATCATCACTAGGCGTTGCTCGCAACGCCTTTTTTGTGCATGAGAAAAGGAAATCCCTAGAATGGAGTACGTCCTTTCCACCCTCTCCATGATGTCCATGTCCCTCGGAAGCCTGATCCAGTCGTCCGTCATGACCTACGCGATCATGCTCCCGCTCGCTTCTCTAATCCTGTTCTTCCTACTCTGCGTGCCCGCATTCATGCGAAGCAACGCACGCCCCATGGACATCGCGCGCGCCGCGTTCCACTGCCTCGCGCAGTCGGTCGGCATCGTCTTCATGATCGCGGGAAGCCTCCCGGCATTGCAGGTGGTGATCAGCAACCAAGCCCTCAGCAGCACGGCATACATGGGACTCCTCACTGTGTTCGCGGTCGGCGGACTCCTGTTCCTCTGGAATGACGTCCAGCTGAAGGGCATGAGCGTCGCATCCAAGGAAATCCCGGAGACGCTCTACTTCTACACCTGGAAATTCATCGGACTGCTCATCGTCCTCTATTCGGGCATCTCGCTGGTACTTAGCCTGCTCTTCACTCCGGGAAATTTCATGGCCGGAGGCTGGATGATGCACGTCATCCTGTTCTTCTACGGTATGATGATCTCGTTCTTCACGCTTACCCGCCCGCATATCACGGCTCCCGCCCCGGCGAGGATCGTCCCGACCGCCGCGAAGAAGAAGGCTTCCAAGAAGTAATCTGATTTGAAATCGACAATAGGTATCGTATTTTGACGTACCTGGCCTTGCCTTCGGTTTTCGGATGGGTAGACTGTCCCCGTTATCCCGTGGGAGTCCCGAGGACCCTGTCCAGGACGCTATCACCACATTCCCCCAACTTACTATGGCACGTCAGAATGCCACTCCTGAAGATGTTCTCGCGAAGCGCGGGAAGAAATACCGCGAGAAGGCGGCTCTTGTGACCAAGGACAGCTACCCGCTGGCCGAGGCAACCGAGCTCGTTTCGCAGCTCTCCACCACGAAGTTCGATGCCACGGCGGAGGCGCACATCCGCATCAACGCCGACACGACGCAGGCAGACCAGCTGGTCCGCACGACGGTCGCCCTTCCGCACGGAACGGGTAAGACGGTCCGCATCGCCGCGTTCGTTCCTGAAGACATGGAAAGCGATGCCAAGAAGGCAGGCGCCGACGTCTACGGACTCGAGAGCCTCGTCGCCGATATCGAAGCCGGCAAGATCGACTTCGATGTCGCAGTGGCCGTTCCCCAGGTAATGAAAAGCCTTGGAAAGGTCGCAAAGATCCTCGGACAAAAAGGAATGATGCCGAACCCGAAGGCAGGAACGGTAACGGACAACCTCACGAAAACAATCGAAGCCCTGAAGAAAGGACGCATCGAATGCAAGATGGACAAGTTCGGAATCATCCACGTGCCTTTCGGCAAGGTATCCTTCGGAGGCAAGAAGTTGCAGGAGAACTTGGAAGCCATCATGGCCGCGTTGAACGAAGCACGTCCGTCCGGCATCAAGAACACGTACATCCTCTCCGTCACGGTCGCCCCCACCATGGGCCCGGGCGTGAAGATCGCGTTGTAATCAAGCCAATCAGTAAAATAAGAAGCGGCCTTCGGGCCGCTTTTTCGTGTCAATTGACTGTAGAACGCACTGGAGGAGAATGAGGAGCTATGCCGCTCACTACAGAACATTACGACTTACAGATCCCCGAAGATACGTCGCCCGACACACTGAACGCGTGGGCCGATGCGCTTCATCAGGTTGGGACCCCTGATACGCAAGAGCGCATACAGATGGCGCGCAACCAGCGCCCCGATCACATGATGAAAGTCCTGCGTCACGCCATACGCGGAATCTTCAATACATGGGTAAAAGAAGCCGATTGGAACAAAGCGCACGGACATGCCGTCGCTGCGTTCTGATCACCCCATCAAAATACTTTTTGCATCCTCCAATTTTTCCACGCGTACGAGCTTCTGGCGCATCTCCGACGCTCCGTCGAAACCTTTCACGTAACTCGACAAATGGCGACGCATTTCGAGCATTCCCCTCACCTCCCCTTTGGTACGCACCGCGAGCTCGCAGTGCTCCAGGATGAGCGGAACCTTTTCCTCGAATGATAGGCGCTGGATCATCGGCGGCACTTGCTCGAGGGACTGTCCTTCTTTGTGTGCCTTCAGCGCGTCGCTCACTTCCTTCATCATCCACGGATTGCCGAACGTACCGCGGCCGACCATCACGCCGTCCAGGTTGCCGATTTTTTCCACCGCATCCTGCGCATTGGCGATGTCGCCGTTGCCGATCACCGGGACTTTCAGGTGTTTCTTGAGTTCGTAGATCGGCTCCCAGTCAGCCTTGCCCGTGAACTTGTCGCAGAAACGGCGGCCGTGAATGGCGAACGCGTCGGCGCCGGCCTCCTCCAATTTCTGGCAAAAAGGAATGAGTGTCGTCTTGCTATCCCATCCCAAGCGCGTCTTCACACTCACCGGGATGCTGACAGCCTTCTTCGTGGCATGAACGAGTTCGGCTGCGAGCTCGGGCTCGCGGATCAGCGCCGCCCCATGGCAGGACGACACCACTTTCGCCGCCGGGCATCCCATGTTGATGTCGATGCCGTCCGCCCCGCACTGTTCGATGATCTTCGCCGCCATAAGAAAATGCTCCGGCTTGTGCCCGAACACCTGCACGATGAACGGGAACTCGATCTCGGGATCGAACGCCATCATCTGCATCGTCTTCTTGCCGCCGTACGCCAACGCGTCGGTGCTGAGGAACTCGGTGTAGAGGACGGTATCGGGCGCGATCTTCTTGATCAGCTGACGATACGACGCATCCGTGACGCCGGCCATCGGCGCGAGCGCGACGATGGGACGGGAGGCCGATGACCAGGAGAAGCGGGACATTTTGAGAAGAAAAGATTCCTTACCTGTCACCCCGAGCTTGTCGAGGGAAAAAGCAAGCCAGAGAACAACTGCGAAAAAACGCGAGTCGATTCGGGCATATTGTAGAGGAAATTTTCCCGGATTTACAGCACACTGTAGGCCTATGCAACCCCTTTTTCGGGTGTACTGGGCCTTGGTAGGATTGATGATCCCGGTCGTTACGCACGCCCAGTTCTCCATCCTGACCCAGGAAGGCGGGTGTGACTACGTCAGCGGGAAGATCAAAGCGAAGTGCGTGCCCATCCTGATAGGACACCTGGTGCAAGTCCTTTTCAGCTTGATCGGGGTGTTCTTCCTCCTTAATGTGATTTTTGCTGGCTACCAAATGATGATCGGCGCCGCGACGGGAGAAGGAGACGGCAAAGGAAAAGACCGCCTGTTCCACTCCATCGGAGGATTCATTGCCGCAGCCTGCGCATACCTCGTAGTCGATCTAGTTATTACCCTTGCTGGCGCCTGATATGGCTGAGAAAAAACAGAAACGGGAAGCCTTCACCTCATTCCGAATCCTCGGAAAGAAGGCGCAAAACCTCTTGCTGAAAGCGCATGAGATGAAGAAAAAGCAGGTGCAGATGGCCGCGGAAGAAGCGGTATTGGAAGATGTGGCTGCGGAATCCACGCTGCGTATCGAGTTTTCGCTGAAAAGCGTGGCACTCTCGACGATGGTCATCATCCTGGTCGCCGTGGGCGCCTGGATCGTCTACATGCTGACCAACACGATCATCCTCCTGCTGCTCGGATTCTTCGTCGCGGCGATCATGGACCCGGGCGTACGCTGGCTGGAACGCATGGGCTTCCCGCGCGGCATTGCGGTGCTCCTGCATTACTTCGTGGCGCTGTTCGTGTTCCTCTTCCTGCTCATCTCCCTCATTCCGATCATCGCCCAGCAGATCCAGCAGATCGCGATCCTGCTGAACGACCAGGTGAACCTCTTCCTCGCCAACCCAAAAATCTCGCTCCCCTTCCTGGCGCCGGACGTCAATGACCGACTGACGCAACTCGTCACGTCCACGTTGAAAGACCTCAGCATCCAGAACTTCACGACCGCGCTGCAAAGTTTTGGCAACGACCTTTCTTCCATCGCCCAGAATCTCACGGGGCTCGCGACGCAGATCGCCGGCTCGGTGGTCGGCTTCTTCGTGAACCTCGTCATCGTGCTCGTCCTGGCGTTCTTCATCCAGGTGGAAAAGGAACACATCCATGTGTGGATCTCGGGCTTCCTGCCCAGCAGCGTACGCCTCTATTTAGATCGCAAGACCGAAGCGGTTCACTACAAGATCGGCCAGTGGGCCCGCGGACAGATCTTGCTCGGGCTGAGCATCGGCGGCCTTGTCTTCATCGCCCTGGCCATCTGCGGCATCCCCTACGCCACCACCCTTGCGGTTCTCGCGGCCTTCACCGAATTCATCCCCTACCTGGGCCCCTTCATCGCAGCCATCCCCGCCATCCTCATCGCCTTCACGCAGGGCGGATGGGTGTGGGCCCTCATAGTCATGGGCGTCTACTACGTCATCCAGTGGTGCGAGAACAACTTGCTGGTACCGCTCATCATGAAGCGCGCCGTGGGATTGTCCCCCATCGCCATCATGTTCGCGATGCTGGCGGGCTTCAGCTTCCCCATGGTCATCCACCCGATCCTCGGCCTGCTTCTCGCGGTGCCGGTGACAACTATTCTTACCATCTTCCTCGAAGATTGGCGCAGTTACAGGAAAAAAGTCTCGTGAAGGGCGGAAAAGAAGCGAAAAGGCCGTGTCCGGACCGCATGCCAACGGCGCTTTACATCCTTCTAAGAGACCATGGTTTGATGGGTGCGTTCCTTTCAAAAAGTCGTCCTTTTGCTGTACACTGACTTGAACAGAGCCCATAATTATCACTCATAACCCCTGAGTGACAGGCCTCCTCCACCTTCCCGGTGACAGCGGCTCCATCCATCCTCCTCCCCCGTTATGCACCCGTTCGATCGCTTCACCCCCAACGCCAAGCTCGCATTGCAGATCGCCGAACAAGAGGCGAAGACGATGCAGAGCATCTACATCGGAACCGAGCACCTGCTGCTTGGCCTTCTGTCGATCCCGAAGTCCCTCGCCTTCTCCATTTTCACCGGAGCCGGCGTCACGTTGGAAAACGTGCGCATCCTTTTGAAGGCCAGCAAGACCAGCGCCATCGAAGGCAAGCACGTGAAGCACGGGCTTTCCACCTTCTTGCACACGGTCATCGAGCAGGCGGTGGTGACGGCGCACAAGTTCCGCCACACGAACGTCGGTACGGAACACCTCCTCTACGCCCTCGTGTCCACGGGCAAGAACGGCGCCACGCTGCTTCTGGAAAACATGCAGGTGGACCCGGAGGATCTGAAGGTGCACGTGGAGGAAATGTTCGGACAGATCAGCCAGTTCCGAAACCAGAACCGCAACGTCGAGCAGTCGCTCGAGGCATTCTTTTCGGGGCTCCAGGGAGCCATTTCCGGAGGCAACCAGGGCATGGGCGGAGGCGAGCCGGAAGGATTGAAGAAGAAGCGCGCGAACAGCGACAGCAAGACGCCCGCACTCGACTACTTCACCGACGACCTCGTTGCGAAGGCGAAGGAAGGAAAGATCGATCCGGTGATCGGACGCGACCAGGAGATCGAACGCCTCATCCACATTTTGAACCGCAAGACGAAGAACAACCCCGTGCTCATCGGAGAGCCTGGCGTGGGTAAGACGGCCATCGTGGAAGGGCTCGCCCAGCGCATCGCGCAAGGCAAGGTTCCCACGGCCCTGAAGAACAAGACGGTGCTCGTGCTGAACCTCGGCTCCGTCGTGGCAGGCACCAAGTACCGCGGCGAATTCGAACAGCGCTTCGAAGACATCATCAAGGAAGCCAGCCACGCGGATAAGAACGTCATCCTGTTCATCGACGAAATCCACACCGTCGTCGGCGCAGGTTCCGCGGAAGGATCCTTGGATGCAGCCAACATCCTGAAGCCCGCGCTCAGCCGCGCCACGCTCCAGGTGATCGGCGCCACGACGCTGGACGAATACCGCACCGTGGAGAAAGACCGCGCCCTGGAGCGCCGCTTCCAGCCCATCCAAGTGGAAGAGCCTTCCCTGCCCGACGCCGTGCTGATCCTGAAGGGCCTGCGCGAATCCTTCGAGCACTTCCACCACCTCACCATCACGGACGAAGCCATCGAGGCCGCCGTGCAGATGAGCAACCGCTACCTCACCGAACGTTATCTGCCGGACAAGGCGATCGATGTCATCGACGAAGCGGCCGCCGGCAAGAGCCTGCAGCACAGCCACGTCTCCCCGGAACTCCAGGAAATCGAGGACAACCTCGTGAAGCTCACTGCCAAGCAGCAGGCCGCAGTGAAGGACCAGAAGTACCACCTGGCGTTGCGCCTGAAGCAGGAGCAGCAGGAACTCAAGGAAAAGCGCGAGCAGCTGATGGCCTCCGCGGACGGCGACAAGCGCACGCCCGTATCCATCGACGGCGATGATATCGCCGCGGTCGTGGCACGCATGACGGGCGTTCCCGTGATGAAGCTGATGAAGCCGGAAGCGAAGCGCCTTGCCACGCTGGAGCAGATCCTGCGCCAGCACGTCATCGGCCAGGACGACGCCATCCAGAAGGTCTCGCGCGCCATCCGCCGCAGCCGCGTGGGCATCGGCGATACGAAGCGGCCCATCGGCAGCTTCCTGTTCCTGGGACCCACCGGAGTCGGAAAAACCGAGCTTGTGCGCACCATGGCCCGCGAAGTCTTCAACCGCGATGACGCGCTCATCAAGATCGACATGTCCGAGTTCATGGAACGCCACAACGTCTCCCGCCTCATCGGCGCCACCGCCGGATACGTGGGATACGAGGAAGGAGGCCAGCTCACCGAGCAGGTCCGCCGCAAGCCCTACAGCGTCGTCCTCTTCGACGAAGTGGAGAAAGCCCACCCCGAGTTCTTCAATCTCCTCCTCCAAATCCTGGAAGACGGAGTGCTGACCGACGGGCAGGGCAAGGTGGTCGATTTCCGCAACACGATCATCGTCATGACGTCGAACATCGGCGCCGAGAAACTGACGAAGCAGGCGGCGACGATCGGGTTCAAGTTGGAAGACGAAGCGACGAAGGAAGAGACCGAGTACGAGGCGAAGCGCGCGGAAGTAATTAAGGAATTGAAGGAAAACCTGCGTCCGGAATTCATCAACCGCATCGACCACATCATCGTCTTCAACGCATTGAACCAGGCGCACATCCGCAAGATCGTGAAGACGCAGCTCACCGAGCTGTCCCGCCGCCTAAAGGAACAGGGATACATCCTGGACATCGGCCAGCCGGTCGTGAACCTCATCGCGACGGAAGGTTTCGATCCCGAGTACGGCGCACGCCCCGTCCGCCGCGTCATCCAGTCACGCATCGAGGACGAAATCGCGGAACACATCCTAAAAGGAGTCTTCCACCACGGCGACGTCATCAAGATCGTGAAGAAAGCCGACAACAAGTTGGAATTCCTGCACGGGGACAAGAAGGCCGTGAAGGAACTGAAGGACGAGGAGGAGGAAACGGTCAACGCCTAACAACATCGCATCGTTCCGACAGCCCTGTGCAAACGGGGCTGTTTGGATAATTGCGGATTTTTCGAAAGAAGGGTAGAATGTTCTTTATGGAACACACACAAAACGAAACTTTGGACCATGCAAAATTGGATCGCCAGCAGGCAATCATGAGCGTCCAGAATGAAATCGAATCCCTGGAAAATAGGCGTCTGCAAATCGAAAGCGAAATCCTTGATCTGCTTCATATGGAGGACGCCCACGATAGCGAAATCGAGCGTTTGGAACTCGAAAAAGCGGGAATCGGGGCCCAGATTCAGATTTTAGGTATCGGCCTGGAACACGGAACGGTGACTGCGGATTCCGTGAAACACAAGAAAAAAAGAGGAGAAAAGCGCCGTTAAGAGGTTTTAAGGTATTCTGGAATCTGGCGTCCAAAGGCATTTTTTGCTATAATAAAGGGAAGTCACAAAACCAACACACATGCCTATCGAACCCGTCAAAATCCCGCAGAACGTCTACATCGAGGACCGCATCGTCGGTCCCCTGACGCTGCGCCAGGTCATCATATCGGCCATCGGATGCGGATTCAGCTACGCGATGTTCTCCATGATCAGCAAAGCGTACGGCGGAGGCATGTCACTGCCACTGACGATCATGGTGTGGATCCCAGGAGCGCTGTCGATCATCTTCGCCTTCGTGAAGTTCAACGACCTGACCATGTTCCAGATGGTCCTCCTGACCATCGAACGCATGAGCAAGGCGCCGGTGCGCGTGTGGACGCCACGCAAGGGCATCACCCTCACCATCCGCACCACGCAGCAGACGGATCAGAACAAGGCCCCCCAACTCGCCGTGATCAAGGAGCGCAACGATTCGAAATTCGCGGAACTCAGCGCCGTCCTGGACCAGCAGATGGAAAAGGCCGAATCACCGGTCGCAGAACCGGTCGCGCAAGAACCTTCCCAGGCAGTCGTCGAGGAAGAAGCGACGCCCTCTGCCCTCCCCACCCTGCCCGTGAACAAGAACCGCATCAGCGTATCGCCGCTCCCCTCCGCGGACGGCGAGACCCCCCGTAGCCGCGTCTCTTTGTTCCACGACATCCACCCCGCATAACCATGGGATTCCTTTCCAAAAGCACCGTGCGCAACCGCAAGACGTCTCCCCTGACGTCTACCCAGCGATTCCTGCCGATCGCGGAAATCCGCAACGACACGATCGTCCTGAAGAACGGGGGCGTGCGCGCCGTCCTGAAAGTCGAGGCGCTGAACTTCAACCTGAAGAGTGAAACGGAACAGCAGGGAATCATCGCGGGATACGGATCCTTCGTAAACACCCTCACCTTCCCGCTGCAGATCGTCATCCGTTCGTTCAAGACGAACATCGACGAATACCTCTTCCAGATGCAGGGATACGCGGACAAGCAGCAGAATACCCTGTTGAAGGAGCAGACGCAGGGCTATATCGACTTCATGCAGCGCCTCGTGGAAGTGGCGGACATCATGCAGAAGAAGTTCTACGTGATCGTTCCCGTGGACCACTCCGAGCGCAAAAAGACCTACACCGAGAAGTTCTTCGACTGGATCCACCCCGATGACACCTCCGCGAAGGCCAGCCAGCGCAACAAGGAATTCTCCGGACTGAACAAGCAGCTCAACGAACGCGTGGACCTGGTGGCCGCGGGCCTGGCGAACGTCGGCCTGCACACGGACCGCCTGGATACGCGCGGCCTCCTGGAAATGCTCTACCAAGTCTACAACCCCAAGACGAGCCAGACCGAGAAGATCCCGCAGAACGTCGACGACCTGAAGGAAGATAAGCTGACGATTTGAGGAAGGGTTAGTTTGTAGCTTCTTTAGCTTCATTAGGTGTGGAAATTTGCTAATGAAGCTAACGTAGCTAATGAAGCTAGCCTCCGATTTGACAAATCCACCTGACATGGGCAAAATCCTGGCCTCCGCAGCTGCTCGTGCAAGAGCCGCGGACCCCTTACTTCTCCCCTTGCACCCACGTTTTTATGTCAGCACAAAAATCCGCACGCGCAGCGAATGCGTTCATGGAGGAACTGATGAAGCAGTCCCCCGCCGTCTACCGTGCCCGCCCGGGCGAACTGGTAGAGGGTGTTGTTGTCTACAAGGGCAAGAACAAGCTTCTTATCGATATCCAGGGCGTCGCCACGGGTATCATTTCCGGTCGCGAACTCCGCGATTCTTTCAACACCTTCAAGGACCTGCATGAAGGCGACGAAGTCTCCGCCCTCGTGCTCGAGGAAGAGAACGACGAAGGACTCGTCGTGTTGTCCCTCCGCATGGCCAGCCAGAAGAAGGCTTGGGACCGCTTCCACAAGATGA
>CAZUYK010000005.1:0-20858 GCA_964624905.1 uncultured Candidatus Peribacteria bacterium
CCTGCAGATCGGGCGGATACCCGTACTTCCGCAGTAGCCGGCGCACGATGGTCCGCAGCTTCGCACGCACGCTCTCCTTCACCGTCCAGTCGATCGTCACGTTCTTCTTCACGGTTTCCACGAGTTCATGAGCGATCGCACGCAGCGTGTCGTCGCCGAGCGTCTTCACGGCGCTGTCATTCACAGCCAGAGCGTCGTAGAACGCCACCTCGTCATCGTTGAGGCCCAGATCCTCGCCGCGCTTCTGCGCGGCCTTCACATCCTTCGCGATCTCGATGAGCTCGGCGATCACCTGCGCCGCCTCGATGGATCGGTTCTGGTACTTTCGAATTGCCTTCTCGAGCATGTCGGAGAGCAGCCTGGCTTGCACGACGTTGCGCCGCGAGCGCGTCTTGATCTCGTCGCTGAGGAGCCGGCGCAGCATCTCCACCGCGAGGTTTTTTTGCGGGAGATCCCGTACTTCCGACAGGAATTCCTCGGACAAAATCGAAATGTCGGGTCGCTTGAGCCCGGCCGCCGAGAAAATATCGATGACTTCCTTCGATGAAACCGCGCTCGAGATGATCTGCCGCACGGCCGTATCGAGTTCTTCCTCGGTTTTGCCATCTTTCGTCGTCGACTTCGCAAGCGCCGCACGGACGGCCTGGAAGAATCCGACGTCATCGCGGATCTCCAGCGCCTTCTCATGTGGCACCGACAGGGCGAATGCCTTCGACAGAGCCGTCACTGTCTGGAGGAGCCGTTCCTTGCCCTCTTGCTGGCTCAGGACGTGCTCTGCAGCCATGCAGACGACGGAGAGCTGATCCGACGGCTTACCCGTGAAGAATGCCGCGTAATCGAAGCCGTGGAACAGCGCCGAGACGATCTCGTACTTCTCAAGCATCACAGCCACCGCCTCGTCCTGCGACACAGCCGTCTGTTTCCGATCGGCGACGGTGTATGAGGCCATTGCGTGCTTCAGCTGATCGGCAATGCCGAGGTAGTCGACGACGAGGCCTCCCGGCTTGTCCCGGAAGACGCGGTTCACGCGTGCGATCGCCTGCATGAGCCCATGGCCGCGCATCGGTTTGTCGAGGTACATCGTGTGCATGCAAGGCGCATCGAAGCCCGTCAGCCACATGTCGCGCACAATCACGATCTTCATGGCGTCGGCAGGGTCCTTGAAACGGTCGGCGAGGTCCTTCCGCCGCGGTTTATTGCGGATGTGCCCCTGCCAGGCCGGAGAATCGGAAGCGGACCCGGTCATGACGACTTTGATCACGCCCTTCTCGTCATCGTCGCTGTGCCAGTCGGGACGCAATTCGATGATTGCGTCGTAGAGATCGACGCAGATGCGTCGGCTCATGCAAACGATCATCGCCTTGCCGTCCATCGCTTCAAGGCGCTTTTCGAAGTGCTCCACAAGATCGCGTGCGATGAGCCGGACCCGCTCCTTCGCGCCGACGAGAGCTTCCATGCGCGCCCATTTGCTCTTGAGCTTTTCCTTCGTGGTCGATTCCTCCGTTTCGGTCACTTCCTCGAATTCGGCGTCGATTGTCGGACGTTTTGCTTCTTCCAGCTGGATCTTCGCAAGCCTGCCCTCGTAGTAGATCGTTACCGTCGCTCCGTCCTCAACCGCGCGCTGGATGTCGTACACGTCGATGCAGTCGCCGAAGACGGCTGTCGTACTCTTGTCTGAAAGTTCGATCGGAGTCCCCGTGAAGCCGATGAACGACGCATTCGGCAGGGCGTCTCGCATGTGACGCGCGAAACCGTCGATGAAGTCGTATTGGCTACGGTGCGCCTCATCGGCGATGAAGACGATGTTATGCCGTTCTGACAAGATCGGATGATTCCGTTCCCCGTTTTCCGGGGCGAACTTCTGGATCGTAGTGAATACCACGCCGCCAGAGACGACTTTCAGAAGGTCTTTGAGTTGCGCCCGGCTTTCGGCCTGGACCGGAGTCTGCCGCAGAAGGCTCGTGCACAGAGCAAATGTTTGGAAAAGCTGATCGTCGAGGTCGTTTCGGTCCGTGAGCACGACGATTGTGGGGTTCTCCATTGCAGGTTCGCGAGCGATCTTTCCTGCGTAGAAAGCCATCGTGAGGCTCTTGCCGCTGCCCTGGGTATGCCACACGACACCGACACGCCGGTCGCCCTTCTCCGAGGATGCTTTCACGGTGGACGCCACAGCGCGGTTCACAGCGAAATACTGATGGTAGGCGGCCATCTTTTTCATGATGTGCGGCCCGTCCACTTCGAAGACGAGGAAATGCCGGAGGAGATCGAGAAGACGGGATTTCTCGAACATGCCCTTCACGAGCGCCTCGAGCTCCGGCATGCCTTTCGGGATGAGTTTCTCGCCATCAATCGTGCGCCAGGGCATGAAACGGGACCAGTCTGATGTGAGAGTCCCGGCGCGGGCCAGGATGCCATCCGACACGACGAGGAAGGCGCTGTACGGGAACACGCACGGAATTTCTGCCTTGTAGGTCTGAAATTGATTGTATGCGGTGAGAATCGTCGCGTCTTCGTCGGCGGGGTTCTTCATTTCGAAGATCACGAGCGGTAAGCCGTTGAGAAACACGATGATGTCCGGCCGGCGGTTATGCCGGTCTTCGATGATCGTAAACTGATTGATCGCGGCCCAATCGTTTTTCTCTGGATTGTCGAAATCCACGAGTGCGACGGGGCGGTACGCGATGCGCCCATCTTCCGTCTGATATTCCACGTCGACGCCCTCCGTGAGCATCTTGTGAAAGCGAAGATTTCGCTCAAGCAGGCTCGGGCTCTCGGCGCGAAGCACTTTCGCTACCGCTTCGTCGATCATGCGCTCGGGCAGATCTTCATTGATGCGCGCGATCGCCTCGCGCAGACGCCCGACAAGCACGACATCCGCATAATTCTTGCGTTCCTCGTGTTCTTCTCCAGGCGCGAGCTCGTGCCCGTAGAACACGCTGTATCCGAGGCCCTCGAGCCACTCAAGAGCGGCTTCTTCTGCCGTTGATTCTGCAAATTGCGTCATGCAGCGCGGGAAAGGAGTTTCTCCGTATCACCGACGGTGAGTTCGCCGGAGAGGAGTTTTGGCAACAAGAAATCCCGCAAAGAGGTTAGGATTTTTGATTCAAATGAATTTGAACGCATCAAATCAAACTGCGGCTTTATGATCTTCACAAATGCATACATCACCTCTTTCTTTGGTATCAGAATCTGTAAATCATTCACGTCGTTTTTGTTAATGTGCTGCTGAGCGCCTCCGGTTTGACGCGCTACCAAATGGTCAATGTTCTCTGCAATCCAATTGTAAACATACTCACTCGGCAACTCGTCATTTCCAAGAACCCCGACTACCGATTGGTTAGCTGCAGCTTCGATCTCCAAAAGACTCACTTGTCCAAGTGTCGCACCAGTGATTGCAAGAACCGTTGTACGTGCCGGCATCAACTTAGCCGCTGAGTTATGTAGTCCAGCTTCGGTGATGTACTCAGACGGCTCAATGATTCGGAGTTCATTTGCTTTACCAGAATTAATCCAAGGTATGTTTCCCCCGTCCCAGTATTCTAATTTTGAGCGCGACGGAGTCCCCCCGAGGATTGTTTGCAACTCCCTTCCAATGGTTGAAATTCGCCATCCTCTCGGCAAAACCCCGTCCCTTAATTCCTCAAAAGCATGCGGGAATAACGTAGCTGTCTCGGAAGTTATCCTGAAAGGATGACGCTCATCCGCCTTCATGCGGACGGGATCGAAGTCGATGAACCAGCTGCGAAATATTGCTCGCGCGGTAGCTTCCAGTGTCTCATTCATTTGCCGATTCGTTTTGATCTTGTCGTCGAGGGAACCGAGGATGCGAGCAATTGCTTTTTGTTGCTCTCGCAAGGGAACTCGAATTTGAATTGGATGTAGAAAATTTCGATTCAGTGATGGCTGTGCACTTCCTGAATTGAATCCTGAAAAATCAATGGATTTAAGCAAGTAGTAGGCAAATCGTTCATCGTTACCGTGGAAATCTTTCACGTACAGCGCTGTATTGAGAGGCCAATAATCAACATTGCAATAATTGACGACTCCGAAGGATCCTCCGCTACGACCGATCGTCACACCTGGCCCTTTCGCCTTCGCAGTGTCATGGCTTCCCGTTACTCCGAATGATCCCATGATTGGAATGGATCCAGCCCTACGCTCACGATCTGGCAAATCATGTCCTCTTTGTAAAGTGACAAAATCCCCGAGCCTCATTGTTTGCCATGAATTATTCGGCATAACCTAGAGCATGTAAATTGTTTTGTATTTCCTGCTGTAGGCTCGCCGCTTCTGTAAATTGCTCATTCAATTTCTGCGTGAGTCGTTTCATCTTCTCTGCAAATGGCTCGCCGTCGTCTTCGATTTCTTCCGCTCCCACATACCGTCCCGGCGTAAGAACGTAGTTGTGCTCCGCAATCTCGGCAGTAGCGGCGCTTTTACAGAAGCCTTTCACATCCGCGTACTCACCTGCATCCTTTTCGCCACGCCAGGTATGGTAGGTCCGTATGATCCGGCCGATCTCGTTGTCCTCAAACTCGCGGTGTGTACGGTCGATGAGATGTCCCATTTTGCGCGCATCGATGAACAGCGTGTGTCCGCGCCGGTCGCGGAACTTGTTGTTCTTTTTGTCGCGCGCGAGAAACCAGAGGCAAACGGGGATCGGCGTCGTGTAGAACAACTGCCCCGGCAATGCGATCATGCAATCAACGAGGTCTGCTTCAATGATGCGCTTGCGGATCTCGCCTTCGCCGGATTGATCCGAACTCATCGAGCCGTTTGCCAGTACGAAGCCTGCTACGCCGGTGGGTGCGAGATGATGGATCATGTGCTGCACCCATGCAAAGTTCGCATTGCCGGCCGGTGGCGTGCCGTACTTCCATCTTACGTCGTCCTGGAGTCGTTCTCCGCCCCAATCGCTCACGTTGAACGGTGGATTCGCGAGAATGAAATCCGCTTTCAGATCCTTGTGTACGTCGTTGTGGAAGGTATCGGCATGATGTCCGCCGAGGTTCCCTTCAATACCTCGAATTGCGAGGTTCATCTTACACAGCCGCCACGTCGTCGGATTGCTCTCTTGTCCGTAGATCGAAAGGTCACCGACGTTTCCTCCATGCGCTTCGACGAATTTCTCCGATTGCACGAACATACCTCCGGACCCACAACAGGGGTCGTAGATGCGCCCCTTGTACGGCTCCAGCATTTGCACGAGCAACCCCACCACGGATCGTGGCGTGTAGAACTCGCCGCCGGCTTTGCCCTCTGCGCTTGCGAAGCGCCCGAGGAAATATTCGTAGACACGTCCCAGAACGTCGTGAGAACGGTGTTCTGCATTCCCGAGGCCGATTGTACCCATGATATCGATGAGCTCGCCGAGGCGTTGCTTGTCGAGTTGCGGTCGCGCGTAATCCTTCGCAAGAACTCCGCGCAAAGATGGGTTTTCCTTCTCGATCGCGACCATGGCGTCGTCGAGGAGCCTTCCGATCGATGGTTGCCGTGCATTCGCCTGCAAGTACGCCCATCGTGCCTCCTTCGGGACCCAGAACACGTTCTCAGCGGTGTATTCGTCCCGTTCCTCGGGATCCGCGTGCTCCTCGGTTTTGAGCACTTCGTAGCGCTCCTGGAATGCATCGGAGATGTACTTCAAAAAAATCAGTCCGAGGACGACGTGCTTGTACTCGGCGGCGTCCATGTGGCCGCGCATCTTGTCTGCAGCTGCCCACAGCTTTTCCTCGAATCCCAGATTCGCACCGTTGCCGTTTTTCGCCTTTTCAGTGTTTTTTGTTCTGGGCATTGATCAAAAGGGGGGCGCAAATATTGGTTTGAATGGTACAGCTTCCTCGGCGAATCGGAAATGCTATATCGCACCTTAGCCTTTGAACACGCGCGGTCCTCGATGTCCGGGATCGACATTGACGCCATTTGCTCGTGCTAGCGATAAATTGGCAAATTGCACAAAATTTTGCTCCAAAACACGCATGCTCGTAAGTCGATGAGACCAGAATCGATCTGCTTTCATCGCGATAATCACACTGCAAATCAGCTGCAGAGCCCATGACCGTGGATCTTGGATATTTCGTTTTTTCCCCTCGCTTACCCAGGTGTTCAACAGAATCGCTGCTTTTTTTGCTTCAATTTCCGGGTACCCATCAAGGCGCGGAAGTTCAAAAGTCATCATCATAGTATCGATGATCTGTCGAACATCTGCTGGCATTGTCTCAAAAATTTCTTCCCACGTTTTCCGCTTCTTCGGCGGCGCTGAAAGCGCAGACGAGGAATTTTCTTTTGTATTCTTTTCTTTTGTATTCGTTTCTTTTGTGGGGGTCCCGTTCGATGACTCCTGATTGTGCCTTTCCACTGCTTCTTTTGTTCCTTTCGATGATTTCCAATGCGTGTTTGTCCCTTTCGGCAACTGCTTCCACTGCGAGCAGATCAGGTTAATTGAAAGATTTTTGTCCCTTTTGATGACCATGTGGCGCCTTTGCAGCAATTTGATCGCCTTACTCACTTGTTGCTTGTTCATGCCGGTTTTCTCGATGAACTGGCTCAGAGCAATCCAGTCCCATTCCTTCCGGAATCCCAGAGTCTGTCTGATGATCACGAGGAAGACTCTGCTTTCGGCCGATGACATGCGAATCCTTGCCATGCCATCCAGCAAATCGTTCGGGGTTCTTGTGAAGTTGCCTGCAGATCTGCGGGATACGTGCATGAATGGAAAGTATGAAAGTGGAGAAGCGCTTCAGTTGCGGGGCACTGTTTTTTCTGGGCGATGAATCCTTGATTTCTTTTGCTCCGCACAATGGATATCGATTCCATCAAGCAGACACCGTCTCTGGATGTTCTCCAGGATCTGAAAGAATTCACGGTATGCCGAGAGCTGTTTATCGTTGAATTTCATTGATGAGTTTCTGGAGCGGGACGTTGAGCAGATGTGCCGTGTGGAAAAGAACTGACTTCGGGATCCGCGTCCGGCCACTCTCGTAGTTCCTGTATGTAACCCGATGGATGCCGAGTTGTTTCGCCATCCAGATCTGACTGATGCCTTTCGACCTGCGGATCCGCCTGAGTGTTGTGGTCATAATCGAAAATGGGGAAGCCTGTTGCAATCCAGCAAATCCCTTTTACGAAAGTGGAGCAATAAATTACTTGTGCACCACCTGGCGCACTGCTAAGGTGCCGTCCATGAACGAACGGTCGATCGGGTCCATCATCGATGAAGGGATGCGTAAAAATGGGCTGTCATTGCGTCAGACAGCCGGTCTTGCGGGCATTCACCACAGAACGTTGCTTCGCTACAAACGCGGGGAATTTCGCATCCCGTCGGAAACAGCCGAGGATCTCGCACAAGTGTTCTTTCCTCGTTCAGCGAATGATCGCCGCCGCTTCATCATCGAGTGCGAACGGGGAGAGCAACTGAACGATGGTCAGATCGCAGAGCGTGCACGCCGCAAAAGGGAAAGGACTATGGCAGCGAAAAAATTGCATTGCCATGTGGTGTTCTTCCCGAGACACGGGTCGATTTCTCCTGTCAGGAAACACACCGATTCACATGGCAATGTCGTTCTCGGGTTCGGTGGCGGACCCGAGCTCCATTTCGAATATCAGGGGACCTCGGTTGCGGTGCTCATCTTCGAACGTTCCGGCGGTCAGCTTTTCTCCATCCTGGATGACGGCAAGACGTCCTACAGCGGTCCGGCCATGGCCGGACCGACGGGAGATGCGGTGAAACAGATGTGGCGGTACTGCAGGGATGTACTGCGAGTCGGGCCCTACGCTGCCCTTGATCTTGCCAGGCGCGAAGTGGAGAAGTCGTCTTTATTCGATATCCCTGTGAATACGGGAGTCGTCATTTCTCCTGAAGACTTGAATGCCCTGCAGGAAAATTTGAGGGCAGCAGCAAAGGCGCGGACGAAGGTCGACACGGAAACAATCATCCAGGATGTCATCGTTCGCCTGGATCGCTTGCGGGAACAGCCCTCCGAAATTCTGACAGCGAAAAAGAAGCTGCTCCGGTCGATCGATAATCTCTGCAAACGGATTCCTGCACTCCAGCAGGGAAAATTGTAACTCCTCCTTTTCTTCCATGTTTCTTGTCTACACTCGCCGGTCCACAGATGATGCCGATAACCAGAAAAATTCTCTCGAGTATCAGGAATCGGAAATCCGAAAGTACGCCAAGAAAAATGTATTGGCCATCTCCGGAGATTCAATCGAAGGATTGATGATGGAGGGTGTCATCAAGGAAAGGCACTCTGCATTCAAGGCGTCCGCATTGTCGATATCAGGGAACGGGAAGGTCGAATACGCGATCGAACGTCCAAAATTCATGCAGATGACGAATTTATTACTCGAAGGGAAATACGAGGGGGTGATCGTGCTTTGCTGGGATCGGATTTCTCGCAACAAACAATCCGATCTGATCGTGAAAGAACTCATCGATGTGCATGGAATCCGCATCATTTTCGTACAAGCGGATTATGCACCTACCAGTTCCGGCAAACTGCACAGAAATGTAGATGGCATGTTCGCGGAATATCACAGCGAGGTCACATCGGAAAAAGTGAAGATCACTTTCAAGAAACTCCGGTCCGAAAAGAGGTGCACGTATTTCGCACCGGTCGGATATCTCGATCATGGCTCGGACCAGAAAGTATTTGATCCGGAGCGTGCTCCCATCGTCAAACGTCTGTTCGAGCAGTACGCGACCGGGGAGTGGTCGATCTCGCAATTGCACAAATGGGCCGTGAAGCAGGGGCTCACAACGAAGCCGCGGAGACGCCGGCGGACGAAAATGGAAGTACTGGAAGGTGTCGAAGTGACTGAGAAGACATCGCTTCCCATCAGCAAATCCACGATCGAATTCATCCTTGTGAATCCGTTCTACATGGGAAAAATGAGGCATGGAGAACAGATCATCGACGGGTTGCATGCGCCTCTCATCGACGAAGGATTGTTCTACCAGGTGCAGCAGCGTTTGCGGGAGAAGTGTGTTACTGTTCACTACATGGACAAACCGTTCTTCACGTATCGCGGCCTGTTCAAATGCGGCTGCGGACGCGCATACTCCCCGTACCTCAAGAAAGGGCACATCTACTACAACAGCAAATGTCATGAAGGATGCGCCAATGCTGAGAAGAACGTCCGAGAGGAAGTACTTGTGGCTGCCGTCCAGAAAGTGCTGGATCGGATCCACTTCACGGATGATGAGCTCCGGCAGATCGAAGGAGGAGCCAAGAGCGCGTTGCGGAAGATTGCAGCGAAGCGGGATGCCGATCTTGCGGATCTGGCTCGCCGTCGTGACCGCGTGAACAAGGATCTGGATTACCTGAAAGAAAATAAAGTCAGCCTGCTCCGGGAGGGGGCAATGGCTCCGGCCGAGTGGAAGAAGGACAGGGATGATCTGCTCGCCGAGCTCAAGGAGGTCGATGCTCTCTGCGAAGCTCACACGGAAACCGAAGCCGAAATGCTGGATTACGTGCTCACCTTTTCGGAACTCGTGAAATCGGCTTCCAGACTTTATAAACACGCAACCGGCCAGGAAAAGCGGCGCCTCGCCCATCTCGTCTTTTCAGAACTGGTACTCGTGGATGGGAAGCTGGCTTCCTACAGCGCGAAAGATGAATTTTCCGTGCTCCTGAATCGGCCTAGTGACCAGAATGGCTCCCCCAACATATCACTATTAAAACCATTCTACTGGATACGGAATATCAGTCCTTTTTGGAGTACTTCCTCCTAAAGCTTGCCCAACTCCCGGTATATCTCAACCATAGCCAGCGTATCTAGTTGGCAGTACTTCCTTAGATTGATTCCAAATTCCTGCTTCTTTGGTTCATCAAGCGTGCCAAAAATCATTTCTTTCCATGCGCTGCATGCCATGCCACCATCCCTAATCTCCAAACCTTTATAAGAGAGCGAGGGGACAAGAACGGATAGCACTGCCTTGATTGAGTAACTGCCCTTAAAATCTTTATGTACGAATAATTGCTTGCTGAAGATTTCCATCAAGTCATAGAAACGATTGTTTATGCCGTGAAGGAAGGTAGCGAGGTCTGGGATGAATGAGGCCAGATCTTCATTGCACTTTCCTTCGAATTTCTTATTCCACACGATCACGGTTCCTTCATCCCCTATATCTTCTCTCAGTTTATTCGCCAGGCTACTCATAGGGTTGCCCGCCTCGGTGTGAAGAAATTCCTTATGGATCAGTTCTGATTTTGGATCTTCAAGGATATGCAACGAATATTGAAAGGGAACTTGTTGGAACGGACGGCATCCGTCAAAGACTGGAATCGCTGCTGGGTACGTTTCGTAATCCAAAAAGTAAACAGGATATTGAACCGTGGATAATTCATGGTGAATACCATTATCATCCCTGATGATTTCGCTCGTTCGCGTTACATGAACTTGGGGTTGCTGCGTCGGGCTCAATTCATAATCTTCGGGTATATCAGTTATTTGAAGCCAGCTATTATCGATCATCTCCTGAAGCTTCTTAGGGCTCGAACCGATTCTAGAAATATCATGCACGGAATATTCTGGGACTTGAGGATGACAGTAAGCGAATGTAGGGCAGTGATGCTCTCGACTCTTGTAGATGCACTCGCAATTGGAAGGTTCCTTTTCATTTTCTAGCAATCTTTTCGCTTCTGCGATCTGCGAAAGTATTTCTGGCTCTAGCGCAGACACTTCGGCGGTGATATCTGTTTTCTTGAGTAAAAGCACGGGATCGATATCTCCCTGTTTCACGAAATCTTTGTCCAACTCAATGAGCTGAACCCTGCCGACGGGATAGCCTGCCTTTTCAAGAACAATCTTTTGAAATGTCGCATCTTGGTAATGTATTTCCTTTTTTACCTCTTTCGAGGTTGTGCCTTTGACTTCGTTGATAATCCAAAATTTCCCTTCCTTGTCCCATTCCAAAATATCGACCATTACGTATAAATCATCCGCTAGAAATGTTGCTTGGAACAAAGGGTGTTTTCCATTGCCTAAATATTGCTTGGTATGCTCAACGGCCTCCAGCTCGCGTCCCGGAACTACAGTGCCAGTAGGGTAGAGCTTCTGAGCCCACCTCTCTACTTCCATTCCTTGATCAATTATCTGCTGTTCAAAATCGGAAATTTGAATGGCTTCCACCACCTCTGGCTTATGCTTTTCAAGCCAGAAGTATTTTGGACATTGAAGATAATGTAAAAACTGTGTTTTGGATATGTAGGTCAAAATAGGTCATTGGAAGCAATAATGAAGCGAGGATGGGTAGTATCATACTTGCTTGGTCCTGATATAAGAAATATTCATTTTTTCATGCCGGCTGTGAAATATCATTATTTTGCTATAATTTATGCTTATGAATGAGACACCACAAAAAACAGCCTTGTTTAACCCATTGAATGGCCATTTGGAGCAGTTATTCGGCTATATCGACATGGGGGATCTTGGACTTCCCGATATCCAAAGGCCGTTTGTCTGGAAGGATGCGAAGGTGCGCGATCTGTTCGACTCTCTCTACAAAGGATTCCCGATTGGATCATATCTATTGTGGCGTAACACCGCGGGCGGCAGGACTCATCAGATTGGCTCCAAAGAACGCGACCACACGGACCCAAACATGCTCATCATCGACGGACAGCAACGACTGACGGCTCTGTACTCCGTCTTTAGGGGCGAAGCTGTGAAAGATGATAACTACGAAGATAGAAAGATTACGATTGCATTTAACCCAGTCACCGAGGAATTCAGGGTGGCCGATGCCGCGACACAAAGGAATCCCGAATTTCTGAATAACATCACGGAACTGTTCACTAAGGCAAGCACTCGCACTTTTATCAATTCCTATCTTGAACGTTTCAGGAAAGAGAAAGACAGCCTCGCCAAGAAGTATGAAACCCTCATTGCGAAGATTGTCGCGAAAGAAGTATTGAATAAAGGAGATGTGGAGCTATTGGAGGACAAGGCGAAGAATCCCTCACTTTCCGATGCTCACTCAATTGTCTTTGCAAAGATCGGATTGCTCGGAGACTCCACTATCGAAGATGGAGAAGACGAGGCAGAAGAAGGTGAAACTGCCGAGGAAACCGATATTGTTGAAATCGTGAATGATGAAATGTCACTGTTGAATGACGAGGAATTTGAAATGATGAAGGCCGCGTTGTCTCAGGTAGACGCGATCGACGAAGAAATGATTTCCAGCCGCATCGAAAAGCTCTACAACCTGAAAAATTATCCGTTCAACGCCCTGGAGATCGTCCCTGACCTTACAGAGGAAACAGTGGCAGACATCTTTACCCGCATTAACAGTAAAGGAACCGTGCTGAAGCAGGCTGATTTTATCCTGACACTGCTCTCGGTCTTTTGGCGTGACGGTCGTTCGCAGATTGACCAATTCTGCAAATCCGCGAAAAAGATGCCCGAAAAGGATTTGCGCGAATCCCCGTACAATTTCATTTTCGAACCGACCCCGAAGGATTTGGTGCGTATTACTGTTGGAGTCGGGTTTGGAAGGGGAAAGATGAAGGATGCGTATTCGATTCTTACCGGCCGTGATTTCGCCACGAAAAAAGTATCCGTGACCTTGAGAGACGAGCAATTTGAAAAATTCAAAGCAACCCAAGCGCGTGTCTTGGACAATACGAACTGGCACGGCTTCCTAAAGATCATCTTGGGGCTGGGCTTTAAGAGCAAGGATCTCATTTCGTCCTCGAACAACATTGCCAATGCCTACATTCTCTATTTGATCGCCAAGGAGAAGTACGACTTTGACCACAAGGAATTGGAGAAACATATCGGTCGCTGGTTCTTCTTTTCGTCCGTTACCAGCCGTTATTCATTCTCGCCGGAATCTCAGATGGAATCAGATTTGAATTACCTAAAAAGAGCCGAGGATAAAGAATCATTCATGAAACTTCTCAATGCTGCGATTACGAGCGAGCTGACGGATGACTTCTGGGATATCACCGTGCCCAGCCGCCTGCTCGTGTCATCTTCAAGTAACAATGCAATCCGCAACGCCTTCTTTGCGAGCCTGATCCGTACTGGCGCAAACGTGCTGTTCTCGGACCGAAAAGTGGGAGATCTCTTCGAGCCGTCTCTTAAAAAGAGAAAGAAGGATTTGGAGAAGCACCATATATTCCCTCGCAACTACCTGCTGCAGAAATTCAAGCTAGATAAGAGCCAGATCAACCAAGTCGCCAATTTCACTTATCTTGAATTTGAGGACAACATCGATATTAGCGATGATCCGCCTGAGCAGTATTTCACGGAGATTAAAAATGGTCAGTATGCCAATAAAGAGTCGCTACTGACTGAGCAGCTTACGGCTCATTGCCTGCCGGAGAAGTTTTACGAGATGAATTATGACGACTTCTTAAAAGAGCGACGCAAGCTGATGGCTAAAACAGTCAGAAAAGTATTTGAATCTTTGTAGTTCGGTATTAACTATCAATTTTTTTATGACAAAATTTTTTGTCCCTCATGCCAAGGACCCCGAAAACCCAGAGGAGTTTTATAATGAAATTAAAAATCTTTTATTGAAGCGTCAAAATGTTGTTTGCACTGATGATAAAATTCATTGGATTAAATATGTGCATGAAGGCAAAAAATATTATGCTGAAGTGGGCAAACAAGAGAATCGAATAGGGGGAGAAGAAGTACTAGCGATTTTCGCTGATGAAACAGGTAATCTGTATCATATTTGTACACCCACAAGAGGTTTAATTGCTGGTCCTTCTGTAATGGTTGGAATTAATGAAAAGGAAGATCTAGGATATTTTGATTAATTACCATGTTCAATTTTGATAACCTCAACGGTTTCTTATCCTCCGCGCTTGTCGCAACCGCTGGTGGTGTAGTTGGGGCAATTTTAGCCCTTGTGGTTAATATTCGTACCGGTAAAAATCAAGAAGATAGAATAGAGCTGAGGCAGCTTTATACGATTATCCGTCAGAGTCTTGTAGGGATGTTAGAGGATCTAAAAAAGAATGATCCTGTGACACGTCGTAATAATGAAAGCCGCGCACATGGTGTTGAGCCATCGTTACTGACGGATGATGACTCTGGTACAGCTAATGAGAAATTCCTAATTGTTCCTAAGGGTATACTTGCCGACCTTAGGGCGATGGAATCAAAAGTGTTGGATTTTGGCGATGAGCTTTATCAAGAAGCATTTGAGATTTGGAAAATTTGTGTTTCTAAATTAGAAGGTATGAAAACGGATGAAATTTATCGAATAAATGATGGCAATTACGTCATCGTAGGCAGGGAAACTAGGGGTGGTCCTCGTACTATTGCCACTCTTTCAATCATGCGAATGCTTCTGGATGAAAATATCTATAAAAGGACTGTTGCTGTTTTTGATAAGCATCCTGAATCCGCCTTTTCTGCAAATGTTCTTTATGACTATCACATAGAAGTTAATCCAGGTGCCATCAAAGAGATGTCCCTGCTGGATTTCATAGAACTTGTTCAAAAAACAACGCGACAATCACCTAAAATAAATGAATTTAAAAATAAAAAAGATTTATTGATTGCGGACCTTCAAGCAACAATTCAGAGGCTAGAAAGCAGAATCCAAGACCCACATCCTCTTTGGGAAACACTATCGGCTGCTATTAAAGACCTGTTCTCTAAAAGCTAGAACATATTTTCACTCTGAGAATTTTTAATAGAGAGATAGAATGGCGGCATGAAGCTGAATCCTAAGGCTGCGGTTTACTGGCGTGTCTACCTACTTCTGAAAAATTCACAGAAATTTATCGATACCCTACGCCAAAATCATAAACCCACAGTAAAAGCAGTAGATGAAATATGTGAGCAATTCTTACTTGCTGAAGATGCGAACGAGCTGGAGTGGGCGCAAGAACTTGTAAAATTTCTTATGACAGATGACAACTGGATTGAATATTGCACAGCTCACGGAGAACAAACGGAGAATATTAAGGTATCTAATGAATACAATCCTGAAGATGAGACAATTACACTTAAGATTCATGCGCCACTTTCTAAAGAGGAATTTGTCTCAATGTGGGAAGAAATTAAAAATCAGCAAATTTTGTTTTTAGATTCTAAACAGCTTCCCAAAACACTTTTGCCCCTTGGAAAGAAGCCGATGAAGTTGAATCATTTTAAAGAAGAAATAAAACGTTTAGTTAATAAAACAGGTTCAAAGCCAGAACACATCTTGGAAGAATTGATGTGGGTTGGAAAATCAAAACATCCTTGGAAGTTTGGCATGAAGATGCCAAGTATAGATGCTGATTTGGAGATATATAGGATTCAAAGGAAATACAAATCATTTGCGTTAGCCGAACGTCATTACAAAAAAATAATGCTGGAAAAATATTTGCTGGATACTAAAAAGATAAAAATAAAGTTCGATGATTCTTTTGAATTTGCAGACGCATTAGATAAATACTTCCCAGAGTTTCAAAAGCTGAATGATAAACAAATACAAAAGCGAGTTGGATACAAAGATTTTAAAACTCGAATTGAAGAAATGAGGCAACACTGGAGTGTTTGACTTACTACTTCTTGCATCAGTGATAAGTTCTGAATCTGGCAAAAATACCTAAAATATAAGCACATATTCCTGTTTTCCTATGAACTCCTTACTAAGGAAGCAATTTATTGATGCCCTCGCAAAGGCCCTTGTTGCCACGCTTGAAAATGTTCAAGGGGAACATGATGCCCAAATTCTAGCGGAATCCTCTTCAGGTAAAGATGAGCGATAACCAACTTGCAGAACGTTTCCGGCAAATGCGGCAGATCATGGCTGAGACGGAGCTAGATCAAGGCGCAAAACTGCTGTGGATTAAGATATGGCAACTATCCCACAATAAGAATAAATCTTGTTATGCAGGAAATAGCTCACTTTCAAAAATGCTGGCGACAACACCAGGGACTATTTCACGCTGGATTTCACAATTAGAAAGGGCGGGCTATGTTAGAAGAGAACTCAATCGTGCTTCGGGATACCGCGACAGGAAGCTTTATGCAATTGCACCTATACGCATGGATCAACAGACCCCTATCCTCATGGATGAGGCAAGCTCTGATGATATAGAAGAAGAGGGTCTTCTTTCCGAAACTGATAGTCTTCCTGACGCAGAAGGAGAGGCTCTGAGCATGTATGATGAACAGAGTAATGGATTAAAAAATAGAAAGAACACTCAAAACTTAGACAGTAGAGGGAGCAAAGCCCCCTCCCCGGATGATGCTGATCATGTTCATTGGACAGAGAGTAAGGCCGAAGCTGAAAGTATTATTCAGAATGCTTCCAATGCTGGAGATTTGTCTATCGAACAAAGATCAAACATTTTGCTATGGCTTTTCTCAGAATTAAGAGGGAGATGGATTTTGAATACAGGGAAAGTGTCTAATAAATTTGCCGCTGCCCTAAAAACAATGCCTTTTGAGAATATCGCAGAGGCTATGTGGATTTGCGAACATAATAAATACTTCATGGCTGAAACGGAAAGAAAACAAACAAAATGGACGCTTACATGGTTGCTTAAAGAAAATGAAATTCATATCGACGATGTAATCAACTCAGAAAAAGTGAATATCGAGCCGAGCAAAAGGCATATGGAAATTAGAAAAAATATCCAGCACTTGGTACCGAATGAATATTTGAAATTACCTGAAAATTCAAAGTATGAAGATGGAAATGTCGGATAAAATATCCTTTATATGTCACATCCATCCAATGTCTCCTTCCTAATAAATTATGGCCTTCTAAGCCTATTAGGATGCAAAAAATCGATTGGATAAAACAAAAATTGGCCAAATAGCCTTGGCCTAACAGCGCAGAAGCTAAAAAATTAAATCAATCAATTTACGAATTATGAAAAAAGAAACTTTAAAAGTTTTGGGCCAATTAGACGAGATCCATCGCACACTGTGGAACGAGCTGTGCCGCACTCTACAGAGTGGTTCGGAGACAGTTGGAATCAGTGCAAAACTTCGCCTGCTCGATGAACTGAAATGGCAGACGCAGGAACAAGCCAGAGGTTTCAGTAAATCTAAACTGCCCTGGCAACGCGCTGCTTCTTTTTTCATAACGAGCCATGCGTTGCCCTATGCAGAACTTCACAAAACCGTGACAGACATCCTCACCCGCCGCAAATGACTTGGCCCTGACCTATCGGCTTCTCTTTATTTCATCCTTCCTTATTCCATATGAACCCCACGATCCCTACAGCACCGGCACTAAAAAATATCTTTTCTCCGAAGCAGACCCCTCCTCCCACGCCTAAAACGGAATCGCCCAAAAAGCGTTGGTTTGGGTTCGTGACCTCGCGGGGCAACCTCCGCATCAAAGCATTTATTGAAAAAAACGATCAAGGGAAACAGACGACCGCCGACTGGTTGGCATGGGCGGATGCCTACGTCTGGGCAAAAACGGAGCCCTTCATGGCATCCGATAAGCAGGATGCTCTGTTGCAAGCCAAGAAGTTGTTAAATGTGAAGCTTAATGATTTTGCAAAATTGCACTCAGCAAAAAACAAAACTCAAAAATAATTCTACGGTTCAGCTCGTTCCACCTTGGTTCGGGCTGGCTGTAAACCGTTCCACTAAATGACCATTATGTGTAATTCCTCCCCCCTGATCGCATGGAAAATCCCCTGATTCCGACCAATTATCTCCCGAAAGAATTTCCACTAAATATCCTGACTGCTACCGATGCTAGTATTTCCCGCACCCTGAGCAAACTTGCCGGACGCGACTATGCCGAAACATCACGGCGCAGCATCCTCTTTGATTTGAGGGCATTCGCCGAGTGGTATCAAGAAAAGAACGGCGAGCAGCTAATCCTTCAACGCGTGGCGATGAGAGACATCGCGGACTTTCGGGATGATTCACGCAAGGCAGGGCTATCCGTTGCTACGGTGAACCGCCGACTTATCATGGTGCGTCAGTTCCTTCAGTGTGCCGTGGAAGAGGGGGTGATCACGAGTAATCCAGCGAAGGGCATTAAACCATTGTCTTCGCAGTCACTTCAGCCTAAGAGCCTTACGTCTCAACAGATCAGGAAATTCCTCAGGGAAGTGGAACTGAGGAAAAAACCACGCGATATGGCTATTTGCGAATTGTTCCTCGGTGCAGGATTGCGTCTCTCCGAACTAACGGCACTTCATGTTTCTGATATTCAAATTACAGAGCGTAAGGGTTCTGTGACGGTTAAGAACGGTAAGGGCAACAAATCTCGTATTGTCCCTCTTGGACAGACGGTGCGCGACGCAGTGAAAATTTATTTGGAACGAACTAAACCGATTGACCGCTTATTTCCAATTACGAACGCAACCATCCAAAAGATGATCGCCAAATATGGCAAACGTGCGGAATTGAAACTGCATCCCCATATGCTCCGGCACACCTTTGCGACTACCTTTATGCAGTGTACGCAGGGGGATCTTGTTGGTCTAGGACAGCTATTGGGACATAGCTCCATCCGAACCACTCAAATTTACACGCAGCAACGCATGGAGGATTTGGAGGCCAAGATTGAGCTAATGAGGTATTGATTACTCGAAGCGCAGGAATTGCCAGAGTTCCATATCGAACGCCTTGGCTATTTTTTCCAGCGTTACGACAGATACGCTGCTCGGCTCTTTGCTCTCTAGGATTTGGATATAATGAAGAGAACACTTTGCCTTTCGGGCGACTTCTTCCTGAGTAAGCCCGTGCTTCTGGCGCAATGTCTTCAAGCGGCGAGTAATCGAATGACGTATGTCTTGTGTCGGCATTGCTCAATTCTCTTCTTTATTAGCATTGGAGTTTACCCTTTCCATTTTGTTACATATAATGAACATCATGGATACCACCCCACCACTTTCAAGACTATTAGGATTTACCGCACTATTATTTGGATTTCCTATCTTCCTTGTATGGCTTTTTGGCGTGTTAGGAAGCGATCAAAATCCAACTTCTCAATCAGAACCGATAGCTGCAACTTCTTCTTCTGCAATCCGAACGGCCCCCTGCATTTTTTCCACAGATTTATATTGTTATATTTATCTCCAGACAGAAGAGGTATACCCATGGGTTGCGCAGGCTGATGCTGCTTTAGATTGCGCCGAACGTGGAGGGAAATTGCCAACGCCTTACGAGATTGAAATTCATCGGGATTTAATCGCAACGTATTTTCCAAATCCGAGTTTCCCAACATCCCTTTGGACTGACATACAAAGGTGGGAGCAGAATGAAAGGGGGCAAAGCAGGACAATGGGGCTCGCTGTAGACGTTCGTGCAATGCCTGAGGGCTACGGAAATACGTTATGGGAGATCCATGCACCCTTGCCGGGTACAGGTTATGCCTGTGTTCGACCTAAATAACAAAACGTCTTCGGAAAACACCAAAAATACACTACAATCCGCTTATATATGACTAAAGATATGAAAATGAATGGCCAATCGGCAAATACCCAAGAGGATTTACTCAAATGGTTAAAAGAAAAGCTGCCGGAAGCATTCACGGAAGGGAAGATCGACCCTAAAAAATTGAAAACTTCGCTTGGCGAATCAGTTGATTCAAATAACGAACGTTATGGCCTCTCATGGGCTGGTAAAAACGATTGTTTCAAGCATATACAAGAACCAACTACTGCAACGCTCAAGCCCTTACGAGATGAATCCGTGGACTTCGATACGACCAAGAACCTGTTTATCGAAGGCGATAACTTGCAAGTACTCAAAGTGCTTCAAAAATCGTATTACGGCAAAGTGAAAATGATCTATATCGACCCGCCGTATAACACGGGTAATGACAGCTTCATTTACCCCGACCGCTTTCAGGAAACCCAAGAGGAATATATGGAGCGTGTTGGTGTCAAAGAAGAAGGTCATATAACTGGTGATGCCATGTGGCAAAAGAACAGCAAGGATAATGGACATTATCACAGCAATTGGCTGTCCATGATGTATCCACGTCTGTTTCTCGCCCGTAATCTGCTCCGAGACGATGGAGTAATCTTTGTGAGCATTGATGACCATGAAATTCATAATTTAAGGATAATTATGAATGAGATTTATGGAGAGGAAAACTTCATTGCCGAGTTAGTCTGGGAAAAAGGGCGAAAGAACGACGCCAAATTCTTTTCGGTAGGACATGAGTACATTCTTGTTTTTGCAAAGTCACAGACAGTACTTCGTGAATCGAATACAATTTGGCGCGAAGAGAAACCAGGAGCGAAAGAAATTTGGGATATATATCAAAGCTTAAAAAAAGAGTATGCGTCTGAGAATGAAAAAATTGAAACAGGACTCTCGAAATGGTTTAAAGAACTTCCAAAAAATCACCCCTCAAAAGCTCTAAACCGCTATCGTCGAGTTGATGAATATGGTCCTTGGAGAGATAGGGATATTTCATGGCCGGGCGGAGGCGGACCAACTTATGATGTTATTCATCCGGTGACAAAACAGCCCTGCAAAGTACCTGAGCGTGGTTGGGGTTTCGCGACACAAGATGAAATGCTGCGTCAGATTAAATTGGGTCTTGTGGTTTTCAGAGATGACCATACTCAACCCCCATTTAGAAAAGCACATTTATACCCAATCGCTGGTGAATTGCTAGGTGGTACTAATGAAGATGAAGAGTTTGAAGACGAGGATGCAGATGACCAAGAGCTTGCAATGCAAGTGATGCCTAGTTGTATATATAAACAATCTCAGGTTGCTGTAAAAGCTCTTAGAAGGCTTATGGGTGGCAAAATATTTAATAATCCCAAAGATTCTGAAATCTTGAAACGCTTGATAAGGTACTGCACCGATTCTCAGCAAGAGGCAGTTGTACTGGATTTCTTCGCTGGCTCAGGAACAACTGCACATGCGGTTATGCAAGCCAATGCAGAAGACGATGGAAACCGACG
>CAZUYK010000005.1:20868-71763 GCA_964624905.1 uncultured Candidatus Peribacteria bacterium
CTATTCAATTACCAGAAATATGCGACGAAAAAAGCGCAGCATATAAAGCGGGATTTAAGACAATTGCTGATATATCAAAAGAGCGAATCCGTCGCGCAGGCCAGATGATTAAGGATGAGACAAATGCTGATATTGATTATGGAATCAAAATTTTTCAACACAGTGAAAGTAATTTCAAAATTTGGCGCAATAATGTTGCTAATGCAAAGGAGCTAGCTGAACAGATGCATATGTTCATCGACAATCTTAAAACTGAGAGCACACAGGAGAATGTTCTCTACGAACTCATGCTGAAATCTGGATTGGATTTGAACGTACCAGTGGAGATGAAGAAGGTCGATGATAAAAAGTATTACGTACTCGATGGACGTAAACTGGTTGTGTGCTTGGAGGATGCAATGACACAGCCATTGGCTGACGCTGTGATTGCCCTGAAGCCGCAGAAAGTCATTTGTCTTGATGGTGCGTTCAAGGGCAACGATCAATTAAAGACGAACACTGCGCTTCAAATGGAAGCCGCACAGATTGATTTCCGCGTTATTTAATCATGTTCGGAACTAACCCTACTGATGAAGAGTATCTGGCTGGCTATAAAGCAAACCAACTTAGAGTTGATCCATTTAGGAATGGTTCCGGTAAATTTATTAATGTAGCCACTGATTATGTAGACGATGTTGTTGAAATAAATGAACGCATAGGCTTAAAGGTTAAATTGATCAAAGCCAAAGAAGATATTCAAAGTATTCAGTTAACTCGACTGGTAAAAAAAGATGGTGCGTGGGATCCACTGAGTGCAAGAACTTTGGATATGACATCGTTCAGTTTTGCTAAATTAAAACACTTTTTGGAATTTATCTCTCAATTGGATTTACCCAGTTTAGGAAAGGAAAGGATTGAGTTAACACTTCAAATCGATGATCCTAATTTTCGCGAGAAATTATTTACAGCATTACAAACCGAAAAAGGCTTTAATTGTTTGAAGGAGCTTCTTGAACATGAAAGCATGGTTGGGCTGGGAGATATTGAAAATATTGCTGATAAAAAATCCAAACTAGCAATGTTTGAAAAAATGCTAATGAGTCCTGAATACGTTCAAGAAAAAAAGAAAGAATGGGAACTTAAAAAAGAAGGTGACGAATGTGTGTGGCAACACTTCTTTGAAAACAATACGTGGATATTTGGATATTGTTTAGATTTTGTTTTCAATGCCCCACTGAGTGATGAAAAACTTGAACACGTACTTAGGGGGTCAGATTATTCCAATAAAGGAATTAAGCCCGATGCAATATTGAGAGCCAAAGGTTTCATTGATTCTCTATGTTTGGTTGAGATAAAGACCCCAGATTCAAATTTATTAACCAAAGCCAGAATCGCGAGTTGGAAAGCCCATGCGGATTTAACAGAAGGAATAGCGCAATCTCATGTGGCAGCATATGAAACGATCAAACGTATTCGTTTGGCTGTTAAAGATGGAGAAGGAAAAGAAACCGGCGAATATGCATACGGTATCGAACCAAAATCATATTTAATTATCGGTAATCTTAAACAATTATTCCAAGAAGGAAACAATGAGATGATTGATATGGACAAACTCGCATCATTTGAGTTATTAAGAAAAAAAACTCTCAGTCCGGAAATAATTACGTTTGATGAATTGTTGGAAAGAGCCAAATTCATTGTTAGGCATAAATCATCATGAAGCTCCAATTCGACCCTTCACAGGCGTATCAGCTCGACGCGATCAATGCGATTGCCGACCTCTTTGAAGGCCAGCCACTTGCCAAGGGCGACTTTGAGCTGCAAATGGCACAACCGTCAGGGCAATTGCAACTCGACGGTAATTTGCTTATTGGCAACAACCTTGTGCTGGATCAATCGAGCATCGTGCAGAACCTTCACGCCGTGCAGGAACGTAACGGCATTGAAAAATCGGACGTAACAAGTGGGTTCTTTTTACCGCTGACATTACCAGCCAAACAAGAGACTCGCCTCGCCGAAGGTTTGCATTTCTCCTTGGAAATGGAAACAGGTACGGGCAAGACGTATGTCTACCTCCGCACCATCCACGAATTGCATAAGCGATACGGCTTTAAGAAATTCGTTATCGTCGTACCGAGCATCGCTATTAAAGAAGGCGTATTGAAGAACCTACAAATCACCAAGGAACACTTCGATACGCTCTACGATAAGCCCGAAATGGACTTCCGTGTGTATGACCCGAAGAAACGCGGCCAGATCAAACAGTTTGCTACAACCAACGCTCTGCAATTACTTGTAATTAATATTGATTCCTTTGCCAAGGAGGATACGAATATCATGTATCAGAATAGTGACTGGGGTGTTCCTATTGAGTTCGTGAAGGCGACCCATCCTATCGTGATTGTAGATGAGCCACAGAATATGGAGACAGACATCCGCCGGAAAGCTATTGCGAACCTGAATCCGCTTTGCACTCTGCGCTATTCCGCAACCCATAAGAACCAATACAACCTCGTCTATCGCCTCGATCCTGTAAAGGCATATGACTTGGGACTCGTGAAAAAGATTGAGGTTGATAGCGTGATCGACGAAGGCGGGATGAACGACGCATATGTAAAATTGATTAGCGTGTCGTCGGCTAAGAATTCTATCAGTATTAAGCTCGAAATCGACGTGAACACTCCCGATGGCATCAAACGTAAAACTGTGAGCATCCGCAAGAGTCCCAAGGGTATGACCGAGAGCGACCTGTATAAACTCAGCAACGAACGCGAGGTGTACCGTGACGGCTACAGCATCGCATCTGTTGACGTGAAATTGCAGACGATCACGTTCAGCAACGGTAACACCCTTGAAATCGGGAAAACCCAAGGAGGCAACCGCGAGGCTATCATGCGCCTACAGATTCAAAAGACCATTGAGACACACTTCGCCAAGGAACGCAGTCTGCGCGACAAAGGAATCAAAGTGCTTTCACTGTTCTTTGTGGATCGTGTGTCGAATTACCGAGAGTACAATGACAACTCTGTAACAAAGGGAAAATTCGCGCTGTGGTTTGAGGAAATATTCAAAGAGGTTGCCAGTCGTCCTCAATATAAAGGGCTGATTCCGTATGCGGTTGAAGATGTGCATAACGGATACTTCTCCCAAGATAAAAAGGGAATCCTTAAAGATACCAATGGTACGACCAAAGACGATGACGACACATACGCCCTTATCATGAAGGAAAAAGAAAAATTGTTGTCCTCGGATGTACCGCTGCGCTTTATTTTCTCTCACTCCGCGCTACGTGAGGGGTGGGACAATCCGAATGTGTTTCAGATTTGTACTCTTAATGAAACGCGCTCAGACATGAAGAAACGTCAGGAAATCGGCCGTGGTCTGCGTCTTCCCGTGAATCAAGACGGACAGCGCATCTATGATCGTGATTTAAACGTACTCACGGTGACAGCAAATGAGAGCTACGAGGACTTTGCCAAGAGCTTACAGACCGAAATAGAGCAGGATTGTGGCGTGAATTTCGCCGGTCGTATCAAAGATGCCAAAAAACGCACTGAGATTACGCTCAAAAAGGGCTACAAACTCGATGAAAACTTCAAAGCTCTATGGGAGCGTATCAAGCACAAAACGCGTTATCAGGTCAGCTATGACACTGAGACGCTAATTACTGATGCAGCAAAGGCCATTGCAGCCAAAGAATTTACAGCCCCCAAGATTCGCTACTTGAAGGGCGCGATCACCATGAGCTCAAAAGGTGTCGGCACTGAGTTCCGCGACGTAGACGAACGCACGGTTGAAGCGAAGATCAGTGGTATTCCCGATGTGCTCAGTTACATTCAAGACAAAACACTCCTCACAAAGGACACGATTTGTCGGATTATTCTGGAATCTGGCAAAACCGCCGACATTTTGAAGAATCCTCAGCAATTTATGGATGCAGCCGTGCAGGAGATCAATAGGATTCTGCGAGGTATGATGGTTGATGGAATCAAATATGAAAAAATAGCGGATGATCATTGGGCGATGGAACGTTTTGAGAACGCAGAACTGAAAGGCTACTTGGAAGATATGGTGAAAGTACAACAGCAGGAGAAGACATTGTACGACTACGTAAAAATAGATTCCGATGTTGAGACACAGTTTGCCAAGGACTTGGAGAGCCGTACCGACGTGCAGTTCTACGTGAAGTTGCCGGGCTGGTTCAAAATTGATACGCCTATCGGCAGCTATAACCCTGACTGGGCGATTGTCTTTGAAAAGGATGAACGGGTGTACTTCGTGGCTGAAACAAAGTCGTCGCTTGATGTCGATGATCTGCGTGTGCAGGAGGATATGAAAATTAGATGCGGTACGCGTCACTTTGAACAACTAGACGGTGTGCATTTTAAAAAAGTGACGCACCTGAGCGAAATCGTCTTATAATCTACCTCGGGAAATGCCCTATAAACTACGTAAGGGTTCTTTGCCTATCTTTCCTTCAATTCTTTATCTGCGTTGATCCTACGTTCGTTTCCGTGACAAATTATATCGTTCCCCCTATTCAAGGGGCATTCTGGAACAGATATTTTGATATCAAGCGGTAAAAATGGAAATAAATACCACCCAGAGACTACTACTTACTAGGTATGTAGTAGGTCAGAAAATTGGATTTTTTATGAGATAAAGGTGATCCCAGGCCTGGGTATTTTATCTCCTTTTTTATTTTTTATGAGTACTGAATCGGGTCCACAGCTTAACCACATTGAATTTCTTCACGAAGATGATGGCCAAAAAGTCGCAATGAAACTCGTGCCTGTAAGGATAAGCCCTACGCGGGCCACTCTTGGAATTTTCCGAGATAGCGAAACTGATAAATTGTATCTCGTCGCTCTCTCAAAGGAGAAAAAAATGCCTAAGTTTATTATAGATGAACTGAAGGTATCCAATGACGAGGCGGCTCATGACAGTTAAATAATCCTGATCTTTGAATGTCCTAGTGTTTTGAATGCAGTTCAGCATTTTATTCGCTAGGACATTCAGAGATTAATCCTCGTTTTATTTCATCATTTTCATTTCCTTTCTTCATTGCCATGAAACTCCACCCAGCCAAATTTACTATTAACCGGAGCAAAGAAATATTTTTAGGGAAGGGGCATCCTCCAACTATTGCTCAGAATTTGCATCGCGGTGCTTGTGATGTATTCCTTGATGAATGCGGCACAGAAGATCGCGCATTACTAGTGTTGTATCCAGGTAGCATTCGCTTTTTAGAGAAAGAAATTGAATTAGGGGCATATGACAAAATACCTCAATTAAGAGAGGTCATTCAGGCGATGTCGAGTTATATATCTAAAAATCCATCGAATGATGAGCATCGCTGCTTTGTTTTAATAGATTAGTGAAATATGCATTTTTTGGCTTATTTAAGCCAAATGTTATGATGCTGCAATACCTTCAGCACCTTGGAAAAATTTGCTTTCCCATATTGTCGGGTTTCCTCCGTTCGTCAGTTAGACGAAGGTCGTTCGATGGAGGAGCAAAAGCCAATGCTTACTGCTTATGCAGAACGTGAGGGCTACAAGGTACTGGAGGTATTTGAAGACAAGGCAAAGACTGCAACCAAGATGTTGGGAAGAGATGAACTAGAGCGTGCAATCGATGCTGTTATTACCTGTAAGAAGAGCCGACCAGATGCACAGGTTGCCCTTGTAGTTCAGGACGTGGATCGCCTTGCCCGTAATGAACTCGATTACCAATTAATTTTAAAAGATTTAAATGATGCAGGGATTATATTGCTATCCATGAACCAGCCGGGGATAAATGATTCGATAGAGGGACTATTGCAGGGAGGTATTGTGTCTCTCGTAGCTGCATACTCGTCACGGCTCACGGGGCGTAAAGTTAAGAATATGGCAGCACAAATGGTTAGGAAGGGGCTGACAACATTTAAGGCTCCACTTGGCTATAACAATGTAAATAGGGGCACGATAGATAACCCTGACCGTGGTCATGTTGAACTTGATCCTGATGCTGCGCCAAAAGTGAGGCGTGTCTTTGAGGACTATGCGACAGGGCAGTTTTCTCTACCGGAAGTTGCAGAGAGGGCCAATGCGGATGGTTTGCGGTCTAAGAGTGGCAATCTTTTACAGCGAAGTACTATCGAGCAAATTATTAAAAATCCATTTTTTATTGGAAAACTCAGATGCAAAGGAGAGGTAATTGATGGTGAGCATGTGCCATTAATAGATGACACGTTGTTTGCTCGTTGCAGGGCGGTTCTATCGGAGCATGGACATCACTCCAGCAGGAAGCGCATACCTGAGAACCACGCTAAGTTCTTTCTGAAGAAATTTTTAAGATGCGGAATGTGCGGCTATGACAAGATAACTGGTGAATGCGCCACAGGGCGTAGTAAGCGTTACGATTACTATCGTTGTATACGTCCAAAGAAAGACCCTGCCTACCACTCTAATAGAGGTGGCTGCGCGGATATGCTGACTATCGAAGGCCAAGTAGAGAGTTTTTTCGGTTTATTTGTCCTCAGCCCTGATGTTATGCAGGAGGTAGTCGAACGCGCAAAGACCGTTCTGACCGAGATGCATGGTCATAACGATAAGGAAAAGGATAGGCTAGATGCAGAGATGAAACGATTGGAAAAACAGCGTCAAACATATGAAATAAAACTAGGTGACGGCCTTATTAGCGATGAAGTATTTGAGCGTAACCATAAGCGTATCGAGGCAGAGATGCGTACTGCAAAACTTCGTATCGCTGAAATCGAAAGCACCCGCAAGGATAATTCCAAGCTATTCGTAGCATTAGTGAAACTTGCGCGTAACTTGCCTTATGCCTATCTGAAATCTTCACCAGAAGTGAAAAAGATGTACCTGACGGTGTTTTGGGAATATTTTGATATTGCGGGACAAGAGATAACCAAGGCAGTCCCGTCAAAAGCCATTATCGCGCTTTTGAACGAAAATCTTATTTCTCTTAGGAATGCTTCAGCGGGAGACCTGATTTTAATAAGGAAGATATGGCTCCCCGACTTGGATTCGAACCAAGAACCCTCTCGTTAACAGCGAGATGCTCTACCATTGAGCTATCGGGGAATACGTAGGCATGAAAGGCAACCCTCCGGGTTTCCCTTCATGGGCTACCCTTCCGGCAAGGTGCGTCTGCACTTCGGGCAAAGCCCTCGTTCGACGCGTGTTGTTTCATTTAATAGAAAGATCAGCCGCGCTATCCTAAACGGCTGGTCGATTATACGCAAGAAAAGATCCTCCTCACAACTGGCATTGTCCATGCCTGCAAACCGCCCTCCTGGCCGAAATTACGGCGTAAACGCGCTTTCCGATCCATGGAACGCCCGGTACGTACAGGAAGGGGGTCAGAATCCACAGGGCGGGGAGGTGCCAGGTGAGCACGCGGAAGGCGAAGAAACCACGGTAGACGTCTTTGCCGATGAGGACATGGATTTCCCTCTTCAGGGCTGCCGGCTTCAGGTCGGCGGCTTCCTTCTTCTGCACTGCTTTGTTGTGCAGGTCCTTCCAGGAAATTCTCTTCAGCCAGTCGAAGAGCGAGAGTGTGAACATGCTGCGCAGGCAGAGTCCGCAATGCCCGTCGTACAGCGTCACGACGCGCGTCTTGCGACGGTTGATCGCGCGCTTTATCCACGCGATGTCTTCCTCGCGTAGGAGTCCGCAGTACAGCGCCATCATCGCGAGGGAGAAACTGCCTGCATCCATCAGGATGAGGATGGAGAGGTGGAACAGAACGCCTAGTGCGAGGATTAACAGTTTCACGGGGATCGCCCTCCATTGCCTGGGGAACAGCATGATGATCCATGCCAGTTCAAAGAGCAGCGTGGCGTGCGTGATAAGAGGAAGGACAGGGAGCAGGTGTTCCGAAAATTCGGGCCAGCGCGAGAAGAGGGGGTGATGCAACGCGATCTCCGCCGCGGTGCCGGCGTTCCACGTGGACCCGAGGAGTTTCCACCACAGCGACATGAGGTAAATCACCAGCGCCTGCCACAGGACCAACCGGTACGTCCACGCGTAGGCAGTCACGGGCTTCAGGTACGAGCGCGTCGTCTTCCAATGCTTCCATTGTTCCCACGCCCTCGACAAGGAAAGAGCTCGGATGCCAGGACTGACGCACAGGATGAATCCGATCGCGCGCAACACCGTGTCCCCGCCGCCCAGCACGTACATATCTCGTTCATGGAACGATGCCATGAGAAGGAAGCTGACGATCGTCGTGAGGCGGGGCAATACCCCCAGCATGCTAAGAAGCAAGCTCAGCAGGAGGGTCAGGTAGATGGCAAAAACCGCGGACGGATCGCCCGTGAAGCCGAGGACCGTGAAATACCATGAGTCTCGCGCGACGATGTCTAGGAACGCACGCGGCATGATGCCCTCGTCGCTGTAGAACATGGTGACGTCTTGGAATTGGGACAGGAAGAACAGCAGCGCCACGCCCGCCCATGCGATGCGCATCGCGCCGATCCCCGAAGCGGACGACCGGGCGAAGAAGAAGCCGTTGATGCGTTGCAGGAAGTTCATCGGAAGAAGGCGTAGCAATTGGTGATGTGGATGACGGTGGTGTCCACGGGATTATCCTGTGCATCCCACCATGCATCGGATTTATGCGTATCGGTGTACGGGATGATCTCCATGTTCTCGCGCAAGCGCACCATCGTGTTCGGTACCAAGCCGAGGTCGTTGCACAGGATTTGCAGGAAGCGTTCGCGGAACACATCGTAATCCAGGCGTTCTTTCATAAGGACCGCAGGCAGAAGCTTCGCGTACGTCGCATGGCGCCACCAGGGGAACGCGCCGGGTCCGAACGATGCGACGGTCTTCCAACGCACGCCGTCTTCCCTATCCATGGCGAACGTGCGCACCTGGCGCTGGGGGTCCGGCGCAAAGAGGTTCCACTCCTGCCACTGGCTGGTCATGAGAAGGTACGGGCCCAACTGAGGGTTCACCGTATCGCGAAGGTACGACACCAGCCATCCCGAGGCGGCCGATGGGACGGAGAAGGCGAGCACGGCGGCCATGTGAAGGACCACGGATACGGCCACGGCCGTTTTCCCGAAGAGCACGAAGTACTCTTTCAGGTCCTTTCGATGCCGGCGAAGCACGGTGCGTATGCTATCCATGGATGGTTCCCGTTATTTCTTGATGGGCTTCAGCAGTACGATCTCACGGCCGACGCTCTGGTCCGGCCGGTGATACAGCATGCTGAGGCGTTCGGGATGGTGCGGGTTCACGCCGGCCGGAAGGATGGGGCGGAAGCCGATGTCATGGATTTTCTTCCATGTTTTTTCGATGAACAAGGGTCCCGCCTTCGGGAACCAGACGGGGAGCGTGCAAACGACGGGAACCCCGGGAAGGGTCGCCGCGACGTTTTCCAAGAATCCCGTTTCGATCTCCTCCACTTCGGTACGCGCCTTCATCGCATCCTTGGCTGCCGGCCGGTCCGCGAACGCGGTGCCGAGCGTCGTTTCCGTCACGATGACGTCCGGCAATTCCTTCAGCTCAAATGCCTTCGTCGCGTCTTGTTTCCATACCGTGCTGGCCACGTCTTTTTTCAGGATGCCGTACTCCTTGCGGGTCCAGTCCAGGTTTTTCTCGCATCCGTTCACGGCCTTCAGCGACGCGTCCGATCCGAGCACGTCCCATCCGCGCAGCAACGCCTCCATGGGGATGACGCCCGTTCCGCAGAAGGGATCCAGGACGGTGAGCTTCTTGAGTTTCTTCTCCTTGCCGTCGTTGGCCAGGTATTCGCCGAAGTTCAGAAGGATTTGCGCCAGCTTGGGCGGAAGGAGCCCCACGCGCGTGTCGCGGACCGGTTTCGTCATGTCACGCTTCGTGTACGCATCCGGGTCCTGGGCACCCACCGTGCGGCCGATCCACAGGAAGTCATCGTCACCGAGTATCACGATCTCCACGCCTTCCTTTCCGCTGACGATGTTCGTCTTGTGCAGCAGGACCGTCGCGGCGGGCTTTTTCTCCGTGCCGATGTACCGGCAGGGGACTCCTTTCTTCTTCAGCGCGTTCTTTCCGTCACGGTACAGTTCCCGCACTTTCGACGCGGGAATATTGAACGAGCGCAGCGAGAAGGTCACCTTTCCTTTCACGTTGGCCGTCTGGTCGCAGATGATTTGCGGGATGTCCTTCAGCGCGGATGCGTTCTCCGAGATCTTCTTCGCGATGATGAACGTGCCACCCCACGTGTTCAAATGCTTCTGCGAGAGCTCCGCTTCGGAGTCGAAAAACGCCATGGAGGAGCCCAGCATGCGCGTCACTTTCATGTCGGGGATGCACGCGTGGAGTTCGGCGAGGCTGATGGACGGATGGTGACCGAGATAGGCGACGTAGGAATGCATGGGATGCGAAAAAGTATACGCGCACTATAGCCCGATCCGCGTCATCGGTCACGGTACGAGGATGAAATTGTCTTCACTGCGCAAGCGCATCGCTCTCCTGCACGCGAGCATACGCGTCTTTCAAAAGCATGATCGTCAGGAACACGGCAACGGGCATCAGCTGGATGATACCCCGCGCATATCCCGTTTGTTTGATCGCTTCGATCGATACGCTCGTGAAGAGATAAATGGCGATCTGTCCCAGGTACACGATAAGGAAAAGGGCCGTGAGAGGAAGGAGCATCGTGAATGCCGTGCGCCATCGGATGGCGAGCAATGCCGCGAAGACCGGGAAGAGCAGGTTCCAGTTTCCTTCGAAGAACGTGTTCACCATGACGGCGTACAAAACCCCCTTCTGCCAACCGAACGCCAGGTCGCCGACCGCTTTCGCGTTTCCGAACGTGAGTCCGTTCGCGTACTTGTAGGCGATCCAAGGCACAAGGACGAGTATCGCGGGAATGGCGTACCAAAGGGCTATCCGTGAAATCTCCTTCGCCGTCATGTTTCTTCGTTCCATGAAGAGATAGGCGGCGACGATCAGAATGATCGGAGGGAAGAAGAGAAGCAGTCCTTCGTTCTTGGTGAACGGCAACAGAGCCGTCGCCACGCCTCCCATCCTCAGGAACGCCTTGCGCATCGCCGCATCCGGAGCGCGTACCGCGTGGAAGAACAGGATGACCGCCCCGAATACGTGCGTTCCCATGAAGATGTCCGCGTAGGTGTTGGTTCCGTGCATCAGGTAGAGCGGCATGCTCACGGCAACGTACATCCCCAACATCGACCATGCGCGGGACACATATCTGCGCAGTGCGTAATAAAGAAGCGTCAGAGCGGAGAGGAACCACGCCAGATGTACCGCATTCACAACGGGATCGCTCCACCCGGCTACGGTCGCCATCCATGCCTTTGCCATTGGTACCGTCGGGGGGTACGAACTGACTTCCGCCGGCGTATCGCCATGGCCCGGCAGCAGCAGCTCGATGGCCTGCTCGTGGTAGAAGACTTTCGCGCGCAAGTTCCAGTTGTCCACGGTGTCGTCGAAAAACGTCGGGGTCAGGAAGAGGAACGTGGTCCCCAGAACGGCGATCTTCACGATCGTCCAGGCAGCCAGGATTCCGATCAGGATCTTCACGGGAGTCGCGAATGCGGTGGCGTCATCCAAGTTCACCCGCACTTCGAAGAACGGTATCTTCCGCACATACATCGCGATTCCCTTTACTACGATGGCGAGGAATTGAATCGCGAAGAACGTGTAGAATGAGAGGGAAAATCCGAACAAAATATGTATACAAAATGTGACGAACATCGCGATCGTCATACCGAGTAAGAATCCCAGTGCCACGCGTTCCGCGGCGAACAGAACGGGAGTTCTGCCCTGCAGCAGTCCCAGCAATTGCCACCCGTTGATCGTGGGGATAAGCAGGCCGAAGAGAATCAGCGGGAGTGTCATTGTTCCAGGAAGAGGAAGGAGTCGTTTTCGAATCGTTCGATTACCTTGCCGGGAGATGACAGCGCCCGTCCCGTTTCCGTCTTCACCACTCCGTCCTCAAACCGAATGTCCGGCCGGTGCAGCACGAGCCATGCCCGCTTGGGGCGGACGTTCAATGCTTCCGAATACGGCGTGACATCCAGCGGGTAGAGTTTCAGGCGGGTGTGCGCGACGTAGACGTTTCCGGGAGGCTCCAGAAGAACGACCGACGTCGCATCGAGTCCGGAGAGCAATGCGTCGGTGCGTTCGGTGATGGACGGCACGTCCGACAGCGTTCGGAATTCCGGGGAACGAATGTCGGTTATCGCGTACGACAGAAGTTCCGCGCCCATGCGTACATCCAGGATCAGCCACAAACCGGCAACGGTCACGACGACGGTCAGGATCGCGCGTCTCTTGCGGTCCATCAGGAAAAAGATTCCGGCGATGATCAACGCGACGATGAGCGCCGCGTAGACGACGCGCATGCCGGACACTCCTTTCGGAGGAAGTCCGTCGTAGATCGTTTCCAGCGTCGCGGGATTCGTCGTGAAGAGCGGCCCCCACAGGAAGTTGATGCCATACTGGCTCAGGACGTCGAACGTCCACATGCTCTTGATGGCCGTCATGAATTTTTCCGACGCGCTCCAGGATTTCCATTCCACTTTCTGGATGACCATGTCCGTATCCGCGGGGAATCCGAACGCGATCACCGTCGTCTTCTCGGTCCACTGGGGATAGTCCGATGGAATGACTACGACGCGCTCGAACGTCTCCGTTTTCGGCGACGTGAAGAACAACTGCAATAAATCCCCGGGTGCGCCGTTGGTCGGCTGCCACATGAACGCCGCTTCCGCCGGCAACGCGTTTTTCACGTACAGGTACACGGCGTCGGTTTTCTGCAGCGGGGGATTCTGCCATCCGATCAATCCGTCCTGGAACGTCTTGATGTGCAATCCTTCCGCGGTTTTCTCCACCGTCGTCAGTCCGTCCACGACGGGCATCACCGCTTCCGGCTTCCGGAAGTCCCATGTCATCGTGGTTTCCGCATGGCAGAGCGACGGCAACATGGCCAATGCAAAGCCGATCGAGGAAACGAGGCGTTTCACGAAGGCAGTGTACAGATCTTGGCCCAAGAGGTGTACATCTTCCTTCCCGATGTTTTGACGGAATTTTGAATATGGGTAAAATATGCATATCGTTTTTTCCTCGTTCCTTCAGGAGACCGTCCGATGCCTAGGCTTTCGTTGTTCTGTTTGTTCGCTGCACTCGTGTGCTTCGGATTGGCGTTCTACTTCGGTTTGACGCTTCCGGGGCAAACGAATTGGCCGCCGACGGAGATCGTTCCCGAGACGGGGATGATCTCGGGCTTCTGGTATTGCCTGTTCAAAGGAATGTTCTTCCTTTGGTTCGGCTACGTCTTCGGCTCATCACCGGAACGGGGATTCGTTCGTTAGGTTTCCGTCGTCCCGGAAGGGCGACGATCCAACGCCAGGGGGGCGACTGCACGCAGTCGTCCTCCATTTTTTAGTTCGCTTCGCCGGCGTTGTCGATCTCCGCGGGGCCGCCGCTGACCACCGCCTTGATACGTCGCACTCCGGCAGACGAGCTCTCTTCCTTCTGGATCTTGAAGCTGCCAAGCATGCCGGTGCGCGCCACGTGCGGTCCTCCGCAAATCTCTTTGCTGAACACGGGGCCGTCGCCGACCTTTCCCGTACCCGCCACTTTCGCCGAGGGGTCTCCCATTACGTAGACTTTCACGTCGCTGCCGTAGCGGTCGTCGAACACGCCGATCGCCCCTTCTTCCTTCGCGCCTTCCACCGTGGAAAGGTGGAACGTCACGGGCAGGTCCGCCTTGATCGCTTCGTTTACCAGGTCTTCCACTTCCTTGATTTGATCCGGCGTCATCTTGTCGGTGTGGTTGAAGTCGAAGCGCAGGCGTTCGGACGTGATGTTGCTTCCTTTCTGTCCGATGTGGTTGCCCAGCACGCGGTGCAACGCGGCGTTGAGCAAGTGGGTCGCGGTATGGAGCTTCGTCGTCTCCGCGGAGTTGTCGGCGAGCCCGCCCTTGAACTTCTGCTCGGCGCCGGCGCGGCTCTTCGCCTGGTGTTCCTCGAATGCTTTCTTGAATCCCTCTTCGTCGATCGTGAATCCTTGGTCGGTTGCGAGTTCGCGCGTCAGTTCGATCGGGAAGCCGTACGTGTCGTACAAATGGAACGCGGTGGGGCCGTCGATCGCCTTGCCCGACATGGAGGACGTAAGTTTGTCGAAGTGCTTCAGTCCTTCCTGCAGGGTGTTTTTGAACTGCTGTTCTTCTTTGTCGAACGCCGCGAGTATCTCCGTTTCCTTTGCTTTCAAGTGCGGATAGGTGTCCGCGTACGCGTTGATGATCGTCCGGGCAAATCGGGAGCAGTAATTCGTCGTTTGGAAATCCGAGTCTCGTTCTATATAGAGGAAGCGCAGCGAGCGAATCGCGCGTCGGATGAGGCGCCTGAGTACGTATCCCTGGTCTACGTTCGACGGCAATACGCCGTCCGCGATCATGAACGCCGAAGCCTTGATATGGTCGGTCACGATGCGGCCGTGCTTCGTGACGATCTTTCCTTCGTCCGTATCGTCCATGCGCAGATCGGAAGGCACGATGCTTTCCAGGATCGGCCTAAGCTTGTCGGTCTCATACACGTTGCCCACCCCCTGCAGCACCGCGGCCACGCGCTCCAGTCCCATGCCGGTATCGACGTTCTTCTGCGCGAGCGGTTCGAACGTGCCGTCTTCCTTCTTGTTGTACTGCATGAAGACGTCGTTCCAGATTTCCATCCAGTTCGGATCATCGTTCGCGGGATTGCTTCCGGGAGGCGGCAGATCGCTGGGGCCGACCCAATAGAACATCTCCGTATCCGGTCCGCACGGTCCCGTCTGACCAGCGGGTCCCCACCAGTTCTTCGCCTTGGGCAGGAATCCGATGCGTTCGCGCGGCACGCCGAGGCTTTCCCACACGGCCGCGGACTCCTCGTCCTTCGGTGCGTCGGCGTCGCCCTCGAAACACGTCACCGCGAATTTTTCCAACGGGATTTCCAACACCTTGATGAGGAATTCGAAGCTGAACTCGATCGCTTCCTTCTTGAAGTAATCTCCCAGCGACCAGTTTCCGAGCATTTCGAACATCGTGAGGTGCGTGCTGTCGCCGACTTCGTCGATATCTCCGGTGCGCACGCAGCGCTGCACGTCTGCCAACCTGTTTCCTTGCGGATGCTTCTCGCCCATGAGGTAGGGGACGAGCGGATGCATGCCCGCCGTGGTGAAGAGCACGGTCGGGTCGTTCTCCGGAACCAGCGGTGCGCCCGGGATGATGGCGTGGCCCTTGGACTTGAAGAAATCAAGGAATTCCTGCCTAAGTTGGTCCGTCGTAAGGTTTTTCATGGATGATCGAGGAAGTGGCCAGCAGGATAGCAGGATTTGAAAGACGGGGAAATCTTGCTGTATACGCAACAAAGGACTATAAAGTGCTGCTATGTCACTCGCTTCCCTGGATTTTGACCAGCCCGACGACGAAGAGCAGATCGTACGTCTGTATGCCGGAGACGACGATTTTTCCGATGGGTCGAAAAAAAGGGGGAAGAAGAAAGAAAAAGAAGAGGAGGAAAATGACGAATTGGATGACTACTCCGGTCGTTACGCTGATCCCGGCGATCATACGTCCTTGGTCGACGATCCCGTGCGCCAATATCTCATCGATATAGGACGGGTGCCCTTGCTGAGCAGGCAGGAGGAAATCGAACTTGCGAAAACGATCGAGGACCGGCGTTCGGAATACAACGCGAAGCTGCTGTCTTTCCTTCCCGCCCAGAAAAAACTTTTCGGGCTGGTGCAGGGGGCGCTCAACGGAGACGAGCGTTTCGATACGATCGTCGACGTGCCGAACGACGAGGTGGCGCAGAAGGAAAAGATGCGCCTGCTGATCGCCGCGAACCTGCCCACCGCCAAACGACTCATCGAGACCAATGAGTCGGAGATGTTTCGTCTCCGCGGACTTTCTCCGGAGTCAAGGCTCCGTGCCAAGATCGAACGGGAAATCGAGTACAGGTCCGGTAAGATCGCCGTCCTGCTCAGCGAATCGGGCATCAAGCAGGATCGCCTCCTGGAAATCCACGATGAACTGAAGAGGGAAACGAATTTCATGGCGAAGGATGAAAATGCCAACGAGGAAGAAGCCGCCCAAGCGATGGCGGACGAGTTCGCGCACATGATGGAAAGCCTGCGCGGGCCCGAGTTCGACCTTTTGGAAGTGCGCAGGAAAATGTCCGCGGCGAACCTTCGACTCGTCGTATCGATCGCGAAAAAGTACCGCAACAGGGGGCTTTCGTTCATGGATGTCATCTCCGAAGGAAACACCGGCCTCATGCGCGCCGTGGACAAGTACGAACACGAACGCGGCTTCAAATTCTCGACGTATGCCACCTGGTGGATTCGCCAGGCGATCACCCGTGCCATCGCGGATAAGTCCCGCACCATCCGCATTCCGGTGCACATGCACGGTCTCGTCGGAAAATTGAGGAAGGTGCACAATGACTTGGAGCAGCGATTGGCAAGGAAGCCGACAATGGAGGAAGTCGCGAAGGCCGTCGGCATCAAAGTGGAAGAAGCGGAGAAGGTCATGCATATGAGTACGAACATGATCTCGATGGATTCTCCTTTCGGCAGCCAGGAAAGCGAGCAGCGATTCGGGGACATTGTTCCGGAGGCAGAAGCAAATACGTCCGGATTGGCGGAAAGCGATTTGGCAAACTTGAGCGATAAAATGCGTCAAATGTTGAAGACGCTCAATTCCCGAGAGCGCCAGATCATCATTTTGCGAAACGGACTCGGTGATGGCGTCCCATACACACTGGAGGAATGCGGACATGTGTTCGGCGTCACGCGCGAGCGCATCCGCCAAATAGAAGCGAAGGCCATGAGGAAACTGAAGCACCCGGTGCGAATCGCTAAGTTAGGCGATTTCAGCAAGGAATAACGATGATATTGGGCATTCCAAGGTGGTGCAAAGGATGCCTTTTTCTGCTATAATGAGGAGAAAACAAAATGAGTCCGAAACATACGATCGCAGGCTTCTGGAAGCGGATCCGATTCGTTCTGGTTCCCGTCGTGGTGCTCGCGAGTGCATCCGCGCTCGGACTGTATTTTTTCACGCGCGGCCAGGCGATCATGCAGGAGGAATTGAAGGATCACCTCCGTACGACGGCGACGGTTGCATCGCACATTATCGACCCCGAACTCGTTGCGGCTGTGAGAGGCGAAGATGATGTCGGTTCGCCCGCGTTCAAGGCGCTTTTGAATCAAATGAGGCATGTTCGCATGAGCGATGACATGATTTTGTATGCATACATCATGCGAAAGACGGATGATCCCAATACGCTCGCATTTGTCATCGATGCGGATAGCGCACTGAGCCAAAAGGAGTTGGATAAAAACGGAAATGGCGTGGTTGATGAAGACGAAGTTCCCGGGCTTCCCGGAGAATCGTATGACGTGGCCGGGGATGGATTTGGATCTCTCCGAGACGACGCATTCAAAGGTCCTTCTGTCGATGATGAAATCGTGCAAGACAAATGGGGGGCATCCATCTCCGGTTATGCTCCGATTCGAGATGCCTCGGGAAAGACCATCGCAGTGCTGGGCATCGATATGGACGCGCGAAAATTCGTGTCCGTTTCCCAGAGCATCTTCTCGCCCATCGCATTGCTTCTCGTGTTACTCGCCGCCTTCGTGCTCGCGTTCTACATCCAGTACATGTGGCACCTGCGCAACCTGCAGTCGATCAAGCAGCTGGATAACGAACGCACCGAGCTGCTGGATTTGGCCACGCATCAGCTTGGCATGCCGCTCGCTACCTTCAAGTGGTGGTTGGAAATCCTGAGGGATAAGGACCACGGACAGTTCTGCGAGAGGAACGGCATCTGCGACGAAATGCAACAGGGTATCGACCGCATGGACATGATCATCAAGTCGCTGCACGACGCGAACCACCTCTCCAAGGGAACCATCGACTACAAGTCCGCATCGGCTTCGCTGTCCCAAGTGATCAGGGATTCTGTAGAAAGTATGAAGCCCGACCTTGCCAAGAGGAACCAGGACATCACCTTCGTGGATGAAGGAAACGTTCCCGCTCTTCATATCGATTCAAAGCTCATCGGTGGAGTCATTTCGGAACTCATTGAAAATGCCCACATGTATTCTCCGGATGGAGCACGTATCGACATCCGGCTTTCCAAGAACAGGAATTCCGCGGTGATCGATATCAAGGACACGGGGTATGGCATCGCACCGGACGAACTTTCCGCCGTGTTCGAGAAATTCAAACGCGGGCGCGACGCGATGAAGCGCAAGCCCGTAGGCAACGGCCTCGGTTTGTATATCGCCAAGGGCATCGTCGAACACGCGGGCGGAACCATTTCTTTGAGCAGTACATTGGGACAAGGAACGCAGATCCGCATCACCCTTCCGCTGCCATGAAGATGAAGACCCGCAACACCTGGCTCGGATACTTCTTCTCGTCCATCACGAGAGGGGAGCGCTTGCGTATTTTCCTGGCACCGTTCGTCGTCGTGACGGGCGCCGTGATCATGGGATATCTCCTGTTTATCCGCAGCGAAGAATTGATGAAAAACCAGCTGCGCGAACACCTCCGCGTTACCGCAGCGGTGGGGGCGCTGCATATCGATCCCGTCCTCGTGCAACGGGTGCGTGGCGAGGAAGACATGGATTCGCCCGCGTTTAAAAATTTACTGAGGGAAGTGCAGGCCATCCGTACGCAGGACCCGCTCATCCTCTTCGCGTACGTCATGCGGAAGACGGAGGATCCCAATACGCTCGCCTTCATCATCGACGCCGATAGCGCGCTCACCAAAGCGGAACTGGACGACAACGGCAACGGCACGGTGGACGAGGACGAGGCTCCCGGCCTGCCCGGCGAGGAATACGACATCAGCGACGCATCCTTCCTTCCTCTTCGCACGGACGGATTCGCGAAGCCGGTGACCGACCAGGAAATCACCGAAGACAGATGGGGAAGCTACATTTCCGGGTACGCGCCCATCTTCGACGCGGACGGAAAGACTGTGGCCATCCTGGGCATCGACATGGATGCGGGCAACTTCTTCCGCCTCTCCCGCAGCGTCATCTCTCCGTCCATCCTCCTGCTCGTCATTCTCTCGGGATTCCTGGTCGCGGGGTATCTTCTCTATATGTGGAACCTGCACAATGTGAAGGCGCTGAAGCAGATCGACAAGGAGCGTTCCGGACTCCTGCAGCTGACGTTCCACCAGCTTGGCGAACCGATCACCATCATGCAGTGGTCGCTTGAAACGTTGAGCGACAACCTCACCTTGCAGCAGCTCGAACACGTGGTTCCGGAACACATCACCACGATGAACGAAGGCCTGCGACGCCTCAACGGCATCATCGATACCCTGCAGTTCGCGGAGAAAATCGATCTCGGTTCCATCGAGTTCAAAATCGAACCCACGGATGTGTCATCCCTTCTCAAGGACGTCGCGCTGAAATACAAGACGATCCTGGAGGCATCCCAACAGCAGCTCTCCATACAGTGCGATGAGTACATCAGGGTCCTTGCCGACAGGGAATACCTGCGCGTGCTCCTTTCCGAAGTCATCGGCAACGCGATCGCGTACTCCTCCAAAGCATGCACGGTCGACGTGCGCGTTCACCCCATCCACCGCACCATCCACATCGACATCCAGGACCACGGTTGCGGTATCCCGACGGATGACATGCCCCGTTTGTTCGAGAAGTACATGCGCGGCAAGAACGCCCGCCTGCACAAGCCGGACGGCAACGGCCTCGGACTCTACATTTGCAAGGGTATCGTCGACGGCATGGGCGGCAGTATCATCGTCGAAAGCATCGAAGACGTGGGGACGAAGGTGAGCATTACGCTCCCGATGGCCTAATCATCGAGAAAATCCGTGCATCAATAGGGGGGAGTCGCTATACTCTTTTGGTGATCATTTGCACCAAAGGCTCTCTCGAAGAGCAAAAAATGTGTTCATATATTTCCTCTAGGATAAGGGCTTAATGTAAAAATTGCGTCGAACGAGCGCTCAGCGCGACGTGCAGACGCTCCTTGCCCGGAGGATAGCCCATGAAAGGAATCACGGAGTGGCGCCTTTCATGCCCCTTTCGTGGGGATGACAGGCTTCGACAGCGTGAATACGTTGGGTGCTTTGCTTCGATCCGGGATGGCAACGGTTCCCGATACCCACTTGTTGCAACCATAGATGCAAAAACATCTGTACGCACGCTCGGCGCACGCTTCCAGTCTGCTCTCGCGAGCATGACCCCGGCATACGCTTTCGCTGCTTAAGTTTCCCTTTACCGGAAACGCGTCCCACCTTTGATCCTCGCTATTTGGATGGGGCGTCATTAGCGAGGTTGGCCTCCGACTGATGTGACGGTACGCCCGAATTCAGCATCAATCCTCACTCCCTATCTTTGTTCCTATCTTAGGGGATGCGTTGTAACGAAAGGTTCATGATCGTACGAGCTTCATCCATCCACGTTGGACCCGGGTTCGACTCCCGGCATCTCCACCACTTGACATAATAAATATTTAGTATTAAATTCCATATATTATGGAATATAAGAAGGTTGTAGCCGAAATTACCGAATTGAATTGGAAATCCTTGAAGGAGCCTCAATTGATGCGTTTGATGTACCTTTCACGTGCGGCTGCCATCGAGTTTGCCGAGGCACTGAGAGAAGGATTAAAGGTGTATAAGCAAGATCCTGACCTGCAAAAAATGGCACGCGGCGAACTAAAGACGGATAATTTGAATTTCGCTGATTACGACAAGAGGGGTGATCACTGGGAATTCCTTGATCATTTCCTAAAGAAAACAGGGTATGTCGCCGATGTTGCCTTGGAAGATTCTACCGCTCGGTATATCGACTCGTGCAGAACCCTTGATCCCCAAGTGCGTGCTCATACAGTCTTCAGCCGTGAGCATGAACTCGGTGCCATCTTCGACGCGATTCTTCAGAACGAGCACTGGACGACAGAAACATTGCTCGCTTACAAGCATTTCATGGAAAGACACATCCAATTGGATACGGAAGAAGGCGGGCACGGGGACGCAGTTTCCAAATATCCGATCGACGATTCTGTTTTGCCTTTCTATCAGGCACGTTTGGATATGTATAGGGTCATTCCAGAGTTATTTCAGAAATAATCGGGTGGAATAATGACGTGCCACCGCTTGATGATTTGTTGTAATTGATTCCACTCAAATCGAATCCTTTCCACCACTATTTCTACGAAAATGATCATGTTGTTTCTCCGGAGGGTCAGTTATTCCTTGAAACATGCCAGGTAAAACCATCTCCAACGGCGTCGTCCATACTGTTCCGGCGGACTTGAAAAAAGTCCTGTCATCCAACCCGGATGTGCTGGAACTCTGGAACGGCCTCACCGAACTCGCGCGCAACGAGTGGATCTGTTGGCTGACCATCGTGAAAAAAGAAGAAACCCGTGCGGATCACCTGAGGCAGATCCCGGAGCGCTTGCTGGAAGGCGATCGCCGCCCGTGCTGCTGGCCGGGCTGCCCGCATCGCAACGAGAAAGCGAAGAAGTGGTTCAAGGGTGCGTAAATTCAGGAGTGGGCCTGACGTGTAACATGAGGGTCAAGATGATCTTTTTTGAAAAAGCCCTGCCGCGTTGGGACAGGGCTTTTTCCGAACATCCTTTCTTTTTAACGTCCGCAGAGTTTCATGAGATGCCGGGTGATGGCTTCGCAGATCTTGCCGTTGAATAGCTTATCTACCCACCACCACGCGCCGCATGTATTCAAGTCCAGGAAGTACACGTTTCCTTCGGTGTCCTCCATGAAGTCGGCGGAACAGTAATCCGTTCCGAACCGATCCATCAGTGCGCGAAGGCAACGGACCTGCCCGAGTGGGAAGTCGCAGGGTTCGTACGCCTGGTCATTCACAAGTCCGTGCCGAATGTCGACTTGCTGCTCCGCGTTCGGTACGCAGCTCGCGGCGAAGCACTCATCGCCGACCATCACCACCCGGAATTCGCGGACGCGGGCCGACCGTTCCTGGTAGATCACCGGACAGAAGCGGAGTCCTTCCGCGTCTTCCAGCCAGTCGGGTTGCATTACCTTCGTGTAGGCGGCCAGCAGCCCGTCTTTCGATTCGACCCACGGAGTAGCCAGGTTTTTCGCGATCGCTTCTACGCGTCCGCAGAAATCCTTGATGCCGGCGGGCTCGTTGCCGATTACCGTTGCGGGGATCCGAAGTCCTGCCTTCGCCGCTGCGGCAAGTTGCAGGATTTTGTTCCCGGACGTCCGTACGGATTCCGGGGGATTGAGCCAGGGGATGTTGAGGAGTCCCAGCATGCCGTCGTGTCCCGCGAGTATGTTCTCGCGTTGCAGGCATTGGGTTTCATCGGTCGGTTGCCCGAGGAATGGCGGGGGCTGTTGGTACCACCCCGCCGCGATGTCCGAGGAGCGGATGCTCCGCCCGTCGCAGCCCATCTCGAAGGAAGTGCCGTCCCTATCCATCCGGACGTTCATCAGTGATATCTTTTTCCCGTCATCGCCGTTAAAACGGAAGAAGGGGATATCGCGTTCGCGCAGGCGGTCGATCACCGGATCGCATTCGAATCCATTCCTGTGCGTAACGATCAAAAGGTTCTTATTCATGTTTCTCTGCCTGTGCTGGGAATGTTCGGGTCTGCCAAATACGGTATTTGACAGGTTTATTAAAATAGATTATCTTAATAATAAGTGCAACATGTCGTTGCATCGCAATTGGTTCTGGCCCTTACGAAAGGATATGCCATGCAAGCCGGCCAATCTGCTCCTTCCCAACCCATGGTTAAGCGATTGCTGGAACGCCTCCCCGCTCCCGAGCGGGAAGAGGATTACCAGGAGGACACCCAAACGGCGTCCCATCGCTGCGGGGCTATTCCCAGCCCACGCAAGAAGCACCGGGAAAACTAGTGCTTCGACCGCGGCCCGAAGGCGCACCTCTCCAGGACCTTAGGTTCTGGAGAGGATTTTTTTGTCCGTCAGGAAACTCCTCGCCGCCTCGAACGCCTCGATGCCGACGGCTGGGTCAGTGAAGGCTCCGGTATGCCCCGATGCGAAGGCGTGGAGTGAGACATCCTTGCCCACCCCTGACGCCGCGTCCAGATAGCTTTCGATTTGGACGAACGGACATCGGCTGTCGTTTTTTCCCGCGATGATCAGCACGGGGCAGCGAAGATTGGCAACGTACGTGAGAGGAGACGCTTTCACATACGCATCCGGCTTTTCCGCCGGCGATCCGCCAAAGAGTTCGCGGTCGAATGCCTGGAGGTACGTGGATTCGTTTTCATATTGGCCGATCCAGTCCGCGATCGGCACCGCCGCGATTCCCGCCGCCCAATGCGCGGGTTCCTTTCCCATGGCGAGTAAGGTCACGTATCCACCCCAGGACCATCCGGATAGGACGATGTTCCGTTCGTCGGCGAATCCTAATCGTACCAGTTCCTTCTTAGTAGCGACGCAGTCCTTCACTTCCAACTCCCCCGGTTTGCCGCGGATGGAATGTTCGAACTCCTTCCCGAACGACACGGATCCGTGGTAATTCACGCTGCAGTATCCCACTCCGTGATCCAGCCAGGCCTGCGCCTCCGGTGAAAAAGCATCGAGGGAAACGGCGTGCGGACCTCCGTGCAGGTCGATGACGAACGGACAGGGAAGGGGCGCGTCGCGGGGAACGGCGACCCATGCGTGCACAGGGCCGCGTTCCGTGGGGATGGAAATGCCCCGGAATTTTTCCGAGACGGGCGCTTCCGCCCCGATCAACATCCGCACCTCTGCCGTCGAAAGATCCGCTTCATATACGGAGGAAGGATGCGTGCTGTCTTGCTTTCGGAAAAGGACGGTGTCGCGCGATGTGAAGTGCGCGGTGCCGAAAAACGTATCGAAGCTGCCTTCGCTGCCTCCAGGAACCTCCATATTCTTGCATTTATCATCGCGAACCAACAAAGTATGTTTTCCCGTTTCAGCATCGCAACATAGGATGCGTTTTCCATCCGTGTTGGTTGCAAGCGCGTAGATGTCATGTTTAGATTGTTCCTGTAGGTACGTGCAAGATCCTAAGGAAACATCGATCCATACGGGCTCCTCGAATCCCCGCACGTTTGTCGAAGCCAGGATACGGTTTCCGATGATCGCCGCCGGGACTGCGTGCCCGCCGACAAACGCATAGGAACCAATTTCTCTCTTTCCATCGACGTCGCATAGGATGATGTCCCACGATTCTTCCGTGTCTTCGGGATTGGAACGCGCCACCGCCACTCTCTTGCCGTCGTCGCTTATCGCAACGCCGGATAGCTGGCTGTCCGTCTCCAGGAGAAGAAGGGGATTAGAACCGGGTGTTTCACGATCGATGACGACCAATGCGTTGCATTCCGGCATCGAGGCTTCGAAGGCGATGACGCCTGTCCTGTTGGCCACGCTTACGTCAAAGCAGGTGAAGGGAGGAAGGTTCGGGGTGATGTCTTCCCATGTTTTCTCGATCGGATCATATGCGTGCAGATGCCCTTCCTCCGAGCCGTCGTGAGAGCGTAAGACATATGCCTCTTTCCCATCCCATCGGATTGCGCCGAAAATATGGCCGGCAGGATCTCCTGTGATGCGGTCGAATGTCTCATCAGCTGTATTCCAAAGGTATAACTGGTAGGTACCATCCTTATTCCATGACAACATCTTCCGTCCAGGATTCCCAGGACAGATCCATACGCGATACGGCGCCGGCGTCGTGAACCGTTGTTTCCAGGGGAATTCCTTTTTCATCATATAGCGACTTTCATCATATCTTCTTTCTCTCTAAATATGAACATATTTTGTATTCAAAATTTACGGCTTCCAGGTCTACAATTCTCCCATGCAAACCGCCGTCTCACACTGGCTCGAACGCTCCCTGAAACCCAAGGCGTCGTATTCGCGCGTGCTTCGTTTTTTCCAGGAGCTGCTCGTGTTCGGCGCCAAGAACGCGCTGTCATGTCTTTTTCCGGTGTACATCTTCGCGGTGCTGCTCTTCACGAAGCACGTTGGTATCGAGGGGTTACCTCGTTACGATTTCCTCTTGTTGCTGTGCCTCGGTATGCAGGCATTCATGTATCTCAGCGGCATGGAAACGAAGGACGAGCTGAAAACGATCTGCCTCTTCCACCTGCTCGGCGTCGTGATGGAGATCTACAAGGTGAACCACGGCCAGTGGTCGTACCCCGCGTTCGCGTATTCCAAAGTGATGGGCGTGCCTCTTTTTAGCGGATTCATGTACGCGTCGGTTGCGAGCTTCCTCACGCAGGGGTGGCGATACTTCCGTATCGAACTCCCGGGCTGGCCGTCGCGCGTGCGGACCGGGCTCATCGGCGCGGCGATCTACCTGAACTTCTTCACCAACGTTTACATGCCGGATATCCGGTGGATCATCATCCCCGCGCTCTTTGTTATTTTCTGGAAGGCGCACGTCGTGTTCCATACGACGCGTCAACGATCCATGCCGGTGGTCCTCGCGTTTTTTCTCATCTGCCTGTTCATCTGGATCGCGGAGAACATCGCGACGGCCCTGGGCGCATGGCAGTACGGGCACCAGGCGGATGCGTGGAAAGCGGTGCACGTCGGCATCATCGGGTCGTGGTTTCTGCTCGTGATCGTCAGCTTCATCCTCGTTGCGGAGCTGAAGAGGATCAAAGAAAATCCGAACACATAATGTATTCAATACTTAGGCGTTCATCCACGTAATCGTGGTCTGCAACACCGTGGCGAAGCTGACCCATAGCAAGTAGGGGATCTGTGCGTAGGCGATCCACTTCGCATGTTTCCAAATCGCCACCATGCCCCACACGATGGTGCCGAGAACGACGAGGATATCCAGCAGCGCGAGGACGTTGTTGCGCAGTCCGAATTGCAACGGCGTGAAGGCCGCGTTTGCGGCTAGGTTGATGATGAAGGGAGCCGCAGCGGCGAACGGGATCTTCTGTTTCGCCGCCATGATGAAAACGGTTCCGAAGCTGATGGCGATGCCGACATGCAGCACGCTCCACACCGGTCCGAAGAGCCAGGCGGGCGGTGCCCACTCAGGTTTTGCCAGTTGCGCGTACCAATCGTAGGTTTCCATGGGTCTCATGATACACCTTTTTATCGATCATATTTTGTATTCAGATTTATTAGCTTCGTGGAGCCATCGGTATGAAGACGCTCGTTTTGTTTTTGTATGCCTCCCAGTCCGCCCGCCCCTCGTACTTTTTCTCCAGCATCGGTACGCCGGACACGAACAGGATGAAGAGCGTAATCGTCACGGGCCCGATGATCGTCATCCACCCTCCCGGCAGCGTGACTGCCAGCAGGAAGATGCCCCACCACTGCATCACTTCCCCGAAATAGTTTGGGTGGCGCGTATATGTCCACAGTCCCTCCTGCAGGATCTTCCCCTTGTTCGCCGGATCTTTCAGGAACGTTTTCAACTGATGATCGCCGACGGATTCGAAGAAGAACCCGACCGTCCAGACGAGCAGTCCGATGATGTCGATGAAACCGAAGCGGTGCATGCCGGATAGGCTGATGAACAGCGCCGGCGAGACGATGAGGAACAGCAACACCCCCTGGAGCATGAATACCTGGAAGTAACTGCGCAGGATAAAATGTTTCCAGGTTTTCCTCCACTCCGCGTATCTCCGGTCCTCCGGCTTTCCTATGTTCCTGCGTCCGATGTGCCACGCGAGCCTGATGCCCCAAATCGTGATCAGCCCTGTCGCAAGCCGTGCGTTAAAGGAGTATCCGTACAGGAGCAACGCCGTCCAAGCCATCAGGACGAATCCAAGGCCCCACGCGATATCCGCCACGTCGTTGCGTTTGAACTTCACGGACACGGCGAACCATATGTTCATATATACGAACAGAACGGTGCCGAGAACGAGCCACGGTTCCGTCATGCGATCTTCGCGGCGATGGCGTAGGTGATCACGGATACCGACGCGGCCAGGAGGGTTCCCCATGCGAGGTCGATGATCGTGATGCCCAGCGGCCAGCCCTTCGCAACGGCAAGGTTCGTAAGGTCGTACGTCGCGTATGTCACGAGGCCGAAGAACGCGCCCGATGTCAGTGCTTGCATCCAGGATTTCTTCTCCACCGCGGGTGCGATGACGAAGAAGACGAGTCCTGCGACGAACAAGGCGTAGAAGACGAAAGCCGCGATCCAATTCACGTCGGGGCGCAGGAGATGTCCTATCTGTTTGGCGTAGAGGTTCTTGGCGATGAGTCCCAGCCATACCATGTCGATGGCTAGGAAGACGGGCAGTGCGATTGCGTAGAGGATGAACATGAATCGATTCTATAGTCGCTTTGCACTCTGCGCTATACTTGGCTCATCCTTTCCCCCTTTTTCATGAATATGAAAATGAAAAACGCGCTGACCCAGCTGCCCCTGGTGCTCGTGTCTCTCTTTCTCATCCTGGCATCGGGAGCGCCGAAGCTCTTCCTTCATAACCAGATGATGACCGACGTGGCCATGTCGCTGTTCGGATCCGTCAGCATCCTCTATGCGATCGGCGCATTGGAAATCCTGATCGCGGTGCTGCTTCTTATCCCGCGCACCAAGACGCTTGGTTTCCTCATGGCGGTAGGTCTCCTCTCCGGTGCGACGGCTACCGGTCTCACGGTTCATGCCCAAGGCATGATCTGGTGGTTCCCGCTCATTCTCCTCGCGCTCCTCATGCTCACCGCGTACTTCTCGCTTCCGGAATTGCTGGATCGCGCGAAGGGAAACAAGGTTCCGAATACGAAATCCCGCACCCTGCGCGTACTTTCCTGGCTGTTCGTGCTTCTCCTCCTTGCCATGCACGCCATGGCGTTGATGGGAAAGATCAATCCTCCTGCCGAAGGAACGCCCGAGTATGCGATGGCCGCCAAGCTCGGTATGGCCGGACTGGAGTTCCCGCTTCTTATCGTTGAGTTGCTCACCGTCGTGCTCTTCCTCGTCCCCCGTACGTCCGCGATCGGCGCCGTCCTGATGATCGGTTACATGAGCGGCGTCCTTGCCACTTTCCTCACGCACGATCTCAACGATCCCGCCGCCCCGGTCCAGATGGGTCGCGTCGCGATCGCCATTCCCGGTTTCGTCATGCTCGCTTTCGCCGCTTTCGCCGCATGGGTCCGCAACCCGGAACTCGCGCAGCGTTTGGTGAAGGGAAAGTATCCTGCGTAAGCGTTCTGTTCTCTCCATTCAGAAGGGGCCGTGTACCGAAAGGTGTGCGGCCTTTTTAAAGCCTTTCCTTAGCCTAAATATATGAACATATTTTGTGTTCAATAGAGGATTCGGGCCATGTCGCAGGATATCTTTTTCATGGGGTTGACCCTTGGCACTCTCCTTGTATGATCCTGGCTCAATTTATGTCCACCAGCCGCATCATAGGCATCGCCGAGAGGGATAATGAATTCTTCAGTACGGATGGCGAAGAGCAGTACCGCCTCCTGGGCGGCAAGGGGTTTTCCACGGCTCCCGGGGAGCAGGTGAAGATTTCCATTTCGAGCGTTACCGCGGAGCAGCGTCCGGCAATCCTTTCCGTATTCAATCAGTTTCAAATAAAAGTCATCGCTGACGAGATGGAGCCGCAGTTCACACCCAGGAAAGAGCGACCCGTGTGGGATCCGCGCAGGATTTAATGTAAGGATATCGATCGACTGAAACAAACATGTTCCCTTCGCACGCGGAACGGCATTTTTGTCTCCATGAAGCCACTATCGTCGCATCCTCGCATGGGAGATGCACAACACCCTTGGCAGCGGTGCGAAACGGAGCACAATGATCGGGCCTTTCCCCGGCACCACATGCACCTTCGTATCATCCCCCTTTCCTTCCTTCTTCTCTCCGCCTGCGTATCCGTTCAGGAGTGGGAGATTTTCTCCGATCGTGCCGTCAATATCACCTTCGCCTACGATCCTGCCTACGTGCGTGATACTGAGGTAACACAAGAGAACATCCAGTTCGGTGAAAAAGAGATCCCTGTCACCAGTATTGCGTTGCGCAAGGGGGAAGGGGAGATGTCCTTTATAGAAGTGATGCAAACCAAAGACCCCGTGATTCTTTCCTACCTTTTGGCCGACACACTGATGTCTGAAAAGGTATCGGTGGAAGGGGTGGATGCCCAGGTATTCCGCGAACAGGGAATGGGTGATCCTATCCACTATCTATTCCAAAAGAATGATCTGTACATCGTGTTGAGCTTCGTGTTCCCGCCGTCCCAGGCAGACATCGATCGTACGCTGCAGTCGGTTGTCTTGCGCTAAGAAAAGAGGCTCCAACCGGGATGGGGGGAGCCTCTGATCATTGTCTTCTTCGCAAAGGAGGAAGTGTTTAACGAGCGAACCAATTCCCGATCACGACTGCCGGATCGATGTATCCGTAGTTCTGCGCCGGCTTCGGGGTGTAGCCCCAGTACGGACCTCCGTTGGTCGGGTTGTGCAGGACGCCCGCGGTCTTCACCTCGAAGTGCAGGTGGGGCGTCTTGCCCCAGTAGTAACGGTCGCCTTTACCCGAGGACCCCATGATCCCGATGATCTGCCCCTGTTTCACGGTCATTCCCCCCGCTTTCAGATCGTTGGCGATGGCATCCAAATGGGCATAAAGGGTGTAATACGTCGCAGTGGCCCCGTTGGAGGACACGACGACGGTATGACGGAGGATGACGCAGTTTCCGAGCCCGTGGTCGTTCTGCCCGTTGATGGTCACGGAATGCAGCGTGCCGACGCTGGAGGCAAGGATGTAGGTCGATTGGTACCCCGGTCCGTAGATATCCAATCCCGTGTGATAACTCCCGACTAACGCTGCTTTCGTGCTGTTAAAGGGGTAGGCGACGCTTCCTCCGAACGCCGGAAAAATAAAGTACTTCGCCTGCTGGGCCTGCGCATCCGATGCGCACAGCAGGGCGAGAAGGGGGAGGAGGCACAAGAACCGTCGTTTCAATACCTGGAACCGTTGCATGACATTCTTCCTTTCACGGTGGTGACAAAGATCCGGTCATCGGGCGAAAACCCGATGAGGAGCGACGCGTGTCGCTGTCATCAGGGTAGGAAGAAGGCTGATGCGGAAGCAGAGCCCCGGAGCCCCTGTGCATGGCATGCATCAAGTGAATGGCTGTGCGTACACAAGGCATTGGTTCTTTGGCGAAGCAGAACGTCCTTTTATTTTTTGTTCACAAAAAGAGTTCGGTTATTATGTTTTACACTAGGGCTTTATTAGAATCAGTGATCTTCGTGATCATGCAGGAGTCGCGGCGTGATGTAGTACATCGGGACGATCACCATCGCGATTGCCGATGCCAGCGGAATGAAGGGCGCCAACGCCGTGCCGAGCCCGTATAAACAGACACCGAACAGGTTGCGGCGGAAATGCTGTTTCTTGTCTTCATCCGATATATGGGTGTGGAGCAGGCAGCCTTCGAAGAGAGCGTACCGTGTCATGAGCAGGAAGAAGAAGGCGGCCATGAAGAGGACGAAGCAATAGACCATAAGGACTCCCGGAACCATGGTGTTCTCCGCAAGGAACGCGGTGGTGAAGGGGATCAGGGCCAGCCAGAAGAGCAACAGGTTGTTGTACCACAGCAAACGCCCGTCGGTACGGCTCAGTTCATGGAAGAAATGATGGTGGTTGACCCAGAACACCGAGAGGGCCAGGAAGCTGAAAGCGAAACCGACGAGGTTGGGAAGGATGGTTCCCAGCGCATCCATGACTCCACGCAAGGAGGTGTCGGTGAGATGGGGGACTTGCAGCTCCAAGACGAGCAGCGTGATGATGATGGCGATCACGGCATCGCTGTAAATTTCCATGCGCGTGGTATCGCTCACAGTGGAGTCGGAGGTTCGTTTGAAGAGTTTCATACAATGAGTATAGCAAGCATTCTCTCAATATTTCCATGAATGATTGAATACTTCATAAGTTCAACTTTTTTGTTTTACAAAAGGGCTATTTCAAAATTATGAATAAATACTATGTATACTTTTGTATAAAAAAATAGTTCGTAAATCAGAGCGATGTCTGCGATGGGCTGAAGAAGGACTGGAGTTCCGTCACTACCTCGTCGAACAAGGTTGTATTCAGGGAGTACCAGATGAAACGACCCCTGCGTTCCGACCGGACCAGGTCCGCCCGTTTCAGGATATCCAGGTGGTGACTCAAGGTCGCACCCGTAATGTCCATCGTCGCATGGATCTCCGAGACATTCATATCCCGGGTATGAAGGAGACGTAGAATGATTCGACGATGCTTGTCAGCTAATGCCGGAAATACACTATCATTCATATTTCGATAATAAGATATATATCTAAATAATATCCAGAACGAGAAAGAAGGCAATAGAACTGCATGTAATATCCAATCGTATCATTGTAGTAACATAATAAAACAGTCTATAACCCTCATAATTCAGTAATTGCTAAAAAATAATAAATATGTTATAATAATATCATGAATACAAACACTCAATCATTCTGGAAGCAGCAGGTGAGCATGCCTGTGGCAGCCATGGTCATGGCGATCAGTGTCGTGATGACGCTTGCCGTATTTGAAGGCCAAACAGGCCTTCCTGCGTCCATTCGCTCCACTCCCGTCTACGGATCGCTTCCCGTTCATTCGGCTGCTACCACGCCGGTGATCCGCAGGGCATCATCTACATCCTCCGTTTCTAGCAAATCGCCCAATGCATTGCGTCGTTTGAGGAAGCGCGTCATACAGCACAGGATCTCAGCCAGAGTGCGTTGAATGGCAGAGCCTGACAGAATCCTGTAATTGACAATAATTAGTAATATTTTATAATATACCCAAGCTGAACGGTAAGAATCGTTCTTACACAGCATTGGTACGATTTAGAAACTCGTTAGAAGGAGATTGCGCGTGAGCACGGAGACCACACCTAAAAAAATCGTGATCGCTGGTGCGGGACAAATGGCCGGATACTACGCCGGCCCGATGATCGGCGAACTAGGCATTGATCCGGCGAACATTACGGTCGTCGACATCAACCAATCCGCCTTGGATGCCTTTGGGAAGAAGTTTCCAGGTATCCGTCAGACCACAAATCTGGAAGAAGCGTTGCAGGGCGGCGCGGACATCCTGCTGAACCTGGTGAACAGTCCGTCGCATCTGCCGGTCCTCAAAGCGGCGATCGCGGCGGATGTCCCTCACGTCTACAGCGAGAAGCCGATTGTTCCGTCGTGTGATCTTCAGGAGCTGATCGGGCTCGACTTGTTGGACACGAAGATCACCACGGCGTACGTCATCAGCCTCTCGCCTGCCGTCGAGCGTTTGTTGAACTTGATCATCGAGAAAGACTTGTTCGTGATGAAATCCGTCGTTGAGTGGGGGAAGGATCGGTACGGAAATGCCCGTGCCACGGCCGGAACGGTGGAAGATGAAGCGTGCCATGGGGTGAGCCTCATGCACTACCTTCTCAAAATGGCGAATGATTGGTGTCTCGAAGACAATCTGTTCGTGCGGGCATCGGTCCTGCGTGAGCCGTACGTCAACGAGGAGGTGCAACGGGCGGCCATGGAGATCGATTCGTCCTTCGTGGCGGATCCCCCCTCCGCAGTCCAGTTGCATGCGTCCTATGGGATTGGAAAGGGCAGGAATGCACATTTGTTCCTGCGTTCCAATTTCACCCGTCCCGAGAACGAGCGCGAAGTCTGCCTGACCCTCGGGGACGGCAAGACGGGCAGCCCCGCCTTCAAGGCCCGCCTTGTGTTCGACCTTCCGTCGAAGCTGAAAAACCACGCCAAAGACACGCTCCAATTCGGCCCCGTCGGCAAGGCGTTCGAAAAGACCGAAGAGTTCGAGGCGAACAAGCTGGCGGATATGATGCGTTTATTCCTGGCTTACACCAAGGGAGCCCCGCTTGATCCCCGTTTGTCGGATTTCCACCAAGCGGTCCATGACGTCCGCTTCGCGGCGGCGGTCTTGGAAAGCGATGATTCCGATGGTGCGAGCGTCTTGGTCTACGACACATCCGTAGACGAAACTTAAACAAAACGTCCTAGATCGTCCCAAGCTGACACTTCGTTGCAGCAACGCCTTGGTAGTTCGCTACCAAGGCTTTTTTCGATGCCTTTCCTTTGACTTCGCCCGCTTCCTGTCTGATGATGCGCCATATGACCACCTCCACCTTCACCAAAGCACTTCTCGTCGCTACGAGCGTTTCCTTGGCAGCCTGCGCCCCCATGGGTGGCAGCGGCGGCGCTTCGTCTTCCTCCTCGTCGGTCTCCTCCGTGTCCAGCCAGCCCTACGCGGACATGATCCAGGTTGATTCTCCGGCTCCCAATGCGGCCGTTTCCAAGTCCCAACCCTTGGTCGTTACCGGCCGCGCGGTGGGTCCCTGGTATTTCGAAGCCAGCTTCCCCGTGAAGCTGCTCGACAGTAACGGCAACGTGTTGGCGCAGGGTCCCGCCCAGGCGCAAAGCGATTGGATGACGACGGATTTCGTCCCGTTCGTAATCACGCTGAACTTTACCACGACCGATACGAGCGGAACGCTGGTGCTCCAGAATGACAATCCCTCCGGAGAGCCCGCGAACGCCAAGAGCATCTCTATCCCCCTTACGTTCGTTCCATAAACGATTATAATGCTCCCGAACGTCGACCTCGCCAGTGTCTGACGTCCCGCCCTCCAGTCGCGCAAGCGGCTGGAGTGGTTTTTTAGTAGATCCAGGCCGGGTACGAGCGGGCCGACGAGCTCTGCTGACTCGAAGCCGCAGATGATGCCGCGGCTTTTTGCCGGCCGCCCGTGTACGTTCCCGTGCTGCTTGCTCCGCCGGAGCGGATCACCGTCGCAGGCGCCCTGCGGGGTGGCGAGAAGCGGCGTGTCCAATCGGCTTGCAAGACGGATAGCGGCGTGGTCGCACGGCTCATGATATCGCCGTCCAGGCGGTCCAGGATCTCCCCGACGACGGCGCGCGTCATACGCTGGTCAAACGTCTTCACGGACGCGGGAATGGCTCCCTGGACGTCCAGCGTACGTACGTAGATATCGAACCAGGGGTTGGACGTCGCGGCGGCCACGTCGGGCCAGGGATGCAGCGCGTAGGCGCGGGAAATCATCTTGGATGCCTCGGCGAAGCTGACGGGCGCGTCCGGGCGGAACGAGCCGTCCCCGTAGCCGCGGATGATGCCGTTCTGGAAGGCGACGCAGATTTCCTTGCCGTAGGCGTGGGTCGTCGGGACATCCGTGAAAACGAGGGTGAAGTCCGGCGGAAGTTCCGATGCCAGGGACCAGTAGCAGGTATCGATCGTGACGTTGTTGTAGAGCCTGTGGACGATCATGCTGACGAATCCGGCGCGGGTTTCGGGCAGAGTGGCTTCCATGGCGGCTCTTTCCTCCGCCGTGGGTTCTGCCTTCGGCACGACTTTTACGCGCAGCGGAGGAGTGACGTATTTCGTGGATTCCACGGATTCTGCCGAAGAGCTTTGTCCGCCCATCTCGCTGATCGCAGATGACGAAGAGGACGAAACGGCGCTGGATGCAGACGATCTGTTCGGAAAGGCGAAATCATCGATCGAACGCGCGGACGCTGCCGGTACGAGGGCGACGAATGCGACGGATAGTCCAACGAGGCGCAGCGGGAGTTTCATGGATGTGGAGGAATGAAAGTACGTAATCGTACTCAAGAATGCGAAACCATGTAAAGCGCGCGTGATCAAAGGGTGTGTTCTCCTAGCGGAAAAATCGCAGGTCGCATCATGGAAAAAATGTTCGTTTCCGAAAAAATAACAGAACATAACGTATTCATTTTTTGTTCAAAGTAAATGTTTTGCATTAGGGCTGAGTAAGAAAAGAAATGTATTAAAAAGAAAGAAAATGTAGGCAGGGGATCGGCTACTGAGTAGAATGCGGTCACTATGAATCCTCCCCCTATGGACAACAACGATATCCAGATGAAATGCGAGGCATTCCTCCGCGAACTCGGCGTGCCGGGTTTCATCATCTTCGGATGGCAGAAAGACGACCAGGCGTTCGGCGTCGTCTCCTCCTTCCATGAAATGCCAGTCAACGCGGCCGTGAAGGGGATGACCTGGGCACTCAATGACTTTGCGGCGAAGAGTTTGTGAGCTAGGGGCGTAGGAGTGTAGGTCGAGTGGAATTTCTACGAACCTATTTCCTCTTCCTACTCACCCTACCATCCTTCACAGCGTGTGCTTGAAGAACAGGTTGGCGATGCCCAGGATGGCCGCGACGGCCATCCAACTGACGAATCCTTCCGCCACGGTTAGGCGGACCAGGGATGGGTCCATTTGCGACGTGATGCGGACGACAAGCCACACGAAGGCGGCGTTGGAGAGGATCAATGCGAGGAGCGTGGCGAAGAGTTTCAGCGGGAAGGTCAGCACGTGGAGGATGGGGCGCGCGATGAGGTTGAGCAGCGTGACCAGGCAACCGACGATCACGAACGCCGCCCATCCTCCCGAGATGGCAAAATACTGCGGGATGAGCGTGTTCATGGCCCATACCAGAAGAATGGTAAGGATCGCGCTGAATAGGATGCGCAACGGGAGCCCGAGGGAAGACGTTTCGTTGGTGGACATGGGGAATCAGGGGAGGAACACATCCATCATAACGTCCTCGCCGATCAGAATCGATTGCTTCGTTCCCGTCGGCGGGCCGAAACGCACGCTGGTTTGCTGCATGATAGCATCCTCGAATCCTTCGATGATCGCCCTGAGGTCGTCGCCGATGCCGATCGTCACTTCATCGCCCATCTTGTAGCCGGCTTCCTTGCGGACCTTCTGGATTTGGCGGATGACGTCGCGAACGAGCCCCTTCTTCTTCAAATCCTCGGTGATTTGGGTATCCACGCGTACGACCACTCCGTGATCCGCGGCCACGCCCTGTCCTTCTTCCGCCTGGTAGGCGATGGACACTTCCTCCGGGCTCAAGCGTTCGCCATCAATGACGATCGTGCCATCCGGCTCTTCGGTGAATTCCCCCGCCTTTCCTTTCTGGATGACTTGCTGCACGCGTCCGCCCAGCCTGGGACCTACTTTGCGCGCGTCGACTTTCGCAATCTTCTGCACGCCGCCGCTGTCATGGGAGAATTCGATGCTTTCCACGTTCATCTCCTCGCGGAGCAGCGCGATGTCATCGTCCGTGAGACCGATTTTCTTTGCGTCCATGGTGCCCGGCAGGGTCACCGTGGCCAGACCCAACGGCTGGCGCACCTTGATCTTCTGTTCGGAGCGGATCTTGTTGCCCAGCGATACGATCAGCCTCAGGGCGCGGTTCTTCTCGATCGACAAGCGATCCGCCTTGGACAATTCGTCCGTCGTCGGCCAGTCCGTAAGATGAATGGAGCCGTTTTTCTCGGGTACCAGGTTCAGGTAGATGGTTTCCGTGATGAACGGACAGAACGGCGCCAAAAGCTTGCACGTCGTGATGAGAACGCCGTAGAGCGTCGACAGGGCTTCGCGCTGTTCTTCGGTGCTGCCACCTTCCGAATCCTTGCCGGCGAAACGGCGGCGGGAGAGGCGGATATACCAGTTCGTCAGGGCATCCAGCGTGTCGACGATCTCCGCGCAGGTTCCGGCCAAATCGTAGGAGTCCATCTTCCTGCTTACGCGGTTCACCAGGTCCTGCGTTTCTGCCTTGATCCAACGGTCCAGCGGATGATTGGATGCGTGCGGCGCGGCAACGGGTTCGAAGCCCGCCATATTGGCGTACGTGACGAAGAACGAGTACGAATTCCACAGCGGCAGAAGCACGCTGCGCAGGGTTTCCTCCACAACTTTCTCCGAGAATCGCATGTCTTCTGCGCGCACTGCCGGGGAGTTCATGAGCGTGAAACGCAGGGCGTCGGCGCCGTACTTGTCGATGACGATGTTCAGCTCGGGGTAGTTTTTCAGGCGTTTGCTCATCTTGCGGCCGTCCTCGGCGAGGATCGTTCCGTTCACCACGACGTTCTTGAATGCCGGTTGCTTGAACAAAGCGGCGCTCAGGACGGTCAGCGTATAGAACCATCCGCGCGTCTGGTCGATTCCCTCCGCGATGAAGTCCGCGGGGAAATTCGTCGGTTCCAACTGCTTTTTCGATCCGCGCGGTGCCAGCTTCAAATGCTGCGCGTCATACGGGAAGTGTTGCTGGGCGTACGGCATCGATCCGCTTTCGAACCAGCAATCCAAGACGTCCGGGATGCGCTTCAAAACCGGCTTCAGCGAGATTTCCATCGAGTCGCCGTTGTTCACGGGCAGCGCTGCCACATCCTTGAACGCCAGGTTCTCGGCGATACCCTTGAGTCCCAACATGGTGCCGCGATGGGAGACGACAAGTACTTTCTTTCCCTTGTAGCGCTCGCGAAGGATGGCGCATGCTTTTTCCAGCCGGGTATTGAAAGAGGACAGAGATTCCCCTCCTTCCGGCGTCGCATAATGGAATGACGGGCACAAACCCTTCGGTTCCTCCGGGAATTTTTCCCAGAGGCTGTCTATCGTATTCCCGCTCCAGCTGCCCGCATCGCGCTCCTTCAATTCTTCCATGGGAATGACTTCTTCTATTCCCAGCTCCTTCGCGATGATTTGCGCCGTTTCCATGCTGCGCTTCAAAGGAGATGCAATGATCGCGTCGAAAGACCTGTTCTTGAGTTTCTGTGCTTGTTCACGAGCTTGCACGCGGCCGGTGTCATTCAATTCAGCATCGATGTTGCCGCCCTGCAACAACTTCAATTTGTTGTTATCGGTCTCGCCGTGGCGCACGAGTGTGAGCTCGACGACCGGAGCTTCCTCCTCCGCCGGCCATTCCACGTCGTCGATGACGTGTTTGTGCAGGTCGATCTCCCCCTCGCGGTTGTGGTCCCAGAAGTAGGCGACGGGTGTGGCGTACGGGGGATTGGGCTGGTAGCAGAGTTTCACGGGATCTTCCTTCGTGAAGAGATGGCGGATAACCATCGAGGGGTCTCCGTGCGTCACGAAGACGATGTGCTCGCTGCGATGTTTGGGCAGCGTCTTCTTCAGGAATGCCGAAAGGCGCCCAAACATCTCCGGCCAGCGTTCCATGCCGTCGAAGCGCTCGTTCGTGTCGACTTCATCCTGGCCGATGAAATGGATCCTGCGGGCTTCCGTCAGTGTTCGGTCGGACCGGTCGAATGTCGTGCCTTCGTGGGGGCCGAATTGGGTTTCCATGAGTTCCGGGGCGATCACGATTTCAGCGCCCGTTTCCTTCGCGATCTGTTCGGCGGTCTGAACGGCGCGGGCGAGAGGGGAACAATAGATGAGTGACACCTTCTCGTGCTTCAGGATTGCCGCAGCTTCCTTCGCCTGTTTGATTCCGTTCTTCGTCAGGTCGGTTCCCGGTACGGTTCCTTGGTACAACTGACGCAGGTTTCCCTCGCTTTCGCCGTGGCGCACGACGCTTACTTTCGTGAAGCGGAAGGGCTTTTTGTCCATGAGGGTGTCGCGTCCGCCCAGCACGTCGACGTGTTTTCCATCGCTCGTCCTCCAGATCGGCAAGGGGGTTCCCCAGAAGCGGCTGCGGGAGATGGCCCAGTCGCGGGCTCCTTCCAACCATTTGCCAAACCGTCCGTCGCGCAGGTGGCTCGGCAGCCATTCCGTCTCGCCGTTCACTTTCAGAAGGTCTTCCTTGAAATCCTCCACCTTCACGAACCACGACGACGTTGCGTAATTGAGCAGCGGAGAGTCGCAGCGCCAGCAGTGGGGATAGCTGTGCCGGTAGGATTCCTTCTTGAAGAGGAGTCCTTTTCCTTCCAGCCACGCGATCACCTTTTGGTCCGTCTTGGTCGGGTCGTCCTTGGGCTTCACTTCCATGCCCGCGAAGTCCGTCACGGCCGCGACGAAGTGTCCGTCCATACCGACGTGCTGGAGCATCGGCACCTTCTCGCGCTTGCCTACCTTGAAGTCATCATCTCCGAATCCAGGAGCGATGTGGACGATACCGGTACCGTCTTCCGTTGTGACGAAATCCCCTGCCACTACTTTGTACGCCGTTCCTTTGAAGCCTTCCTTGAAGTACGGGAAGAGCGGTTCGTAACTCATCGTGAGAAGCTCTTTTTGGCTTACGGCAGGGCCGATCTTAAATTCCTTTCCGTCGAATACCTTCTCCGCCAGGGCTTTCGCCAGGATGTACGTAGCGCCGTCGTACGATATGGTCACGTACTCGGTCTCGGGGTGGATGGCCAGGAACAGGTTGCCCGGCAAGGTCCAAGGGGTGGTCGTCCATGCCAGGATGAACGTGTCCTTCTTTCCCTTCACGGGGAACTTCACGAAGGCACTGATATCGGTGATGTCCTTGTATCCCTGCGTGACCTCGAAGTTGGAAAGGGGAGTGACGCAACGGGGGCAGATCTGCATCGGTTTGTAGCCTTCGTAGATGAGGCCTTTCACGAAGAGCGAGCGGAATACCCACCAGATGCTCTCCATGTAATCACTGTCCATCGTCCTGTAGTCGTGCTTCATGTCGACCCAGCGACCCATGCGGGTCACCGTCTTCTCCCATTCCCCCGTGTATCGCTGGACGATGGCGCGGCAGTGCTCGTTGAAGGTCGCGATGCCCATCGCCTCGATATCCTTGCGGCTTTTCAGATCAAACTCCTTCTCGATCTCGTACTCCACCGGAAGACCGTGACAGTCCCACCCGAAACGGCGCTGCACCTGTTTTCCTTTCATCGTCTGGTAGCGGGGGATCACATCTTTAATCGTTCCTCCTACCATATGCCCGTAATGAGGCAAGCCTGTCGCAAAAGGGGGTCCGTCGTAGAAACTGAACGTATCGCATCCCTCGCGCAGTTGGATGCTGCGACGGAACATGTCCTGTTCTTTCCAATATTTCAGGATTCCTTCTTCCAGGGACGGAAAATGCTGTTTCGGATCGACGGGATCGAACATGCGCTGAGTGTAGCAGGAACCACCGGCCCCTTGCATGCCGAAAATCGACCGTTTCAGGATTCCCGTGAAATCTCGCCCGCCGTATTCCTGGCGAACATTTCGGCGATCTCATCCGGATCGCGCGTTTGGCTGAGGATCCATTTCAATTTCACGTAAGCGGATTCCGGGGTCATATCGCCCGTCGGCAATACCCCCAGCTCCATCACCTTTCGTCCCACGTCGTAGAGATACATGCGCGTCGTACCGTAGATGCATTGGGTGGAAATAACGACGGGTATTTTTTTCTTCTGCGCCTTCTTGATGCTGGGGAGCAGGGAATTCTCTTCCGACGGCAGGTTGCCCGGCCCGAAGGATTCCAAAATGAGTCCGTCCACGCCTTGCGCGATGATGGCGTCGATCGTCTTTGGCGACAGTCCGGGAGTGCATTTCACGGCTACGACGTCTCCATCGAACACGTTTTGCACCGACAGTTGCCCGCTATGCCTGTGCCTCACGTTCGGATACGTAAGCTCGGGCTGCAAACGGATGGAGCCCAGGTCCGGGAACACCGGGGAAATAAACGCGTTGCGTTCGCTCTCGCTGACTTTCATGCTACGGTTTCCGCGCAGGATCTTGGTTCCGAACACGATGCACACTTCGGCCAGGTCCATCGTGGCGACTTGGCAGGCGTTCACCAGGTTCGTCAGTGCGTCGCTACCCAGGATTTCCGGGGGCACTTGCGATCCGGTGAGCACCACGGGCTTGCCCAGGTTCTGGAGCGCGAATGAAAGCGCGCAGGCCGTGTACGCCATCGTGTCCGTACCGTGGGTCACCACGAAACCGTCGAAATTGTGATATTCCTTTTGGATGGCTTTGGCGATCTTCACCCAATGCGAGGGCTGCATGTTCGTGCTGTCGATGTTCGTGATCGTCTGAGCCGTGATGTCAAAATCATCCTTCAGCCTTTTCTCCTGGTTCAGGAGATCGGTGGCGGTCAGCTGCGGCTTCAACGCGGATGTCCGTACATCCTGCCTCATGCCGATGGTGCCGCCGCAATACAAAAGAAGAAGCGATGGTTTGCGAAGTTTGGAAGTCATTAGGGGGTGATGCGGAAGATGTGCGAGACGTAGGGCAGTCCGAACAGGTATTCGTATGCTATCTGCAGGGGGCGAAGACGGTCCGTGTTGAATCCCAATGTGATGGATGACGGTTCGAATTTCAACAATTTTACCGGCGTTGTGAGAAGTCCTTGCAATTCCGAAATCGCCTCAAGGGGATTCGCGTCTTTCGTGTATGAGAAGCGGAACGCAAAGTGCATGGGATACCGGAGCAATTCCTTGCGGACCAGCAACGGAACGAATTCCTTCGAGAAGCGCTTCTCGTTCGCCGGAGCGTCCGCGGAAATCACTTCCATGATATCCGGTCCGGCCTGCAGACCGATGATGTTTCCCGCCTGCAGCTCGCCCATCTCCGTCCGAAGGACGAACCGCATGCTCGACGCACGCATCAATCCGGAAACGTCGTGGAAAACGGATGGGTCCAGGAGGAGGAAATCCTCGGGCGCGCTATGCTCTTCCATGTGCTGGAAAGGATTGACGATCCCGTTGCCGATATTGGCGAGTACGTTCGGGGTCCCGCCCATCTTCTCCCGCACGGATTTTTGCCACGTGATGCTGAAGAAAGGGTCCATCGCGATGTCCACCGTCCTGTTGAGGATTTCCTGTCCCCGTCTGGTTTGTTCTTGCTTCGGGAGCGACGCGAGGTTCGAAAGGAGCAAATTTTCCGCGAAGGACGTCCTTAGGAACCGTATGTCTTTCGCGGAGCGCATGAAATCCTTTGCCATCTGAAATTTCACGATGTCCCCGGCATTCACCTCCTTCGTAAGGGGAACGGGTATACCGTTGACGGACGCCGAGGCCGCGTGTTTTCCCGTGGATTCCGAAGCATAGTACGCAAGATCCAGCACGGTCGCGTCCAATGGCACGTCGACGGTCTTTTTCTTGTCGTTCAGCACGACGGATATCCTGTTCTGCTCCCCGAATATCTCGTTTTGTATCGTCGAGAAAAACGCATACAGGTCCTGTTCGTCGCGTTCCAGCGAAACCAGCGTCTCTATCCATTCCGGCATCTCCGTCGATTTCTTCAGCTTGTTTTTTTCCTGGTACAGCATCGCCATGCCGAACTGCGCCTGTTTGACCATGGACGTGGTCTGGATGACGATATCCACGGGATGGCCCGACGTGGTGAAGACCGTCGTATGCAAGGCCTGGTATCCGTTCATTTTGGGTGCCGCGATGTAGTCATCCATTTGCTGCGGCAGCGGCGGGGAAAAGCGATGCACGTCTCCCAGGCACGAGTAGCAATCGCTTCCGTCGGGAACGCACACGAGGACGCGGTGGAACGTTTCGACGTGCTGCAATTGGGAATCACTCAGCATGTGTTCCTTATAGATGGAGTGGAAATGCCTTTCGACCAATGAAACCTTCGCGCCTTTCCATCCGTCGGTTAACAATTGTTTCTGCAGCTTGTTCGTCCAATGTTCCAGGTCGGTTCCTTGTTTCTTCCAGGTCTCTTGCGCCTTCCTCGTAATCAGGTCGTATTCCGGCGCGTGCAAAACGCGAAAACAGCGATCCGATAACTCCTGGTACCAGTTGCGCATGCCGAGAAGGTCGGCCAAGGGGCAGTAGATATCCTGCGTTTCGCGGGCGATGCGCATCTGCTTTTCCGCGGGGACCGCGTCCAAGGTCTGCATGTTGTGCATTCTGTCGGCGATTTTGATGAAAATGACGCGTATGTCCTTGCCCATCGCACGGAACATTTTCCTCAAAAATTGCAGGTTGCGCTCCTTTTTATCCGTCTGCATTCCGACGATTTCCACTTTCGTCACCCCATCCACGAGCAAAACGACCTCCTTCCCGAACTCCCTTTCGATATCCTTGTAGGTCACATTCGTATCTTCGACCGTATCGTGCAATAGGGCTGCAATAACCGTCTGGTCGTCGGCGTAGATTTCCTTCAAAAGGTTCGCCACGGCTTTCACGTGGTTCACGAAGGGTTCTCCCGAAGTCCTGAACTGTCCGGCATGGGCCTTTTCCGCAAACAATTCCGCTTTTTTGACCTGCCTGGAGGTGTGCGGAGAGACGCGGGGCATGAGAATGAGTATACCAGATTGCATTAATGAAGCTATAGTTTATAATTTGCACCTTTTGTACGGCCTTAAATCCCTTTTTGGGCTACGATTTTGTACAGATGCTTCGAATGGAATCCTCCTCTCCTTCGGCAGAGAAACCTCGCCTGCATATCGTGGGTCTGGGGGGAACGATCATGTCCAAACCGCAACTGGAGGAAAATCGTCCCATCATCAAACCCTACGAAGGAGGTATGAACGATCTCGTGGGGAGCGTGGCTGGCATCCGAGATAAGTTCAAAGATATCTGCCTCACCATGCCGCATGAGCTCATCGACAGCTCCCAGGCGCAGGCGGAAGTGCATATCTGCAAGGTGATACGGCATCTGAGGCGCGCGCTGAAGCAACATCTCGCGGACGTATATCTCTTGCTGTACGGAACCGACACGATGGCAGACCTTATGACAGCCCTCGGAGACGGCATTCCGAAGAGCGAGCTCAAGGACCAGGCCGTGATCGGCACGTGTTCCATGGAGCATTTGGAGATCGAAAACAGCGATGCTTACAGCAACTTCCGTCAGGCGGCGCTCTTGGCAGCTTACGAAGAGGTGAAAGGCAAGGTGGGGTTATGCGTCGGCGGACGGCTGCATCCTCCCCGCGGCATCGAGAAGCTGGGCCTGAGTCCGGACCATGCCTTTGCCTGCCGCTTCAGGCGGATGGCGAAATGGATCGACGGGACATGGAACTTCGACCGCGAAAGCGAGCCCTTCGATGAGCCCCGCGGCGATGCCAGGAGGCAATACAAACTTGTGCAGGGCGTGGAGTGTTACGAAGTCGGCGCGACATCCGACTATTCCCTTCTTGCCCATAACATCGTCAAGAACAAAGGAACGGTTCTCAGGGCCCCGGGTAACGGGAACCTGCGCACGGACGACGAAAGCAAGAAGTTCCTGAGGAAGGCGGCCAAAGAAGCGCGCGGTCCCATCATCGTCGTCGGACAGGCGATGAATAACGGCGACGTTGCCCCTGCCGGCAAAATGATGGAAGAGGAGGTTTATGCGGGCGACGCTTCGCTGCACGAGGTATTCAAGCTTTTGAACGGCGGCGCGATGACGGCAACGGAAGCGAGGATATTCCTGTCGCACAGGCTGGCCGTTGCGGAGTCGCAGCAGCTGAACGAGAAGGAAAAGATGGATTACATCCGCGAGCAGCTCGCGCTCTATCCGTTCCGCGAAGGAGTGGGCGCCACGTGGAGGCCGAAGGAGAAAAAAGCGTAAGGTTTTCTCGAGACTTCCGTGTTGCTTTCCAAACGGGAAGCAGGATACTTTATACGGCCATGTCTTTGGGTCATATGTCAGATTTCGGCCGTTCCCAGGGTGATGATCCCATCCTGCGTACGTCTTCTTTTTTGGAAAACGTCACTGCCGGCAGGACGAAAGTGGCGGTCATTTGGACGGGGGGGACCATGGGTTCCAACCAGGAGATGCGCGGAGACAAGATCGTGTCGAAGCCGGGCTTCACGGGTCCGATGTTCGGAAGCCGTTTTTTGCCGGAGAACATGCGTAGGTCGTATGACTTCAAGTGGTTGTCTGCGATTCCGGAAAAACCGAAAGGGATAGACAGCACCGAGATGACCACGGACATGATGGAGCGCGTCGTCGAGAAAATACGCGACGTCCTTCTCGATCCCGCATACCAGAACCATCGCATCGTCGTAACGCACGGCACCGACAGCCTTGCGCACAGTGCCGCGTACGCGTCGTTCGCGTTGCAACATCTGGACAGGCCCGTCGTGTTCACCGGGGCGCAGATCGCCCCGACCGTCATGCAATCGGACGCCGTCCATAATTTCAGCTTGGCGGTCCAGGCGGCGGGAATGAAAACGGGCCAGTGCTGGCCGCGTTCGGATCCCGCATCATGCGCGGGGTGGCGGTGGCGAAGGAGGAGGGGGTCGAACCGGGGGTGACCTTCGGATCGCCGCACCAGCCGATGGTGGCCCAGCTTGCGGGGACGAGTATCGAGCCGAACGAAAAGATGATGCGTCCCCCATCGAAGGACCCCTCATGCCTTCGCTATGTTCCGGGTATGGAAGGGGAGGCATACATCGTCCGTTTTTCCCCGAATCTCAATGATCCGACGCGCATGAAAAAGGTTCTCGACAGCCATTACGACGCCGTTATTTTGGAGGGGTATGCGGCGGGCAACATCCCGACGAAAATCGCGGACGTGATTCGGGAAGCTTGCGAGAGAATGATGATCATCATCACGCCCAGCACGGCAACGCATGGGGCGCATGAATCGTTGTACGAGGTGTCCGCGGAGATAGCACACCCGTCGGCCCAGCATTTCGTCGGTCCTTCGCATGTGGCGCTGACCAAGTTCCAGTGGCTATTCAAGCGGGCCAGGGCTCTGGGCCTGAGGAATACAAAGGAAAAAAAGGGAATGCTCGAATGGATCCGCGAAAAGTTCGCCATTGATTTCGTAGGCGAAGACCTGCGTTCCGCATGGACCGACGACATCTCGCCTTTGGAATATCTGCATACCGACATACCGGTTTCTCGTTTCCGCGAAAAGTTCGCAACGTCGTCCTTGTTCAACCTGCCGCATTGCGCGAATCCCGATGACGAAAGGCAAAGGAACGAAATGGTGCATGCGTCCAAACTAAGCGACATTCACCTGCAGATTAAAAAACAGTGGCTGGAGAAACACGCCGATCTTTTGATCGGGGACGGCAGTCTGCCCGAATCGGACCGGGCGGCTTGGATCAAGGGGCGCGAAGCATTGGATTATCCCGTCACCTGGATTACCGAAACGGCTCCGGCTCCGCGCGGGGATCTGTTGTACATGTATCTCAAATCATCCTTTGTGGATCCGTACCAGCACGTGCCTTACATGGATATTTCGAAGGGGCAGTATGTTTTTTCACCTCTGGTGTACCAGTATTTCGGACTCAATGCATCCCGCGACGGCGAGCAGCCGTAATGCAAACGATCTCCGGTGCAGTGAGGAACCTCGGCCGCGCCATCGATTCGCCGACGCCGTGCGACACGATGAGCGTCGTGTCTTTGGGAAGCGAGAACGTTCCCCTGTCGTACGTCCTTCCGAGTTCGTTGGGGATCGGCGGTACCGCACCGATCAAGGGCAACCGAACCTGTCCTCCGTGCGTATGTCCGGAGAGGATCAGGTCCGCGCGATGCGTGCGTTCGTCCATGATCGCGTCCGGGTTATGCGTGAGGAGTACGACGGGTTTGCCGTCGGGAATGCCCCGGAGTGCTTTCGCCAAGTCGTAGCTTTCCATCCAGAAATCATCCGTTCCCGCCAGGATCACCGGCCCTATATCCTTCCATTCGTTATGCAGGACCGTCACGCCGCAGTCGCCCAGCACCTTCTCCACGTCCCGGGTCCGGTCCTTCGTCAGCGTGACGCGCCCTTTCATGATATCCCGTCCCGAGTCATGGTTGCCCATGACGCCGAAGACGCCCAAAGGGGCTTCCAATGCCCGTAACGGATCGAGGAGACGGGGATCGGATGCGTAGTTGTAGAGGAAGTCACCGCCGAGCAAGATCAGGTCGGGTTTCAAGGCGTTCGTTTTCGCGACGATGCGGCGCATGAACGTCCTTCCTTTATACGGCCCGACATGGAAGTCGCTGACGAAGGCGATGCGGAGCGCTTCGTCCGTTCTCAAGCCAACGTCGATGTTCTTCGTCACGATGATCCTCGGTTCGACGAAGCAGGAATAGACGATGCCGACGCACAGGATCGCGCCGACCATGTTCCACGGATGAGACGCGGCGAACGAGCCGTAGCCGGACGCGACGATGCCCAGGACGATGAGTGCGTCCCAGAATCGCGGCATATGCTTGATGGCGTGCCAAACGTGCTGCATACGCTTAGGATTTCTTGCCCTTCGCAAGCATCTTCACCAGGTATTCTCCCGTGTAACTTTCCTTCGATTTGGAAACCTCTTCCGGCGTGCCCGTCGCGATGACGCGTCCTCCTCCGCTTCCGCCGTCCGGTCCCAGGTCCACGATGTGATCGACGGACTTCAGGACGTCGAGGTTGTGCTCGATGACAAGCACGGTGTTGCCTTTGTCCACGAGGCGCTGCAAGACGTCGAGAAGGCGCATGATGTCGTCGAAGTGGAGTCCTGTCGTCGGTTCGTCGAGGATGTAGAACGTCTGGCCCGTGGAGCGGCGCAGCAGCTCCGTCGCGAGCTTCACGCGCTGGGCTTCTCCTCCGGAAAGCGTGTTGGCGCTCTGGCCCAGGTGCAGGTAGCCGAGCCCCACGTCTTCCAGCGTCTGCAGTTTCTTCTTCAGCGTGGAGATGGCGCTGAAGAACGTGACCGCTTCGGTGACGTTCATGTTCAGGGCTTCGGAGATGTTCTTTCCCTTGTAGGTGACTTCCAGTGTTTCGCGGTTGTAACGCCTTCCCTGGCACACTTCGCACGTGACGAACACGTCGGGAAGGAAGTGCATTTCGATGCGCTTCATGCCGTCTCCCTCGCATTCCTCGCAACGTCCGCCTTTCACGTTGAAGCTGAAGCGGCCCGGCTGGTAGCCGCGCACTTTCGCTTCCGGTACGCCGGCGAACAGGTCGCGGATGTCGGTGAAGATGCCTGTGTACGTCGCGGGGTTGGAGCGCGGCGTGCGTCCGATGGGCGATTGGTCGATGACGATCGCCTTGTCCAGATGCTCCAGTCCTTCGAATCCGCCGACGTCCTGCGGGCGTGAGTGCGCCTTGTTCAGTTTGCGCAGCAGTTCCGGCGCCAGGATGCCGTGGATGAGGCTGGATTTTCCGGATCCGGATACGCCCGAGATGCCGATGAACGTGCCGAGCGGAAGTTCGACGTCCACGTGGCGCAGGTTGTGGTGGTACGCATCCTTGATCTTGATAGACTTGCCGTTGCCCGGCCTGCGCTTCTTCGGCACGGGGATCTGTTTCTTGCCGCTGAGGTACTGGCCCGTGACGCTCTTCGCGTTGTTCATGATGTCCTTCGGCACTCCTTGTGCGACCACCGTTCCGCCGTACTTGCCGGCGCCCGGTCCGATTTCCAACAGGTAGTCCGCGGCTTCCATCGTTTCCTCGTCGTGTTCCACGACGATGACGGTGTTGCCCAGGTCGCGCAGTTTGGTGATGGTGGCGATGAGCCTCGAGTTGTCGCGCTGGTGCAATCCGATGCTCGGTTCATCGAGGACGTAGAGCACTCCCTGCAATGCCGAGCCGATCTGCGTGGCCAGGCGGATACGCTGGGCTTCCCCTCCGGAAAGCGTACTGGCACTGCGTGACAGCGTGAGGTACGTCAGCCCCACGTTCTTCAGGAAGCTGAGGCGCGCGATGACTTCCGTCAGCACCTTCTTCACGATGGTGTACTCGTAGGTACTGAGGCTGATCTTCGATTTCTTGCCGGGCTCCAAGGACGAGAAGTATTCCTCGGCCTCGATGATGCTGAAATCCGTCACCTCCACGATATTCTTTCCTCCCACCGTCACTCCCAGGATGGAGCGCTTCAGGCGCAGTCCGCGGCACTCGGGACAGGGGAGTTCCTGCATGTATTCCTCGATCTGGCTGCGCACGTAGTTGCTGTCCGTCTCGCCGTGGCGGCGCTGCAGGTTGGGAATCACTCCTTCGAACGTCGTTCGGTAGGTGTTGCTGCCGTACTTTCCCTGGTCCATCTGCACCTCGATGGGCTGATTATATCCGCGAAGGATGATTTCCTTGTGTTCGGGTTTGAGATCCTTCCACGGCGTGCGCATGCTGAAGCCGACCGTGACGGCGAGGGCTTCCAGCACGTTCTGCATGTAGGTCATGCGGCTGGCGGACGTTGCCCACGGATGGATGGCGCCTTCCGCGAGCGTGAGCGATTGGTTCGGTACCAAGGACGCCTCGTCGATCTGCAGGATGGATCCGATTCCGTGGCAGGTGCCGCAGGCGCCGTGCGGGGAGTTGAACGAGAAGCTGCGCGGTTCCAGGTCGGGGATTTCCTCTCCCGGATGGTCCGGGCAGACGAAGGCCTCGGAGAAGCGGACTTCTTCGTTGGTATCCGCATCGAGGACGATGAGCGAGCCCTCGCTCTTGCGCAGGCACAGTTCCACGGAATCCGCGAGGCGGCTCCTGTGCGGATTGGTCTCGCCTTCCTTCACGGCGAGATCGCGCACCACGAGACGGTCGACGACGATCTCCACCGTGTGGGCTTTCTTCGGATCCAGTTTCACCTCTTCATCCGTCGTCAGGATCTGTCCGTCCACGCGCATGCGCACGAATCCCTCGCGCTTGATGGCGTCGATGATGCGGAAGTGTTCACCCTTGCGCCCTTCGATGAGAGGGGCAAGGAGGTAGATCTTCTTTCCTTCGGTCATGTTCGCGATCGTCTCCACCATCTGGCTGGCGGACTGCCTTTCCAGCAGGCGGCCGCACACCGCGCAGTGCACCTTTCCGACCTTCGCCCACAGCAAGCGCATGTAGTCGTAGATTTCCGTCACCGTTCCCACCGTGGAACGCGGGTTGCGCGGCGCGGTCTTCTGGTCGATGGAAATCGCCGGGCTGAGTCCGTCGATGCTGTCCACTTCCGGCTTTTCCATCTGCGCGATGAACTGGCGTGCGTACGCGGACAAGCTTTCCACGTAGCGGCGCTGGCCCTCGGCGAAGATGGTATCGAACGCGAGCGTCGATTTTCCCGATCCGGATACGCCGGTAATCACCGTCAGCTGGTTACGGGGGATGGTGACGTCGACGTTCTTGAGGTTGTGCATCTTCGCTCCTTTCACGACGATGTTCTGCTGGTCCATATGATTGTGGAGAATAACAAAAAGCCCGTCCCGCGTACGCGGGGCCGGCGAAGCCAGAGCGTAGCGATTTTCGGGCCCGTTGTCCAGGGTAAGGGCCAAGAAAGGAAAGGAATAGGATACGCGCCGGGGGTGGATTCGAAGCGATCATCCTGTATCATCGTATCCACGCATGTTTACCGGAATCGTCGAAACGACGGCCCCCATCCTTCTTAAAACGGATACCTCCCTCGCTCTCGAGCGTCCGACTTTCTTTAAGGACCTGACAATTGGATCCAGCATCGCCGTCGCCGGCGTGTGCCTGTCGGTCGTGTCGTTCGACGAGGTGTCCATGCACTTCAACGTCGTCGGGGAAACATGGGCGCGTACGAATCTTGGCGCAAAGCAGAAAGGGGATCGGGTGAACGTCGAGCGAGCGCTGGCTGCCGGCGGACGGTTCGAAGGGCACATCGTCCAGGGGCATATAGAAGGAACGGGAGAAGTGATCGAATTGCGCAATGACGGACAATGGACGATGCTTTCTGTCCGCATTCCCGCGGACATCCTTCCTTTCGTCGTGTTCAAGGGATCAATTGCGATCGACGGGGTATCCCTTACGGTTGCTTCGCTTGCGGGGGATGTTTGCACCATCGCCCTCATTCCCCACACCCTCGAAGTGACGACGCTCGGATCGCTCAAGGCGGGCGATAGGGTGAACATCGAAACCGATATCTTGGCCAAGTACGTGGTATCCATCCTTTCCAAGCAATCCGCATGAAGCAGGAAATCGACCGCCCCCTTCCTTCCTTTATAGATCCCAACTGGAGGATCGGCATCGTCGCATCCACGTATCATAAGGAGCACATCGATGCGATGGCGGAGGGTGCAAAGGAATTGCTGGCCGAAGCGGGGGTGAAATCGGAGAACATCGTCGTCTACCATGCGCCCGGCTCGTTCGAGATCCCCGTCATCGGCAGCGCGCTGGCGAAAACAGGAAAGGTCGATGCTCTGATGGGGTTCGGCATCATCGTGCAGGGCGAAACCCACCATGCGCGCCTGCTTGCGGAGTCCGTCACCCAGGCGATGATGGATATCCAAGTGCAATACGCGATGCCGTTTGCCTACGAAGTGCTCTATGTGAACGAACTCTCCCAGGCCGTGGACCGCACCAAGGGGCAGTACAATAAAGGAAGGGAGGCAGCGTATGCCGTACTACATTCCTTGG
>CAZUYK010000006.1:0-71616 GCA_964624905.1 uncultured Candidatus Peribacteria bacterium
GAGCAGTTGCCTCTTAAGCAATTGGTCGCGGGTTCAAGTCCCGCCCGGTCCACCAGAATTATTTACATTTAAAATAAAGAATATACGATTGAATAATTATGAGTCATAATTTGATAAAAGATTTTCTGAAAAAGCCATTATCAGAATTAATGTTATTGGTTGGATCAGGACATCAAGGAAGTCCTTTTGAATATGCTCTTCAAGCGGTGATTAGTTATAAGTTACAGTTAAAAAATTCTAAAGCGACCTGGGCAGTAGCGCTTATTTCAATTGCTGTTTCGATATTTGGAATTTTATTTACTTACAATCAGTTTTTAAGAGAGACGAGAGCATATATTGGCTTGGAAAGTTTGGAGAATATTTCGAAAGTCGATAGCGATGATCTTAATGAAGAAGAAGGCTCTACAAAAAGCATTTTTACTGAACGGATAAAAAATTATGGCAATTCACCTGCTTACTTCGAAATGTCTTTTAACAAGAAATTTACTTGTCTAGAAAGTTCCGTCAATCAGATAATGCCAGGGCAAAGCATTCAAATGCATTGTGAAAGAGATTTAGGAACAACTGAGTCAGAGTCTGAAAATTTATGTGATATTATTTTGAAAGAAGAAATTAAAATTAGTTATGGTCCAACAAAAGACAATTTAATGTATAAAACAATTTTAAGAATGAAATTGGAAGATATACCTGAAACAAAATCTATGAAAAAACTTTTAACCCAATACTTGCCAAATGGTTGTAACGGAAATGGCCCTGGAAAAAATATTCAATGGTACATTAGTTTCTCGAATTAATTTAAAGCACCTTCCTCGGCTGCGCCATTTGGCAGCCGTCCTTTGCCGGGTCCAGAATCACGATAGGTAGGCCGTTATGCCAGCCTACGGTCCCGTCTTTCACCTGGTGCGGCACCTTGCGGCCGAAGCTGATCTCCTTCGCATCCTGGTCCGTCAGCTGCACGCCGTGCATGTTCTTCAGTACTTCTTTCAGCGGCATCACGTCCGTCCATTTGATGTCATCCGTCTGCACCGAGTTTTGTATGTTCCACTCCCCTACCTTGGTCCTGCGAAGCCCGCTGAGATGCGCGCCGCAACGAAGGGACTGACCGATGTCGTGGGCCAACGAACGGATGTACGTGCCGCTGCTGCACTCCACGCGCAGCACGATCTTGGGGTAGTTGTATTCGATGATCTCGCACACCTTGATCTCCACCGTGCGCGGTTTGATGATCACTTCCTTGCCGGCGCGCGCCAGGTCGTACGCGCGCTTTCCTTCTATCTTCACCGCGCTGTACGCGGGCGGCACCTGCGTGATCTTCCCGGAGAACTTGTCCATGATGACGCGGCGCAGTTCCTCGATGGTCGGCACTTCCCAACCCGGCTTCGGCGTGACGACTTCCACCATGCCTTCCGCGTCGTACGTGCTGCTCACAGCGCCGCACGTGATGTCGGCGATGTATTCCTTGGAAAGCTCGTTGAAATACTCTACTACCTTCAGGGCTTTCGCTCCTACCGCGGCGATCACCAAACCGGTCGCCATGGGATCCAGCGTACCCAGGTGTCCTACTTTCTTTTCGCCAAGAGCCTTCCTCACCGTGTACACGATGTCGTGGCTTGTCGGGCCTTTCGGTTTATCAATGAGGAGAAATCCGTGACGCATATGCGTTGGATGCGCGCGGGCGTACCGCAGCGACTTACACGTGATCGATTAGAAATTGATGAATGCCGGCATGACGGCGCCGATGATGATGGCAATCACACCGAAGAGTGCAACCGCGCGAATGAGAGACTTCTGCTTCATGTGCTTCAGGGTTGTACGGTGATTGTAACAGAAACGCTATCCTTGGCGCCAGAGGCATCCGTGACCGTTAACGTGGTCTTATAGGCTCCTGGAGCGTCAAAAACGTGTATCGGGCTCTCCTGGTCGCTCTGGGCCCCGTCCCCGAAATCCCATAGGTATTTCAGGCTGTCGCCCGAGGAACAGTCCGAGTCGAACTGCACGCCCAAGGGGGCGGCTCCCATGGTCCTGCTCGGCAGGACGCATGCCTTCACCAAAGGCTCGCGTACCACCAATGTCTTGGTCGCGCGGTAGTCCTTGCCGCTCGTCGTCTTCGCCGTTACTTCTATCACGTACGTTCCCGGCTGCTCGTATAGGTGTTCCGTGCGCGCTCCCGTGAACTGTTCGTCGCTGCGGTCCCCGAACTTCCACTGGAACCCGGAGATGGTTTCGTTCGGGACGTAGGTTTCGGATGCGTCGAACTTCACCATGAGCGGCGCCACCCCCGTCTCGGGCTGCATGGCGAACACGACGGACGACGTGGGGTCTTCCACGTTCACCGTGATGGGATAGCGCAGCACTTTCTTCTCCGCGTCCTGCGCGATGAGGGTAAGGGTGTAGGTTCCCTTGCGGCGGTACGTCGCCTGCAGGGTCGTATCGGTGGAACCGACTTCGGTCGCCTCGGGTGCTTCCCACATGAACTGTACGAACGGCGTGGAGGTCTTCGGCGTCAGGTTGAGCGTCAGCGGCACCTCGGCGGTGATGGATCCTCCCTGGGGTTGCGGCGATCCGTCGAACGTCAGACTGCCCAGGTTCAGGCGGTCGACGATCTGCACGACCGTGGAAAGTTCGGCGATCGCGCCGCTTTGCGAATGCACCTTGGCGCTCACGACGTAGTTGCCGCGCTCCTCGAACGTATGGGCCACGCGCTGGCCCTGGGCCTTTTCGCCGTCCCCGAAATTCCACTCCACCATGGCCACGGGCGTCTGTGTTTCCACGCGGAACAGCGTGGGGAACGGCTCGTTACCGATAAGGTTTTTTGGCTCGCTGATGAGGGTTACGGGGAACGGAAGGGGCTCGGGTTGGCTGACGGTGATGCTGCGTTCGTAGAAAGCCTCGGTATTGTTCACCAGCATCACGCGCGCGGATACCGTCACTGTTTCCAGGCGGAAAAAGGTGTGCGTGATCTGCGGCTCCGTCGTCGTTTCATCTGCCTTGCCGTCATTGTCGAAGTCCCACGTCACTTGCTTGATGGTGTCTTTTTGGCCAAGCAGGTTGGACAGGCTGAACACCACCGGTTGGTTCACGAGCGGTACGGCGGGTTCCACCGTGAAGACGGATTGCGAGATGACGAAGCGCCTGGATGCTGCGTGCGATACGCCGTTCGCGCCGAGCGCCTTCATGCTCACCGCGTATACGCCGCTCTTGTCGAAGCGGGCCGTGAGCGTCGGTGCGGTCGTCTCCTGGTCGACTTTCTTGTCCCCGTTGATGTCCCACGTGTATTTGAGCGGGACGAATCCCTGCGTCTTCAGGTTGTTCACCACTTCCTCGAACGAGAACGTGATGGACACCGGCGCGATGAATTCCGCCGGGTTGGTGGGCTTGGTGATGGCCAGCGTGAACGTCGGCTGGCGCAGGATCATGAGGGGGGTGGCGACGCTGAGCAGGATGCCCGGCAAAGCGACGGCCGCGAGTTTCAAGAGGGCGCGCGTGCGGATCTGGGGGCCTGCCTTGGACGAACCGATGCGCATGAAGCCGAATGCCCCGATGCCGACGAATACCAATCCTCCTATTAAGGAAAGGAGGAGTCCCGCCTGTTGCAGCCCCTGCTGACCGCCCGAGGGGTCGGGAAGCACCGCCATGAGGACGAAACACAGCATGGCGTACACGGCATACAGCAGCCCCAGCGCTCCCATGAGGGCCATTTTCATCATGTTGACCGTTGGCGGTGCCTTGGCTGCCTTGGTTGCCGGAATGGAAGCCTGCTGCGGCGTGGCGATACCGTCGACGGATGGGGGCATGTCAGCCATGGATTACGGGAGGGGGAGATCGGAACCCGCTCCCATTGCGGGAGCGAACAGGTTTTGCAACGCGTCCACCGTCACGGGGAAATTCGCGAAGGAGTCGGGAGGCGCGATGAGCGTTTCCTTATTGTGGTCGGCGAAGGTGACGTCGAGCGTCAGGGTTGTCTCGGGGTTCGCCGTGGGCGTCGACTTCACCGTCCATTCTATGCGGTCGGGCAGGAAAATCTCCGCGTCGATCCAAATGGTGCCGGCGATGTCGTGCGAATCGAAGTACGATTGCCATTCCTGCCTGTTGAATTCGCGGCCGCGTTCCTGGTCCACGGTCTGGAGGTAATTCATGAGTTTGGTTTCATCCATGATGACGTCGTACTTGTAGGCCTTGCGCTGGTTGATCCTCTGGATGCCGTGGTCCTTGGCGATCGTCATGATTTCCAGCTGCATGGAAAGCAGCGACGGATCCGGCGTCATGGGGACGGCCGAAGCGGAAGCGCCGGTTCCGGACGGGAGCTTCCACCACTGCCCCGTCATGGCCCCCATCATCGGCGCGACGCTGTCGCCCATCGAAATGGTATCGGCCTTCACGTACACCTCGTTCTGCTCGGGAATCACGATACCACCCTCGAAACGGACGTCGTTCGCCATGGTGGCGTCGATATCGAAACGCAACTGCCTGCCTCCGCTGGCCATCTGTCCCACGGCGTCCGCTTTCCATTGTGCTGCGCCGCCTTCCTCGGCCTTTGCGTGAAACGTGAAGGTCGCGGACGAGAAATCGCGGATGGCGGTCATCGCGCGGCTGAATACTTCCTCCGAGGGAAGCGCGGCCTGCGTGCATGCCGTGAAAACGAGCAGCGACGCGCCGAGGGCGGAAATACGTTTCATAAAAACAAAGGAACGGATGGAAGTCTGCCTTATATCGGGTGCGGCCGCCAGTTGCGCGGCGCCTCCACTCATTGAGCAGTCGTACTTCCGGTCGCGCGGCCGGCGGTGATGTCGCTCGCCTCCTCCACTTCGAAGTCGATCGTCTTCTTCCTGCTCGCGCGGACGTCGCCTTTCAGGAACAGCAAAATGTCTTCCCCGCGATCCAGGCGCAGCGGAGGATCGAACGTGAGCGTTACCTTGTCGTCCGTCATGGACGAAACAACGTCGGTCAGCGTGCCGTCGCGCGTGCCCAGCGACAGGTTTTTCAGATCCGCGCCGCGCGCCTTTCCGGCGTTGGTGAGCGTGACGGAGTAGACGAATTGGTCTTCGTCCCGGGCGGTCAGGCGCATGCGCAGCAACGTGCGGCCCGCGCCGTAGGTGGTACTGGTGAGCACGGGAAGGTATTCCACCTCGATCGTCCCTTCGGATACGGGCGCGACACGCGAGGAGCCGAGGTTGGATGACAGTTTGGCTTCGATCGTCGTCGCGTCCGTCTTCACGTCTTCAGAGGAAGCGATGAACAGGCTGTGCTCGCCTTGCGCGGCAGCATCCGGCGAGAAATCGGCCATGATCCTGACCGTTCTCTGCGTGCATTTTTCGATGCGGAATGAAGGCAGGCGGAGCGTCGCCTGGGACCTGTCGCTGCCGAAAGACGCGGTACGGGAAATCCTCCTGTTTCCTTCCATGGCGTAAATGCGTTCGATATCCGTCGCGCTTCCCAGGTTTCCGTGCGTCATGGTGACGGCGCTCACGGTCACGTCCGCCGCGCACGATGCCTTCAGTTGCACCGTTTGCATCACAACGCGCTGCGCGCCCAGCGGAACCGTCGTTTGCTCCGGGGAGGATGTTTGGATGAAAAGGACGGATGCGGCTGCAAGGAGGAGTGTAGTCATATGCCTACGATATCGAACAATACCGATTGCTCAATCTAAATCTTGGGAAAATCACCCGTGATCGGGCATTCACTCCTTTACCATTTGCCGCCCGCGCCTCCTCCGCCGAACGATCCACCTCCGAACCCTCCGAATCCCCCGCCGCCGCTGCTTCCTCCCCCGAAACCTCCGCCACCGAATCCGCCCCTGCCTCCCCTCCCCCGCCCGACTCCGGCGGGCATGTTGGAAACGATAAAGTCAAAGATGAGCCCGATCACGACGAGCAGCGGGATCGTGAGCCACCATCCGTACCAAATGGTCAGGAGCATGCCGCCAATGCCTCCCACCACTCCTCCCAGCCACCACGTCTTCGTACGCGCGAAAATGGCCCCAAGCCAGTTGGCGCCGATGAACAGGAGGAAGAAGAACCAGGCGATCGCGGGAGCGTCCTCGTCCTGCGCGTAACGGTCCGCCGTGTACTCGCCGCCGATGTGCTTCTTCAACGAATCGATACCGGCCATGATGCCTTCGAAGTACAGACCCTGGCGGAACGCGGGGACCATGTCCTCGTTCACGATGCCGGATGCGACGATGTCGGGAACGGCGCCTTCCAGCCCGTATCCGGTCGCGATGAAGATCTCCCTGTCTTCCAAGGAAACGAGCATCAGGATGCCGTTGTCTTTATCCTTGGATCCCACTCCCCACTTGCGCCCCACTTCCACCGCCGCGTCCACGGGAGTGACGCCCCCCAGGGATTTCACGATGAGGACTGCGATTTCGTTGCTCGTGTCCTTTTGGTACTGGAGCAACACGCTTTTCACCGTTTCCTTCTGGTCTTCGCTCAGTATGGCCGCTTCGTCCGTTACGAGCCCGTCATTCACAGGCACCGTGAACGCGGCGTACGCGGGTGTCACGGACAGGAAGAAGGTCGTCGCGGAAAGAAGCGTTCGCGAAGGCAGGGAAAGCGCCATATCAGTTGTCGAAGTTAATGGGCGGCGCCGTTTCGGATCCCGCAGCGGCCTGGAATCCCGGTTCGGCGGAATAGCCGAAAAGGGCGGCAAGGATATTCGTCGGGAAACGACGGACGCGGATATTGTAGGAAGCGACGGCGTCGTTGTAATCCCTGCGTGCGAAGGCGATGCGGTTTTCGGTACCGGTGGTTTCCACCATGAGATCTCGGTATGCCTGCGTTGCCTGGAGCTGCGGATAGGCCTCGACAGTCACAAGGAGGCGGGACAATGCGGAATCGAATTGGTTCGCCGCGGTTACGCGATCGCTCGTGGACGTGGAGTTTTGCCACTTCGTGCGGGCCTCGGTGACGGCGGTGAGCGTGGATTGCTCGAAGTTCGCCGCTCCCTTCACGGTGTTCACGAGGTTCGGGATGAGGTCGAACCGCCTCTGGTACTGGGTTTCCACTTGGCGGAACGCGTTGTCGACGTTCTCGCGCTCGACGACGAGCCCGTTATATCCGGAGAACATCCAGATGACGAAGATCGCGATGACGCCCAGGATGCCGTAAAGCCACATTTTCTTGGAATCTTGCATGGTGCTTGCCATAGTGAGTGAGGAAAGAATAGATCGATGCTAGCGAATGTTCATTTTTTTGTCACTTGCTAGCTTCGTTAGCTTCATTAGCTGCGTTAGTTGCCCAGTTATAGAAGATACTAAGGAAGCTAATGAAGCTACTTACTGAATTCATCCATATCTTGGAGGATTTCCGCCGCGTGCTCGCCGGGTTTCACTTTTTCGTAGATCTTCGCAATGGTTCCGTCGGGACGGATGAGGAAACTGCTGCGCAGCGTGCCCATGTATTTTTTGCCGTACATCGATTTCTCGGCCCACACGCCGTAGGCTTCCACCGCTTCTTTCTTTTCATCGGACAAAAGCGTGAACGGCAACGAGAATTTGTCCGCGAATTTCCTGTGGCTCGCGATACCGTCCGTGCTGATGCCTACGATGGTGAGACCCTTCGACGTGAGTGCCGACAGGTTGTCCCGAAGCGAACATGCTTCCTCGGTGCAGCCGGGCGTATCGTCCTTCGGATAGAAATAGACAAGCAGCCAACCTCCTGCGTATTCATCCAGCGAATGAATGTTTCCGTCTTGGTCGGGCAGATAGAAGGCCGGGGCCTTGGAATTGGTTTCAAGCATGTGCCCATCATACAGGACGCGTGCGACCGTTTTGGAAATTACGCGGATTTTGTCAACGATTGTTCTGTCAGAAGCGAGTAAACGCAACGTCTACATAGGTATCCTTCCCCCATTTTTCTATGGCTGATTCCGATTCGGGTTCTTCCATGATGGTCGCGCTCGTCGCGATCCTCGTCATCATCGTCATCGGTTTTTTCGCATTGCAAATGCTTTCCCAAAAAAGTACAGGCAATGGCGGACAGATCGACGTCAATCTTCCGTCTATAGGTAGTAGCGCGGGAAATCAGTAACCCGCACACAACATCCTCATCGGAAACCGCGTGCAGGGGTGCGCGCGGTTTTTTTATTATCGTCTCCTTCTCTTGAATCCACCGCGTCCACCGCCGGGCCTGCGGAATCCGGGCTGGGAGAATTTGTTGCGCGGCGCAAAGGGGGCAGGTTCGTTGTTGGCAGGGATGTGTTCGGTCAGCACGATCTCGCCCCCGGGCACGACCTTGGAGAACGACGTGGGGATCTTGGCGCGGATGAGTTTTTCGATGCTGCGCATGCCGCTGATCTGGCTGGGCTCTGCGAAGGAGATGGCCTTTCCCGTCTTGCCGGCGCGTCCCGTGCGTCCGATGCGATGCACGTAGTCGGCGGAATCATCCGGGAGGTCGAAGTTCACGACGAGCTCGATGCCCTTCACGTCGATGCCGCGGGCGGCGATGTCGGTGGCGACGAGTACGCGGTACTTGCCGTTCTTGAATCCGCCCAATGCGTCGGTGCGCTGCGCGAGGGAACGGTTTCCGTGGATCTCTGCCGAGGTGTGCCGCATGTCTCGGATGAGTTTGGCGACTTTCTTCGCGCCGTGCTTCGTACGCGTGAAGACGAGGACGGATCCTTTGTAATCGTTCAGGATTTTTTCGAGCATGCGGATCTTTTCATCCTTCTTCACGATGATCATTTCCTGCTCGACGCGTTCGGCCGTGGTTCCCTGCGGGGCGACCTCCACGCGCAGAGGGAGCTTCATGTGCTGCGTCGCGATGCGCACGATTTCCTGCGGCATGGTGGCGGAGAAGAGCATCGTCTGGCGTTCCTTGGGCACCACCGACAGGATCCTGTTGATCTGCGGCGCGAATCCCATGTCTAACATGCGGTCGGCCTCGTCCAAAACGAGTACGTCGACTCCGTTGAGCGTGATGGATTTCCTTTCAAGATGGTCGATGAGGCGACCCGGCGTGGCGATGACGATGTGCGGGCGGCGGCGGATCATGTCGCGCTGGAGATTCATGGACGCGCCTCCGATGAGCACCGCGGTGCGGATACCCAACGGACCGCCGACCCTTTGCAACGATTCCTCCACCTGCAACGCGAGTTCGCGCGTGGGAAGGAGGATGAGCCCGTTCTTCTTTCCCTGGAGCATGTGCTGGATCATCGGGATGCCGAACGCGAGCGTCTTGCCCGTTCCGGTCTGCGCGATGCCGATGAGGTCTTTGCCTTCCACGCACGACGGGATGGACTCGTGTTGGATGGGAGTCGGAACAGTGAAGTTCAGCTTTTCCAGGATATCCAGGATGTTCGGCGCGATGCCGAGTCCGGAGAAACTCCTCTCTGGTGTTGATTGTGACGGTTCCATAGTGACGCCGTAGTGTACACCGCATTTCACATCGGCGATAGCCGCCTTTCAGGCCTTTGTAGCTGCCGCATGGGCAAAAGCGATGATACTGCCCACAATGTTGTGATTTCCCTTCGTCCTGTATTTCACGTATTTCGGCTCGCCCCTGGATGCCTGCGCCGCGAAGCCCGACACGAAAAACTGGACTGCGGCGACGCGGGACCACGGCAGTACGAACGAATGCGCTCCGCTTTGGAACAACAGCCGCTCGCTGGTAACGATCAGGTCGCCGTCCGCGACCTTCTTCCACCCTTTTTCATCCTGTACCGTTTTCGCCCCCACGCTGAAGTGGATGCCGATCGGCAGCTTCAGCTCCACTCCGGTGAATCCCTTTCCTTTCTTCTCTGCGACCCCGAACAGCGTCACCGGCTCCTGCCAGTACGCAACCTCGTTTGCGCCGAGCAGTACGCCTTTGGTTTCAACGACGGGCATGTTTCCCCTTTTGATCTCGCTCATGATACGGCTGCGGTACAACTCCCTCTTCGTCTTCGCGATATCCTTGTCCTCCAGCCCCAGGTAATCCTGGATCTGTTCCATCTCCTGCCATTCTTCTTCCGTGACGGCATCGTCTTGGTGGATGCTGGAAAGCGCGTGCAGATACAGGTCCATACGTACCGACGACAGCACGTCCGTCGGCAAATTCAATTCCTCGCGCTTCGTCTCCAACTCCCCTATCTCGGCTTCCGTCAATTTGCCGTCCGTGATGGCCGCTTTCACTGCGTCTCGAAATTCCTGGGCATCGCCGCCCAGCACTCGCTTTTGGATGATTCCGAGCAAGTCCATGTCCGCAGTATAACAGATGTCAGTTGCGCTTGACGGAGCCATAAAGAGGGATAGTCTCTGTCGGTCCCGCTATTTCACATCAAATTTCAATATTGGACGGATTGCTGATACGGCTTGTCATCAGTCCGTCCGGTAGCGTCGTATTGTATTTACTCTGTTTCCAGGAAATCTGTTTGAAGGGATTGTACTCATGTCTCGAACTCTCCATTCTCAAACCGCCCCTACCACACTTCGCGGCGAAGTGATCGCTTGGCTGAGCCAAGAGTTCATCGCAAAATCCGCACTCAGGGGCATCAGCGCCGTGGAGGCAAACTCCAAGGAAGACTATGTTTTCGGATATACACTTCCGAAGGCAGCCGAACGCATTCTCGGCTATCAGAATGTCGAAGTCGCAATCGACAAGCGAACCAAGGCTCTCAAGACCAAGGGTGGAACCCCTCTGTTAGATTATGAAGAATTAGTAAGAGTCGTCACCGCAGCCGCGCAAACGGAGGATGCGCGAGATTCCAAACTGCAGCCCGCCTAGCGGATTCAGTCATTGACGCTACAGGACACATCCCTGGTATGTGCTTTTGCGCATACCGGGGACTTTTTAGGTGTTGCCCATCTTTAAATACCCAGTATCATCTCCCGGTCGGTTTCATCGGGACGTAGCTCAGTTGGCTAGAGCGTACGGTTCGGGACCGTAAGGCCGGAGGTTCGAGTCCTCTCGTCCCGACCAGAATCGATTCATTACGCAGCTATAGAGGCTGCGTTTTTGTTTCCGCATGTAAATATTCGAATACTGTTCCTCGTTCAAAACCAGCGTTTTCGAATGCCAATGATTTATTAGGACATAAATGTTATTTATGCCAATACTCCAAAGTCATGAAAAAGTAACATTCTTGTATACAATTTTAGTACATGTGTTTACACAACATTTGGGTAATAACCATCTCAAAACCAATCAATTTGGCAAATAGGACTGTTTTTGCTTGCTTCAACACGATCACAAGATTGAATCAATAGTTGCTGGACAACAAAAGACCCCTACGTACACTACCGGTCCGTCCTCCCAAGGACTTAATATGAATAACGTGAAGCTAGAGACCCAGCGCGCTTCACTCCCGCTCGTGCTTATGCACGTAGCGTTCATCACCTTCCTCAGCCTGAGCATGGTGATGAGCCTCCCGACTCTGCGCTAAAGAGTCCTAGGCAAATAGGAGTGAACCAATGACGTTCGCACCGGCGAACGACCAACCTCCCCCTCGACCCCCTCCCAGAAGCTGAAGCAGCCGAACGGAGCAGAGGATGGCAGGATTTCGGGACCCTGAAACGGGGTCCTTTTGCGTCTATCGGCCCGTGGGCTTCAAAATTCCTTTTGCGACCGTCTGACCAGGTGTCGTGACTCCCGCAGAGGACTCCACCGTAACAACCACGCCTGTAAACCGTTTAAAGTCCTTTTGAGCTTCCAAAACGAGCGAATGACGCACATCACCGCTTCTGTTTTGCAGTGTTCCAAGCCTTTCGTAGGAGCGCCCTGATTCATCCGCCAACCAGCCGACATAAACGTATTCCTGGCCGCTTTCGGCGATATTTAGTTGGATGCTGACACGGGACGTGCCGTCCTCAAAGGCCCAGACAACGGCGGTTCCGTTTGCCATGACATCCTTTATTCCCTCCAGCGGACCGATGCCTAGGTAGCTCACTGCGCCATGCTGCGGGTCCGCGGGAAGCGATGCAGAGACGCCTACGGAGCGAGCCGACGAGGCGGATTGGGTTTCAACAACGGGGGTGGCTGGCTGCGAGCAAGCGACCAGGAGTAAGGCCGAGAGGGGGAGGAGGGTCTTCATAGGATTACCAAAGGATGCCGGGCTTTCGGGAGGTCAATCGCGCACGCTCCGTCTCCGCATGGTCCGCGGCCTGACGGGCGATCGTTCGGTACTCACCGGCGTCATCGGGGAACATCTGGCCCAGGAGACCCGCGACCGTCTGCAGCTCTTCCACGTTGCGCGAAAGGGCGATGAAGTGCGTATTCTGCCCGATGGCGTTGGCATAAAGGGAAAAGAGCGTGTCGATGTCCGTCTTCTGCGATTGAATGACATCCTGCTTGCCTGCGGAGATGGCGGTCTGGAGATAGAGCGTCGTGATACCGAGATCCGTCATCTTGCCGAGCCGGAAGGCTTGGGCGACGTTCTCGAATGCCGATTTCGCGTCGCGCATCTTCAGCGCGAGTATTCCTTTCAGCTTCCAGACGCGGGCGTCGTGGGGGTTCAGTGCCGCGTATTCATTCAATGCATCGGCGGCCTCCTGCGTCTTGCCCGCATCCATGAGCAGTACGGACTTGCTGAGCAGCATGTCGCGCCCGAACTGTTCGCCTTCGGATCGGTCATACCACAGGAGCGCCTCCTCCGCGTTGCCGGCAGCTTCCGCATGGCGGGCGTACGATGAGGTGACCAGGTAGTACCCCTCGACGCACGCGACGACGAGGAGGGCGAATGCGAGAAGGAACTCTATTTTGATCGCGATGCGCGAGACCTTCCATTGCCAGAAGGACGACGTCCTATTGGTACGACCCGCCGCGGCCGGCGCGTAGAGGATCGCGATGACGATCCACATGGGAAGCTTGAGGGCGATGAACTGCAGGTTGTAATCGATGAGATTGTGCGCGAGCACGCCGATGACGGCTATGCCGAGAAGAAGATCGCGCGCGTCGTTCTCCCGCGACCAATCCGCGCGACGCTTGAAAAAAAGCTTGTGAAGCGCATAGAGGCAGACGCTGCACATGATCAGCGCATAGGAAATCGCCGACGGCCATCCGCGCTCCATCGCGAGTTTCAGGAACACGTTATGCGGATGGTCCGAGGTGGCCAACACCCCCTGCGCGTCCTTCGTTTGCACGAAGCGGAAGCTGTAGGGGCCGTAGCCGAAGAGGGGCTTTTCAGACGCGGCCTTCAAGGCCTGGCCCCAGAACTGGGCCCGCTCGTCTATGGAGGAGCGCCCCTCGCTGGCGGTAAAGGTGACCTTTTCCGTAACCGACTGCACGGGGAAACGGACCGAGCGCACCGAGTTGGCCGCGAAGAACAGGATGATGGCGATACCGAAGACGACTGCGCAGTGCAACGCGGCCGAACGGACGTTCGTCAGTATTTTTTTCTGATATCGCACGTCGCGCAGGGCAAGGGCGAGCAGCAGCAACGTCACCAGTCCCGCCTGCGCGCCGAGAGCGAGGACGGAACCGCGCGAGTAACTAAGGAAGAGGCTTCCCAGCATCAATCCAAGGATGGCACTGAAGAGCCAGCGCTTTTTCTTACCGTCCGTCCTGATGGCATGGAGCAAGACCATCGGCCAGCTGAGCAGCAGGTATTCGCCCCATGCGTTGGGCCAGAAGTCCGTATCGAAACGGTAGTCGAAGAACGAACCGACGAAGCGGTCGACCGGTTCCAGTGTATACACCGCCAATCCGATGAGGCATGCCGCCACGGTCACCGACGTGATCACTTTGAGGAAGTTGGGCAGGAACGAAGAATCACCTTTCGCCGCAAGATCGCGCACGATCCATAGGAACAGGATGACGGCGGACACGTCGCGCAGGACATCATCCAAGCCGTAGTTCTTTGTTTCGGATAAGAGGTAGCTTGCAACGGTCCAGACCGCATAGAAAATGATCAGTCCCCATACGGCCATATGTGGATCCCCCGCTTCGTCCTCCGTCCTGCGGACTCGAAACACGCGCCTGGCCAGCGTCGCAACAGCCAGCAGTCCTGAGAGTAATGCGAACAGCCATGTCATTTCCAGGGTCTTACCCCCTTTCCATAGAACGCTGAATGCGACCAGGAACAGAATCGCACCCTCGCCGACATGCGACAGGGTTATCCTTTTCATCGGTCCTTAGTATAAGAACAAAGAATCAAAAGGGGCAATAGCGTTGTCGGTCGTTTATGATGAATGGTGCCGATAGAGAGACTCGAACTCTCACAAGATTGCTCTTACACGCTCCTGAAGCGTGCGCGTCTACCAATTCCGCCATATCGGCTGGGCCCGGAGAGGATAGCATAAAAATAAATCGCGTCTATCGCCAAATGGCCTAATCCGGATAATACATAACGCTCTCCGCCACGACTTTCCTGCAACTCGCTTGGTGTTCTTCGCGCAGCGAAGGGCACAGTTCCCCCGCCTTCTTCGCCGAGGCGTGGTGCACGATGTAATAACTCACCAACCCTTCGATGCAATACTTCTGCCGTTCCGCGTTTGCGTATCCGCACAACTCCTCAACGAGCAGCGGCTTCTGGATGTTCTGCTTCATCGCGATATCCCCCACTCCCTTGATGCACGCGTCCCTCGGCCCTTCGGGCAGGGTCTCGCACCAATCCATCGTCGCTTCGTAATCTTTCGGGTGGAACCTTAGGAAGTGACGCGGTGCGTAAAACGCGCAGACGCCTTCGTGCACCTTGCTTCTTCCGCGGCACGGAAAGAACGAATCGTCGTCTTTCAGGTATTTCGTAGGGTGCACCACGGGATCCGCTTCGACGTTCTCCATGAACACACCTTCCGCGCACTGGATGGCGTTGGCTTTGTCCGGAATCGTATCGCAGAGCGCCAGGGATCCGGGGACGTCGTTGTGAGACCTATCCATGAGTCCGTGCCCGATACCGTGGAAACACCTTCCGGATGTCCTGGGGCAGAAGTCGGCAACTGTTTGGGTGACATCGTCGAGTTCGGCCATGTACGTTTCGATGATGCCGTGGATGAATCCCGAACCGCAGATATCCGTGTCGTAGCGCATGGCCCCTTCCAGTCCGTAGCGGGCGTACGCGGCATCGCCGATGACATGGGAAAGGCCGTGGCAGACATCCTCCAGTTCGGGATCGGCCTTCACGGTGACATCCAGATAATCGATCGCTTCCCGTGCCCCTTTGTTTTTAACCAAGCTTTCGATTTGCGCCTCCACAAGCGAAAATTTTCGCATGACAGGATCGATGCCCGCGGATTCCGGTTGCGGATTTTGGGCAACGCAAGACACGAGCACGAGAGCCGATGCTGTCATATACAGTTTTTTCACGGTGATGATCGTAGCATTTTTTGCCAGGGCGCGCGTGTGTTCTATAGTATGGAGTCATGAGAAACGAACTGACGCACAAAGGCCCCTTCTTCAACCGCACCATGCTCGCATGGACCGCCCTGTCCTGCATCGCGTTCGTCGCCGTACTCCGGCTGATGGGAAGGCTGTGGGTCGCGGAGGAAGGATTCGGATTATTCACCCCCGACGCGTGGGGTTCCACGACTTCTCAGATGTTCATGGATCCGTATTCCCTGTCGCACGTGCTGCACGGCATCGTCTTCTTTTACGGCCTGCAGTTCTTCCGCAAAAAACTCACGATGCCCTGGATGTTCTTTATCGCGATCCTCATAGAGATGGCTTGGGAGATCTTCGAGAACACGCCGTTCATCATCAACAGGTACCGGACGGAAACCGCCTCGCTGAATTACTTCGGCGACAGCATCCTCAATTCGTTCGGCGACATCGTCTCCATGTTCATCGGCGCATGGCTGTCCGCGCGCCTCTCCTGGAAATTCATGCTTCCGTTCTTCATCGCCATCGAGCTGATCATGTTGTTCACCATCCGCGATAACCTCACGCTGAACGTCATCATGCTGATCTACCCGATCCCGGGCATCAGCCAGTGGCAGCTGGCGCATTGATAGGCTACCTTGGCGGCAACCCAGATCCACTCACCTACAGGGATGAGGGATTTGACGCCAGGATGGGATTGAATACCCCATTCGAAAGACCGTGCTGGGAGGGGTGAAATCCGCTGATCAGCATGGGCCCCGATACGGAAACGTATCGGGGAGCATTACGATGCGGGAATGAAGCGCATCGACAACGAATTCACGCAGTGACGCGTATCCTTCTTGGTGATGCGTTCGCCGCGGAACACATGGCCCAAGTGCGCGCCGCAATTGTTGCATTGGATTTCCGTGCGCCGTCCGTCTTCATCGACGAGCTCCTTCACGGCCCCCGGAATCGCGTCGTCGAACGCGGGCCATCCGCAGTGCGCGTCGAACTTATCCGTCGACCGGTAGAGTTCCGCATTGCAGCGCTTGCAGATGTACGTACCCGCCTCGAAGAATTCGTCGTATTCGCCGGTGCCCGGGGCTTCGGTTCCTTTGTCCTCGATGATCCTTTTTTCCTCGTCGGTAAGTTGGTTGAATTCCATGCATCCAGTGTCGCATCGGCTGTCGTTTTGCGCAACAAATTGGAAGACGGACTGGCAAGCGGGGCGTATCATCGACCTATGAAAACGATCGCCGTGTTCTTCACCGCGCCGAACTACGATGACTATCCCTTTGATGATGATTACTACGTTCAGGCCTACCACGAGCTCGCGCATCTTTTGCAAGAGAAGGGCGCGCGTTTTGTCATCGTTCGCGGGCAGGAAACGTATTTGGGCGATAATTCCTTCTCACACTTCTGGGAATTCGACGGAAGCACTTTCCAATACTCCGACGAACCGATTGCCGTAGATATCATTTATGACAAGGGATATTTCAAGCATGACGATGCCGCAAGGCTCCTCAATGATCCCGTGATGAACGACATCTGCACCGATAAATTCAAAACATACGAACTGTTTCCACAAATCTGCCCGCGCACCGTCATGGTGCACGGCGAGGAGGAAAAGAACGCCGCTCTTCGGCAATTCAAGGATATCGTCGTCGGCAAGCCGCTCGATAACGAAGGAGGCAAGGGAGTTGTGATCGACACGCCGGACATCGTCCGCGACTCCATCAAGTCGTATCCGTACCTTCTCCAGGAATTCCTGGATACGTCGGCGGGCATTCCCGACATCATCGACGCGATGCACGATCTTCGGATGGTGATCGTCAACGGAGAGATCGTCGTAAGCTACGTGCGTTCGCCCGCGGCCGGGAAAAAGGTATCCAACGTGGCGCAGGGAGGAAGCCAAACGGAGGTTCCTGTCCGTGAGATTCCGAATGAAGCCCGGGCACTGGCAAAAACCGTGGACGACGTCTTTGCTTCGTACCCGCGCCGGGTGTATTCCGTCGACTGCGCACGTAATAAGGACGGAGTTTGGAAACTCATAGAGTTGAATTCAAAACCGGGGATCACCCGTGCATACGAGGGACCCGATCACGAGCGGTTCCTGGAACTGCTGGCGGACGCGCTTCTGTCCTAAAGACTCAGCCACTCCGTGCCGAGCACCCCGGGAGCGTTCACGGGAATCTGGCGGCAGAAACTCAGCGGATCGCGACCGAGTAGGCTGGGCAGGTACCATCCGTTGCTTTCGCAGTCCCACAGCGGAATCGGTTTCCTGGAGGACGACGAGCTGGAAGACGCATACGGCTTGAAGCCTCCCTTGCCCGTGACATACGGTTTGTAGCCCGCGACGTACACGTAAGGCTTGTATCCCGGTTCGGTGACGAACGGTTTGTAGCCGGGAAAGTACATTCCTCCCCATCCGAGTGTCAGGCCGATGAGCGATGTGGCGAATGCGCGCTGCATAAGGGAACAGATGTACCTTCGATCCCTCTCCGCCGCAACCATTTCCCGGCCTTTCGGATCTTGACTGCCCGAATTATCACTCTAGAATATCGACTGACAAACATCGGGGTTATCTCCTCGTAAACCGATTTTTTACCAGCATTTATCTTTTCCTCCACACTTATGGCAGCTCTTCCGAAACTCGCCGTAGAAATCCAGCCCCTCGGTGACCGCGTCGTCATCCTCCCGCTCGAAGCGGAGCAGGTCACGGCGTCCGGCATCGTCATTCCCGATACCGCCAAAGGCGAGAAGCCCCAGCAGGGCGTCGTCATCGCCATGGGCAAGGGAGACATCCTGAACGACAAGGGAACCAAGGTAAGCAACCCGCATGATTTCCTGAAACTCGGCGACAAGGTCCTGTTCGGACGCTACGCCGGCGACGAAGTAAAATTGAAGGACAAGGACGGCAAAGACGTCGAAGTGAAAGTACTCCACCTCGATTCCATTTTGGGCATCGTGAAATAAGCGCAGAACTTACTTTTCTACCAACCTACTTCCTCCTCACTCAACTATGGCAAAGCAACTCCTCTTCGGTGACCAGGCCCGCGCAAAGGTGCTCAGCGGCGTCACCAAACTCGCGGCAGCCGTCCGCGCCACCATGGGCCCCAAGGGCCGCAACGTCGTGATGGAACGCAAGTTCGGCGTACCCGTCGTCACCAAGGACGGCGTGTCCGTCGCGAAGGAAATCGAACTCGACGATCCTTTTGAGAACATGGGCGCGCAGCTGGTGAAGGAAGCGGCGACGAAGACCAATGACGCGGCCGGAGACGGAACGACGACCGCCACCGTCCTCGCGCACGCGATGATGGAAGAGGGCATGAAGCACCTGACATCCGGCAGCAACCCCATCCTCATCAAAAAAGGAATGGAGATGGCGGCCGAATCCGTCACGAAGTTCTTGGAAGTACTGAAGAAAGACGTTTCGAAGAAGGCGGAGTACGCGGCCGTCGCAACCATCTCTGCCCAGGACGCGGAGATCGGAGAGGCAATCGCCGACGTCATCAACGAGATCGGCAGCGACGGAGTCGTGACCGTCGAAGCAGGACAGACGCTGGGGCTTGAAAAGGAAATCGTGGAAGGCATGCAGTTCGACAACGGATACATCTCCGCTTACTTCGTCACGGATCCGTCCCGCATGGAAGCGGTCTTCGAGCGCGCATCCATCCTCATCACGGACCGCAAGATCACGTCCATCCAGGAAATCCTCCCGATCCTCGAGGGCCTCGCCCAGAAGGGAAAGAAGGAAATCGTGATCATCGCCGAGAGCGTGGAAGGCGAAGCTTTGCCGACCTTGGTGCTCAACAAGATCCGCGGCACGTTCAGCGCGCTTGCGGTAAAGGCTCCTGCCTTCGGCGAGCGCCGCAAGGAAATCCTGAAGGACATCGCCGCTCTCACGGGCGGACGCCTCATCTCCGAGGAAGTGGGCCTGAAGCTGGAGAACGCGACGGTGGATGACCTGGGTACGGCGCGCCGCGTCGTCGCCACGAAGGATGCCACGCAGATCGTGGGAGGCGGCGGCAAGAAGAGCGACATCGAGATGCGCGTGAACGACATCAAGGCGCAGATCGAACAGACGAAGAGCGACTTCGATCGCGAGAAGCTCATGGAGCGCCTCGCAAAGCTGACCAAGGGCGTGGCCGTCCTGAAGGTGGGTGCCGCGACCGAAGTGGAACAGAAAGAGAAGCAGCACCGCGTGGAGGACGCCTTGTCCGCTACCCGCGCCGCCGCCGAGGAAGGCATCGTGCCGGGAGGGGGAACCGCCTACATCCGCGCCCTTTCAACTCTGGAAAAGCTGCATGCGTCCACCAAGGACAGGGACGAGAAGATCGGCATCCAGATCGTCATGAACTCCCTCACCGCGCCGCTGCGCAACATCGCCATCAACGCGGGAGCCGAAGCGGGCGAGGTGGTGTCGAAGGTGAAGGAGAGCAAGGACGCGATGGGGTACAACGCGCTCACGGGCGAGTACACCGACCTCGTGAAAGCGATGGTCATCGATCCCAAGAAGGTCACGCGCTCCGCATTGGAGAACGCCGTGTCCGTCGCGGCGATGTTTCTCACGCTGGAAGTGGCCGTCACCGACATCCCGAAGAAAGAGGAACCCGCATCGGCCGCAGGTGGCGGCATGGGTGACATGGGAGGAATGTTCTAAGCAATTAAAAAAGGCCTCGGAGAGATCCGGGGCCTTTTTTCGTCAACTCCGAAGGAGCTGATCGAAGGGTTGCATGATCCTGGTTTACGGTCAGACGACGAACTTCATACTGCCCGAGCCGATGTGCGGGTACGGTCGCGTGCGTCCGCTTGCCGGCTTCGCATCAACATCGTTCGCATCGGTATCGACGTGCGTCTCGGCCTGCTGGCCGTCTTGCTCGGCGATCTGTTGCTGGAGCGCGACGACCTCCGCCGTGCTGCGTTCGATGACGGCCGAAGCCGTCACCACGATGCAATCGTTCAGAACGTACGATGCGGGAAAGCCGCATTTCGTCCGCAGTTGGTCGACCACGATTTCGACCACGTGTGGGGCGACCACGTTCCGGGAGAACGGATACACGTTGCCGTGCCCGCTTCCCAGATAGGAATGGATGTCGTGGATGACCTGGGCTGCGAGATCCATTTCCAGGATTCCCGCCTCATACTTTCTGCCGGGGTCGCCGTTGCGCAGACCATCGGCGGTAAAGACTGGCAACTGCTGGGTGTTAAGGGAAACCACGTTCGTACCTCCATGAAAAGAGCGATCATGCTGCCTGTCCGGACCTTCCGGAAGACCGGGATATTTTGCGCCTCATTATGAAATCGTCAATATCGAAAAAACGCTCCACACTTTTGAGGATGTGGAGCGTTGGAATCATGACGAGAAAACGAGTTACGCGGCCATTTCCGCAGTTCGTTGCTGTGCCGGGGTTTCGTCGGACACAGTGTCGAACGCAGGGATGGTGACCGTAATGATGTTTTCGTCGAGCGACGCGTCCGGCCAGACTTTCTTGATCATGCTCAGGGCACGTTGCAGGTCTTCCTCGTAGGCATGACCGCGGAAATCCGCGCTGATTACCGACGATCTCTTGCCGTCGATTTTCAGGAACGAACGCTGAAGCGTGAGGTTGAACCCGTCGATGATTCCGTTCACGATCGCATCGGCGATGGTGAGGGGCGATCGACGGGGGCATCGGTTGTTTTTCAAATCTTCCAAGGTCAGTACGTACATGGTCGAATCCTTTACATCATGATTCCTGTGATGCGAATGATCTGAAGGACATCCTTTCAGACCGCAACACTCTGTCGATTCACGGAAAAGAAGTCAAAGGAGATCGTATACAAGCCTTATACTTTGTTTTGTAGAAGCCCGTCCTGACCGTTGACATTTTTCAAGGAAAAAGTCTCAATAGATGGGTCGGTCATTCCCCTCACAGCCATTCCGGAGGCATCGCCATGGGTTGGATAGTCGCGGCGAACATCGCCCTGTTGCTCCTCAGTTTCGCCCTGCTACGCAAGCAGAAGCAGCATCTTTGGCGCATGTGCGTCATGCTGCTCGGAAACCTTCTGATTCTTCGCATCGTCGGGAACATCGATTTCCGCGAAGACGCGATGATCATCTTCTTGTTCGAAGTGATCTTTTTGGTTCTCGCCACGGCACTGTTGCTCACCATGAGATTCGCGCCGAATGCGATTCGCTGGCGTGAAATCTGAATGCCGCTTCCGGTGACCGACGATGAAGGGTAGCTCTCGGGCTGCCCTTCTTTTTTTATACCGAAATAAGCTATCGTAGATCCATGCAGAAAGGAGTCTTCATCGTCCTGGAAGGACCCGACGGCAGCGGCACCACGAGCCAGAGCAAACTGCTCGCGGAACGTTTACAAAAGGAAGGGCACGACGTCCTGCTTACGGCGGAACCGACGACGGGACCGATAGGCGTCTTCATCCGCGACCAACTTTCGACATCGGGCAACAGCGTCACCGCAGGTGCGTTGCAGCTTCTGTTCACCGCGGACCGCGCGTGGCACGTGGACACCGTCATCGAGCCTGCCTTGAAGGAAGGGAAAATCGTCGTGTGCGAACGCTACGGAATCTCCACGGTCATCTACGGCGACGCCACCGGTCTCGACGGGAAGTGGCTGGAGGCGGCGAACGACAAGTTTCTGAAACCGGACCTGCTGGTCGTTACGCTCCCGAAGTTCGAGATCGCCATCGAACGCATCAACAAGCGCAAGGAGAAAGACATCATGGAAGAGAAAGTGGAACTCCAAAGGCGCATTCATGATCTGTACAGGAAGTATGCAGAAGATCATCCGGAATCCCCCCTCGTGGATACGTCCGGGACGCTGGAAGAATCCGCGGAGGCGATTTACGGAGCCGTAGCAGCCGCGATTGCCGCAAAGAGAGCGTGAAATGCAGGAAAAAGGCTGTACAATGGATTCATGTCAGCACGCATTTTGAGTGGTAAAGAACCGGCAAACGAGATCCTTTCTTCCCTGAAAGACGATATCAAGAAACTCGACCCCAAGCTGGTGGTCGTGCAGGTTGGTCGTGATCCTGCGTCCGACAGTTACATCCGCAAGAAACTGGAAAGCTGCGCCACGGTGGGCATGAGAAGCGAACACCATCGGTTCGACGACAACGTCACGTTCGAGGAGCTGATGCAGGAAATCAAATCGCTCAATGCGGATGCGGACGTGACGGGTTTCATCATCCAGCTTCCGCTGCCGAAGCACCTGGAAGCGAAGCAGCCGCAACTCTTCCGTGCCATCGATCCCTACAAGGACGTGGACGGGTTCACCGCGTACAACCTGGGAAAGGCGCTCATTTCGACGGAGTTCGAACACCTCCCGCCGGCCACGCCCGCCGGAGTGATCGAAATGCTGAAATTCTACGGCATCGACGTCGAATCCAAGCATGTGGTCGTCATCGGACAGAGCAACATCGTGGGTAAGCCGGTATCGGTGATGCTGATGAACCGCGGCGCGACAGTCACGATGTGCCACGAGGCCACGAAGGATCTACCGCACTTCACGCGTCAGGCGGATATCCTCATCAGCGCAGTCGGCAAAAACAGCATGATCGCCGCCGACATGGTGAAGGATGGCGCCGTGCTGATCGACATCGGCATGTCGCGCCATGCGGACGGGCACATGTCCGGCGACATGGACTACCCCAACCTGCTCGAAAAGGCATCCGCCATCACGCCGGTTCCGGGAGGTGTAGGTCCCATGACCGTCGCGTGCCTCATCAAAAACTGCGTCACCGCGAAGAAGCGGCAAATGGCCAGGTGATCACAACGGCATTTTATACTTTGATGCGTTTCGCATGCCGCGAAGCAGGTGCTTCAGTTTCTTGTAGCAATCGTCGCTGATCTTGCTTGATGTCATTTTCACGACATGCAGCTGGCGCAACAATTCGTCCACGTCTTCCGGGTTGTCCTGGAGTTTCTGACGCGTTGCACGGGCCTCGCGTTCGATCATCCCCTGTTTGAGTTGGATGACCTGGTGCAAGGACACGCGCGTCTGCTTTTTTTCCACGGAAAGCAGGGCCAGCAAGTCGACTCCCGCATCCATATTCCTCATGTTCGCGCGCAAGTCGATTCCCAATTTTTGGGCCTCTCCAATTGGTTCGTCTATCGTCGAAGTGACCATCGCAACCGGATGATCCGGGGTTGCCTGGGCACTAATGCTTATCGGCGAATCATTCACCTCCTCCTTTTGGGTAAGCGGAGGTTCATCGGAAATATCTAAAACTGCTGAACTGGAGGGGTTTTGCATAGAACAGACAAATGCTACGCCTCCCTAAAACGTTCGCAAGCGGCTTGTGTATGGGAAAAAGGGTGAATTTCTATTGTGTTCAGAAGCTTCCTTGGAATGGGTTATAGACCACTCCCCTCTTTTGGCTATTGTATACATTATTTATACAATCTTTAGATCTTCAGATCTGCAAGCCGTTTTTCAAGGTCAGCAGCCTTTAAAGCCTCGATTACGGGACCTATTGCCCCTTCCATGATTCCAGGCAGGTTGTGGAAACTCGCACCGATACGGTGATCGGTCAGGCGGTCCTGGGGGAAGTTGTAGGTACGGATCTTCTCGCTCCTGTCCCCGCTTCCAACTTGGGACGAACGAAGGTCCCCGCTCTCCTTCGCGCGCCGCTCCGCCTCGGCCGCGTACAGGCGCGTACGAAGCAATTCCATGGCGCGTGCGCGGTTCTTCAGCTGGCTGCGTTCCGTCTGGCAGGCCACCGCCAGCCCCGTCGGGATGTGCGTGATACGCACGGCGGATTCCGTCTTGTTCACGTGCTGCCCGCCGGCACCGCCCGCGCGGAACGTATCGATGCGAAGGTCCTCGTTGCGGATCGTGAAGTCCATCTCTTCCGCCTCAGGCAACACGGCGACCGTGGCCGCCGACGTGTGGACACGCCCCTTGTTCTCGGTCGCCGGAATGCGCTGCACGCGGTGCACGCCTCCTTCGAATTTCAAATCCCCGAAAACTCCGGCGCCTTCGACGCGCACCACCGCTTCCTTGATGCCCCCCGTGTCGCTGTCGGCCTTGTCGATGAGTTCCGCGACCCATCCCTTCTGTTCCGCGTATCGCAAATACATGCGCAGCAACTCCGCCGCGAACAACGATGCTTCTTCGCCTCCCGTTCCCGCGCGTACTTCGATCACCGCGTTGCGGTCATCCATGGGATCCTTCGGGACCAAGAAGCTGCGCATGTCCTCCTCCAACTGCGGAATGACTTCCTTCATCTTCCGGATTTCCTCCTCGGCCATCACCTTCAATTCCAAATCCATCAGCAGCGCCTCGGAATCCCTGATCGCGCGCTGCGCCTCCTGGTACTTGTGCAGCTTGTTCACGAGCGGCTCCAGATACGCTGAGCGCTTGCCCAGGCGCGCAACCTCGGAGGGCTTATCGAAGATCGACGGATCCTGCAGCTGGCGCTGGATATCCGCGTATTCGTCCGCCAGTGCTTTGAGCGCTTCGATCATAAAAAGGTACCTTCGGGGGAAGGATAGCAAAAAGAACCGTCAAAAGCGCTACATCACGGGCACGATTGGCTCCGACCTCATTTCTGGGGGCAGCTCGCTGGGCGGAACCTCCGGGCCGAGTACGACTCCTTTGAGTACGGCCGTGCAGGAGGGCGAAACGACCGCATTCACCAACAGACGATGTGCGTTCCTCGCAGACTCAAGCTCACGACCAATTCCTTCCTCAACGAAGTATTGCGCAAGGTCCGGGATGGATACGGCGACGTTCTGGATACTTCCCTGGTTGATCCAAAACGAAACATTAGCGCGCAAGCACACTTGTCCTTCTTTGAGGGAAGGCTGCTGCTTGGACACTGCCACGCGTTCATAGACATCTCCTTTCTTTTCAAGGATAAGGAACACGGGCTGTGCTACGTCATCTTCACCGGCCGACACCTCCGAATACTTGATGCCGGCGGCGGCTTCGTATCCCAATGTCACGTAATCGCCGCGGAACATGGAGCGCGGATCGACGGGAACGGTGCGCAACGTGATCTCCGTCCCCGATGACGTCAGAAGGACGTACGGAACGAAGAGTCCGAAGATGGCCAGGAGTTCGAAGAGAATGCCGACGAGGAATCCAGTGCGACGTCTCATGATTTCGTGATGGAAGTGACGAGTTTGCGGCGCTGCCTTTCAAGGACCGCGCTGAGGGCAAGGATGAGCGCTCCGCCGATGATGAAGAACACGGATCGGTCGAGAAGCTCGAATGCCCAGGTGAAGTACTGGATGAGGATGGCGAACGCGAGGCCGATGATGCCCATGTTGATGTACCCGGGGAGACGCAGCATCGTGCCGTACCAGATCACCGTCATGAGCAATACGAATGCCAGCAGCACGTGCACGACGTACAAGCCCGAAACCATCGGCGGGGAATTCATGTACGAGACCTGGAATCCCATCAACTGCGGAACATGCGCGATGCTGTACAGGAAGAGCAGATACGCACCCAGTGCGGCGATCGCATAGCGACCCTGTGGCGTTTGGAATTTTCCTTTGATCATGGCTCCGATGCCGAGGAACACCGAGACCGCGATGATGATCACGGCGATGCGGTCGAACGTCAGGTCGAAGACGGGGAAGAAGACTTCCTTATCAACCGTGGACACGACGACCGAGAACAGCACGAGGAAGATACCCCAATGAAACAATGTCGATTCGCCGAAACGCAAATGCTTATGAGAGCGGTGTAAGACAGCGAGCGACGTGAGTCCCAGGCCGATCACGGGCAGCAGACTAAGGATATTGGCGCGCTCATCGAAGAGGAAATCAACCTCTGAAAATCCAAGCGCCACTTCGGTGCGCAGCCATCCCAGGAAGAAGATGAAGAGCGGCACGGACAGCCACAGGTGCAACTTTGATTCCAAGATGTAGGCGAAGAACGCCGCGCCAAGGAACCACAGCAGCATGCCCCACCAGAAATTCAGCGGCAGGTTGTAGATCTGCCCGATGAGGAAAATACTCGCTCCGAAGACGAATACGTTGATGAAGAGAAGGGCGAGTCCGGTTTTCTCGTACATTTTCTTTTCGTACGCGTAGTAGTACCCGATCCATCCGGTGGATAGCATGGCGACCATGAGAAGGATGACCTTGAACAGAGGCGTCAGGGAACTCCAGTTGCTTGCGACGAATAAGATGATCCCAAGTCCCACGAGCACGGCGCCGAGGGCGGAGAAGATGCGGATGGCATGATTGGAATCCGCGTCCGGGAGGGATGCGCGCAATTCATCGACTTTCTTTTTGGTGAGGTGTCCTTCCTTCTCCCAGTGTTCCAATGCCTGATAGACGGATAGTGCCATGGGAGGACTATAGGATTCTTACGGTTATTTGTCGATGATAAACGAAGCAAAATTAGCTTGTAGCTTCGTTAGCTTCATTAGAAATAGATCTTTATACTGGTTTTATGCGAATCCTCCTCGCACTCTCCGGCGGCATCGATTCCAGCACGGTCGCACATCTCCTCAAGGAGCAGGGGCACGACCTCGTCGCCGTGCGTTTCACGCTGTGGAGCGACCCCTTGGCACCCAGCTTGGCGGAAATTTTGCCAAGCAAGTGCTGCAACGCGCAAACGGCATATAGAACGAAGCAAGTCGCGGACACACTCGGCATCCCGCTGCACATCGTGGATCTGGAAAGCGAATTCAAGGAACACGTGGTCGATCCCTTTTTGGACGGCTACCGCAAAGGCCTGACGCCGAATCCCTGCATACGCTGCAACCGCGAAATCAAATTTGGGAAACTCCTGGAGCTCGCCGACACGTTCGGATGTGAAAAGCTCGCGACGGGACATTACGCCCGCATCGCCGAGGAAACATTGGGCGACGGGACGAAAAGGAATCTACTTTTGGAAGCGGTAGATGCGCGCAAGGACCAGAGCTACTACTTGTACGGCCTCACGCAGGAACAGCTGTCGCGCGTCCTGTTCCCGTTGGGAGGAATGCAGAAGCAGGAAGTGTTCGAACTCGCCAAGCATTTCGGCGTGCCGTTCGACGAGGAGTACCGCGAGAGCCAGGACTTGTGCTTCTTCCCCGAAAAGAAACCCGAGGAATTCCTGAAGCGTTACCTGGCGGATGCGTTGGTTCCGGGATCCATCGTGCGCAAGGACGGTACGGTTGTCGGAACGCACAAGGGCTTGCCCCTCTACACCGTCGGTCAGCGCCGCGGACTCGGCATCGGCGGGCTGACGATCCCTTTGGAAGTGGTCTCGAAAAACACGGAGACGAACGAGCTGATCGTCGAGGAGCAAAAAAAGACGCAGCTGGACGGCGTTTCCCTGCACGACATCCGCTGGGTATCTTGGCAGCCGAATGAGAACGAAGAAGTCGCGTTCGAATGCCGCGTTCGATCCTTATCCGAGCGCAAAAAAGGCACTCTGACCTACAGCGGGACCTCCGGGGAGTTCCGTTTCGACACCCCCAATCCGCCGCTCGCGCCGGGCCAGTCGTTGGTGCTGTACAGGGGGCAGGAAGTGGTGGGAGGAGGCGTCATGAAATAAACCGAGGAAAGAGGCCGTTTAAAGGCATGCAAACGTGGTATACTCGCATACTTTCACCCTGGAATTATTTCACGGTTTTTGCTATAATAACTTGATACCTAAGCCACATTCCCCGCACCGGGCAGAGTACGACGACCAGGGCAACATCATGCTCCCCGGCTCGGCCGCACCGATGCGCGAGCCAATGGTCGAGATGGAGGTGATCCAGGAGATCCCCGATTCGACGTTCCGCGCATACGAAAAAGAAAGCATAGAGGTTCCGAACGTACGCGAGACTGCGACATGGGAAATAATCCCCGATACTGATGAAGAAATGACCAGCTGGACCGCGCCCATCCTGGAAGAAGAAGCGGCGGTCGTGACGATCGCGTCGGAAGCGGCGCCGACCCCCCGACATGTCTGGCGCGAGATCAGGAGCGATCTTTTGAACGTGACCGGACAGATTTTGGAAGAAGGCGAGAAGCAGTACAAGGCGAGCCTGCAGGACGGTGTCCTGCTCGGAAAAGGAATCAAGGCCACCGTCCGCGACGGCGCGAAGTCATTCAAGGAATTCATGGTCCAGCCGGTGTGGGTGCCGGGGCGCAAAAACAAGCCCAAGCAGTACAGCCGCGGAACACTCTTCTTCCTGGACATTTTCCGCTTCGGCGGAACGTTCGCGACGCTGTTCATCACACTGTTCTTCGTGCTGAACTACCAGAGCTTCTGGGCGATCGCGATGGCGAAGATCGACCCGGTCACGAGCATCACGACCGGAAAGGAACTCGCTTCCGAAATGGACGATACGCTCGCGCAGAGCCTGAAGAACGCACCTGCACTGGGCAGCCTCGACGATTCCTCGCTACTCAATTATCTGCCGAATGTGGGACCCCCGGAAAACCGCATCGTCATACCGAAACTGGGGCTGAACGTACCCATCGTCATCCCTCCCATCGACGCGCTTTTGAAAGAAGACTGGACGAAGCTCGAAGAGGAAATCCAAACGGGACTCCAGGACGGCGTCGTTCATTATCCGGGCACCGCGCAGCCGGGACAGGCGGGCAACTTCTTCGTGACGGGACACAGCTCGTACTTCCCGTGGGCGCCTGGAAAATTCAAGTCCGTCTTCGCCCGCCTGCCGGAGTTGGAAGTCGGCGACGAATACTGGGTGTTCTACGGCGGGGATAAATTCCGCTACGTCGTACAGGGTAAAAAGGAAATCAACCCGAATGACGTGACGGCGCTGGATCAACCGATCAACAAGCGCATCTCCAGCCTCATGACATGCACGCCGGTGGGCACGACGTTGCGACGCCTTATCATCTCCGCGCAGGAGGTGGACCCGGTTACGGGACTCGCCATGGAAGTCGGCGAACACCAGACGGAGCAGGCCCTGCCGAAGATGAACTTACAAATGTTGCCGATCTAAGCCGGGACTGCCTTCGACAGTCGCTGGTTTAGATCCTATACTGCAACCGGTCTTTTCATTTGTCTCGAAGAATCATGCCGCCGTGGTGAAACGGTAAACACGGGGGACTTAAAATCCCCTGACCGTAACAGGTCTTCTCGGTTCAAGTCCGAGCGGCGGCACCAAACTTTTGACTCCCGGCGAGACATTGAAAGAATGCGTTCAAGCTCTCTGCCAAAGGCCGACTCGGCTTCGAGACTCTGCTACACTCCACTCATGGCCACAGCAAAACGCTACTTCAAACGGCTCTGGAGCGAATGGCAGAAGGACGAGGTGACGCGCCACGCGGCAACACTCTCGTATTTCATGGTGTTCTCCCTGCCCGCGTTCATGCTCGTGATCGTCTCCATCGCGGGGATCTTCATCGACGAAAGCGAAGTGCGCACGCAGTTTTTCTCGCAGATCCGCACTGTGACGGGCGACTCCCTCGCTACGTTCCTGGCGTCATCCATCGAGAACGTCCACGAATCCGGAACGTCCGTCGCCATGAACGTCCTTGGCATCCTCTTCTTGCTCTTCGCCGCCATCGGGATTTTCAAGGAACTGGAAACGTCGCTGAACACGATCCTGAACGTGAAGAAGTATGCGAGAATCACGTTCTTCGGATTCATCCGAAGCTACGTCATCTCGTTCGTATTGCTCATCGCCGCGTCCACGCTGCTCGTCGTCTCGCTCGCCGTCGGCAGCATCCTTCTCGTCTTGCAGCATCGCATCACGGAACTTTCTTCGGCGGAGATCGTCCAACTTTCCACGCTGAACCAATTGGTGTCGTACCTGACGCTCGGCGGATTGTTCTTCATCCTGTACAGGTATCTTCCCTCCAAGAAATTCCCGCTCAAGGCCGTGCTAATCGGGACCGCGGTCGCCACTACGCTTTTCATCGTCGGAACGTTCCTCCTGACGTTCTACATGGCCCAGGCAGACGTCGGCCACGCGTACGGAGTCGCTTCGTCCCTCCTTATCCTGCTCCTGTGGATTTTCTATTCGACGAACGTCTTTTTACTGGGGGCGGAAGTCATCGATGCCTACGACAGAATCGTCGATTAGGCATATTGTGAAAAGCACCGTAAAATGGTATAATAATCTGATTGAATCACACCTATATCACTAACGGTATTCGGCTGCGCAAAGCGGCTTTGAGCGGTACCGCGATCGGCGGCATCGCCCTGGCACTGAGCCTTGCTTCGGGATCCACATTCAATGCGTTCGCGAAGGATTTGCGTTCGGCTTTTTCGCCGCTCTCCCTGCTGTTCGTCAGCGAGATATTGACGGCTTTCTTCGTCCTTTTTTCGTTCGGATTCTTGCCTGTGATCAAGAAAATCGTGAAGTTGAAAAAGAAAGAACTCCGCTGGTTGCTAGTGATGGGAACGCTGAGCGGCATCGCGGGCCCCATGTTGTGGTTCACCGCGCTGGGGTACACGACCGCGGTCAACGCCGGATTCTTCGGAAAGACCGAGATCATCACACTGATGCTGTTCGCGCATTTCCTGCTCGGCGAAAAGCTGACCAGGGCGCACAGCGCGGCGATCATCACCATCGTTACGGGAATCGTGATCATTTCCCTGCGCGGATTCACGCAGGGGCTGTCCCTCTACCCCGGTGATTTCATCATCATCGCGGCGACTTCCTGCTACGCGTTCAGCAACATCCTCTATCGCAAGAAAGTCTCCCACGTCGCTCCGCACATCGCCTTGTTCATGCGCTCGTCCACGGCTATCGCCGCGTTCTTCCTCATTTCACCTTTCATCCAGCATCCGTTCATCGAGGAAGTGCTGGCTTTCCCGGTCGCACTCATTCCCGCGCTTATCGGCTTCGGATTCGTATCGCGCTTCCTGAACAGCGTGATGTACTACCAGGCGATTGAGCTTCTGCCCATCAGCACGGTGTCCCTGGTTGGAAGTCTGGATATCATCGGCACGACGGTCTTCGCGTACTTCTACCTTGGCGAACCGGTTGTGTGGTACCAATACGCGGGAGGCGCATTCATCATCCTTGGAACCGTCCTGCTGGAATTACTCGGCACGCACAAAAATAAGGAGCATTTGGAAAAACACCTGAAGCACAGGATGCGCTAAAGATCATTTGGCGTATACCTCCAGCGCGATCGTGACCATTTTCGCGAACTCCGCGCGCTTCACCGTGTCGTCCGGGCCGAACATGCCGGTCGCGTTGCCTTGCGCGTCGGTATAGCCGTTCACGATGCCGTCTTTCTGAGCACGCTCTATCGCGGACGCGTATAGCGTTGCGGAACCGACGTCTTTGAAAACGTCGCCTGACACGTTACCGGTCTGCACGCCGAACGCCTGCAGCACCGTCGCGATCACTTCCGCGCGCGTCGCACCCCTCTTGGTATCGACCGATCCGTCGCTGAAGACGGACCACTGGTACTCCTCGGCGCACGTTACGAACGGCTTCGCCCAATCCGACACGCCCGTATTCAAGAGGCCTCCGGTGCCCGTTCCTTTGCAGGAAGACGGATCCTTTCCCGACGCGTACACGACTACTTTCAACACCTGCTCCAGCGTCACGCTGTCTGCGGGGCCGAATTTTCCGAGCGGCAGACCTGCCGCGTCGCGGTATCCGGAGATGATGCCGAGCTCGGCGATGGAACGAACATACGGCGCGAACCACTCGCGTGTCGGCACATCCGAAAAGACCACCGTCTTCCCGTCTACTTTCACGGATACGAATTCCTCGGCGGATGCGTCGGCTCCCGTACCGGTCTGCGGAAAGAGTTCCGCGCTGCCCTGGAACTGGACGTCCTTTCCCTGGGCATCGACATCCGCGGAAATGTCCGAGGCGGCACGGGTCCAGGCGTCCATATCCCCTTCCGATAGGAAGGAAGAAGCGGCGGCGAAGGCGGACGTGGGAAGGGCGAGCGTCAAAAGGGCGAGGTGCCAGGGTCGGATTGCCATGGAATGCAGTGTAGCAAAGGCAAAACGGAATCTGCCTTCAAAAGCGCTCCTTCTTGTTGTTTAGCCTTCTTTGGGCGAAATGAAACGCCGAATGATAAGCAAAAAGAGCCGTGATTCTGCTATTGCCTCTTTTTAACGCCATCCGTATACTTCGGGTCCATTCCGTCCACATTTTATGATGCTTTCTTCTGATGACGATATCCTGTCGGATGCCGATTCCCTTTCCGATGAATCCTCCGGTTCCGCCGGTTCGTACAACGACGACCAGCAGACCTTCGTGACGAAGGAAGGCTTGAAGAAGCTCAAGGACGAACTTGAAAACCTGAAGACCGTCCGCCGCAAGGAAGTTGCCCAGCGCCTCAAGGAAGCAATCTCCTACGGAGACCTTTCCGAAAACTCCGAGTACGAGGAAGCCAAGAACGAACAGGCGTTCGTGGAAGGACGCATCATCGAACTCGAGCGCAAGATCAAGAGCGCGAAGATCATCTCGGAAAAGGAAGGAGGAAAGAAAGTCGGCAAGGAGGCGAATATCGGTTCGCACGTTACCATCCGCAACCTTTCCGGAGACGGCGAGGAACAGACGTTCACGATCGTCGGCGCCACGGAAGCAGACCCGTTCGATTTCAAGATCAGCAACGAATCCCCCATCGGAAAGGCCCTGCTGTCCCAAACGAAAGGCGATATCGTTTCCGTCCAGAGCCCGTCCGGCGTCGCCGAGTACGAAATCGTGAAGGTAGCCTGAGCGCCAACCTTTACCGCCGAGGTTCCGTCCTCTACTCTTTCGTATGTCCATGGCAGACGCCAACCAAGCACAGGCTGCGGGAGGGAAGAGGGATTTTCTGATCCCCGATTCGGTGCGCGCGCAATTCAAGGATCTCATCGAATTGATCATGGGATCGGAAAGCATGAACGACGAGGAGCGCCAGTACTGGTTCGACATACTCCCCGTGATGACGCCGGACCAAGTGGAGAACCTCCGGACCATTTTGACGAACGAAAAAACGCAGTTGGCTGCGATCGATGCGAAGTATGCGGCCGATTCGCAGAACAACGTCGACACCGTCGCGATAGCCGAGCAACGACGCGAATCCAGGCAGAAGCGCGACGCACAGGAGCAGAGCCATGAAAGCGAGGAGGCCCTGAACGAAGAGGACATCCTGAAGAAAATCAACGAAGCCTGATCACGGGCATGTCAGTACGAACCTGTCCAGGAGGGCGCGCATTTCCTCCGGTGCTTCGTCGGTGGCTCGCAGAAGCCCTGTTTTTAAACGCACGTCCGATTCCGCCGCCCAGCGCACGAACGCGTTGATGTCGGACCCCCTGCACTTTTGGACGTAGGGCAGAAGCGAGCGCAGCGCGAACGGATGCACGCCGGTCTCCTCCGCGATTTCCTTCGAAGACACCACCCCGCTGTCCAACGCGATGCGTACGGCCGCGGTGTTTTTCAGGAACGACAGGAGGATCGCCCACAATCCGTACGCGTCCCCTCCCCTATCAAGCGTTTTCTTCACGAATGCCGCCGCGTCTTTTTTCCTGCCCGCGCTCAGCAGGTCCGTCATCTTCCAAACGACGCCTTCGTCCGTCGGAATCGTCATAGCCTCGACGTCCTCCTTCGTGATCGGCTTTCCCCCGGCATGCAGCGCGAGTTTTTCCACCTCCCGCAGGAGCATTTCCTGGTCCTCGCCCACGAATTCGATCAGAAGATCCCTCGCCTTGGGATCCATTTCCGCGCCGTTCGAACGGGCCGCATCCGACACCCACTGGGCGAGCATGGATCCCTTCAGCGGCGCGAATTCCTTTACGTCGGCCTTTGCCAAAAGCTGTTTGACGCCGCCAAGCCTCTTATCCGGCTTGGGGTCGGTGAACAGGACGATCACCTGTGGATGGATTTGTTCCAACAGAACGTCCACTTCCTCTTTATCGAGCTTGGGAATGCCATCGATGACGAACAAACGCTTCTCCGCCAGAAACGGCATCATCGACACTTCGTCCAACAGCGTCCGCAGCGATTGGGATTTGCCGTCCAGGCGTATCATATTGTCTTCCCCGTGTTTCCTGGTGAATTCCTGGACCCAGCGGGTCTTCTCTTCCTTTAATGCATGATGATTCTCCCCGGTGAAGACGAACACTGCTGCCATGCCCGCATGGTACAGCAATTTGGCTTCCATTTGCCATATTGATTCATTTTTTCATCAGCTTATAACAATACAATCTTAGTTTGCGTCAATGGCAACGGGATAGAGGGAAAAGCTGTTTTTTGGTATAATGATGGGAAATGAAAACACACACGAAACACTGGCTCTCGCCGCAGATACTCGTCATCGCGCTGCTTTGCATGACCGCTTCCTTCGGTGTCGGGGTGCAGACGACGGGCGACGTGCAGACGATCGACCACACGAACGCAAACGATATCGCCCGCATGCCCGGCGACATGAACGGCGACGGAACCGTTGATCTCGAAGATGCCATCGAAACCCTCGAAATCGTCCGCGGATACAAGGCCGCAAGCGTCGACCAACTCAAAAACGATCCGACGGAAGACGGCAATATCACCATCGACGATACGATCAAAATCCTTCGCGAACTTCACACCCGCGCATTATGAAACACTTCAATCCCAAGCGTCTCGGCGCTTCCATCGCACTCGGTGCGATCATGACGGCGTTTCTGCCCGTCGGTACGGCCGTGGCGGCGGAAGAGCCGCGCTTTGAACTAAGACCGCACTGTTCCGAGGAAGACGTAAAGAAAAATGCCTGCAAGACGTTCGCCACGCGTGATGCGCAGAGCTTCCAGACCGATACGCTCAAGATCGGCGATACATTGGACATGGATCTGCTCATCAAGAATCCCGGCAACGCCTCCATCGTGCGTTTCCGCGCATGGATGGGATACGATCCGACGGTCTTCTCCGGATCACTGGTACAGATCGATAAGAATTTCGCAACGCCCGATCCCAAGGAAACGACCTTCTCCGCGAGTGACGGGTACATCAAGGCGGCGGCATCCGCACCGTCCGGCGCCAAGGGTGCCGACATCGTAGCCGCGCGCATCACGCTGAAAATTCTGAAGGCACCCGTTGCCAACACCGTCATCAGCTTCTATGACGCGACGAAAAAGCTAGACAGCCACACGGCGATCATCGTGAAAGCCAGCGACAAGGAACAGAACATCGCGACGGGCGCACAAAGCTACCTGTTCGTACGTTTGCAAGCTGGAACCACGACATCCTCCGCTGCGGTTTCCAGCATCGCGACAAGTTCGGCGCAGGCCGTATCCAGCGTCTCGTCCGCCGCCCAGGCGACTTCGGGAGCATCGGCTACATCCCTGTCTTCTTCTGTTTCCTCCGCATCAGTCTCTTCCGGCAGCGGGGCGGCTACCTCGTCCCTGACGAGCGTCCCGAACGTCGCATTCGCCCTGCTGCAAGTGCAGGGAGTACGCGTCACGACGGAAGGAAGCTCCGCGTTCCTTGCATGGAACCAGCTGAATGCCGGCAATCTTCTCGGTTACAACGTGTACTACGGCACGGTGTCCGGAAAGTACATCCAGCGCCGCAGCGTGGATAAGGCGAATACGACGCTGACCATCCGCAGCCTCCCGGCCGGCACGCAGTACTATTTCGCAGTCCGCGGAGTGGATGCTAATAACAAAGAATCCGACTTCAGCCAGGAAGTGGCCGTGGTCATCGGCAATCCGTCGACATCCACGTCGCCGCTCACCGGTTCGGTGTCCGACCTCGGACCCAACGGCAAGACGCCGGGTACGGGTGGCAAAGTGGCCGGTGACACGGGGCCCGCTTCCACCGCACTGCTCTTCATCGCCGTTTCATCCATCGCGGGACTCGCCCTTGCCTTCCGCAGGCAATTCACCGCCAAGCATATCTCCCTTTCATGACTACCATGCATCCACACTGGCAAGCCACGGAAGATGACGACTCCGTCGTCGTCCCCGTCGATTCCATGAGCGCGGCGCCCGTACGCGAGGCGGTCATCGAACCGCGCGTGACGGTACGCACTGCCTCCCGCAAGCCGGCGGCAGTTTTGGGGATACTTTTGGTTCTGGGAATCGGCTACGTGGCCATGGGAGGCGAATTCTCCCTTCCGGGCCAGGTTGCTTCCAATGCGGCTTCCATCGTGCTTACCAAAGACGGGCCGAACCCTGAATCGTTGAACGTCACGCCCGGAATGACCGTCGAATGGAAGAATGAAGATACCATCCCCCACGTCTTGTCCTTTGACGGCCTCAGCTCGGGAGGAAAGCCCCTCGAAACGTCGCCCATCTTCCCGGGATCAACCTCGAAAATGCTCATCCCCGCCACCGCGAAGGCCGGAACGTACGGATACATCTCGAAGACATCGGACATTTCCGGCGAGATCGTGATCGCGACGGCTTCCAAGAGTTCTTCCTCCGCCCCCAAGCTACCTGCGGTCTCCGCGGAACTGCCCTCCTCCGCATCGTCCGCGGTGGAGTTCCCCCCTTCGTCTTCCGCTCCCGCATTGCCCGCCTCCGCCCTTGTTCCCGTGAACATGCATACGGTCGGCAACCCGAACCAAAAACCCGTGGAACCGATGCATGCGGGCGCGCCGCTGGTGCCTGTTACCCAGCACAAGCCGCTGACGAACACGGCATCGGGACCCGCGAACTGGGTACTGATCGGACTCACGACGTTGGTCGTGCTTGTCGCGACGCGCAGGGCGTTTCGATAAGTGACTTTTACCGCTGGTTCTTTGAGCCTTTCGGTATTTGACATATATTATTAATATTACTTGATAATACTTTAGGAGCATGTATAATCATCCTATCTTTCCGAGCGATTGAGCGGATCACGAAGGTCCGCATGGAATCGGAAAGTCACACACTTCCAAGAGGTGTACGGATGTTGGTTCTTTCTCGTAAACGTGGCGAACAGATCCGTATCGGCGACGACATCGTGGTAACGGTGCAGCGCCTGAAGGGAAATCGCGTCACTATTGGCATCGATGCTCCGCCGGAATGCAAAATCAAGCGGGGCGAGCTCGATGATCCCATCGGCCCGCCGGGAGGCGCGCCTCCGCAGGCGAGTCCCGTACTCCCCGCAGCGAAAAGATCGCAAAAGCCTTCCCGCGTTCACAACCATGAACGCCGGGCAGCATCCTAAAAACAATGGACCGAGGCAGACTCTGCTTCGGATCCGGCCGGCACCCTCGGGTGCCGGTTTTTTACATGCCTTGGGTCGCCACGCACTCCCCGCGTACGCAGGATACCGTCATGCGAGCGCACATCGCGCACGCGAGAGGGCTTCCTTCCTGCTGCCTGCAGGCCGCGTAGTCCTGCGCGGCTGCCAGCACTCCCGACCCGGCCGACGCCGTGATCGCGGTGCCGCACGTTACGAAGGGGCAGCTGAAAACGAAAAGCGAGCAATCGGCATCCGTATCGCATGACCGCGAACCGGCAACGGCGGCGTCATAGGCGTCCTTTCGTTGCTCACAGGATGCAACGGCACTGCTTCCGGCTGAAGAAGCGTATCCCCCGTGCGTGAGGCAGGGATCCGCGAAGAAGTTAATCACGTGTCCGTCGGATGTGCAGGACGCAATGACAGTACCGTCCGCGCAACGATACGGCGCGCATTCATTGGCAGCGGACGCATGCGACGATACGGATGATGCGTCATCTTCGATCAATGGCACGCGGTCTTCGCCCAGCCCCTGCAACATCATCGCGGCCACCGCCACGAACGATACCGCCAGGACGGATGCTACGATGGATTTCGCTGACATATCACAACACGGTAAGGATCAATGCGAAGGATACGCCGGTAATGAAGGTGATGAAAGATTTCGTCTGCATAGAAAGCGGGATGGCATCTATGAAGACGGTGAAACCTCGGAATTCTGTCAGATCAGCGGCATATAGGATCCGGATCGCTCGTGATCTGCGTGCCGTAATGGACCGTAAGGTAATATTTGCCGCTTCCGTCGACCGTTACGCCCATGCCCATGCCCCCATACGACGGATTGACTATGCTTTTGTAATGAGGCGCGCTTGCCTTCCCCTTCTCGCTCATGAAGAAATCGAAGGTCGAGCGGACGGCGTTGATCATGTCGCCCGTACAATCTTCCTTCTTGCAGCGGTACATCCCCCAGCCGATATTCTCGGTATACGTGGAACCTTTCACGTTCTTGAAGTCGAGCCCCAGGGACGAGAACCAGTTACCCACCATCTTGTAATCGTAATACGCGGTTTGCCCGTCGCGTTTGTGATTGATAGTTCCGAGCCTGCGGGCCCTGTCGGACCATATCCATGCGGTGCGGATAAGCTGCCTGTCGGTTTTGTACGGGGCCAGACCTTCCTGTGCTCGTGCTTCGTTGACCCAACCGAGCCAGACACGTTGCACTTCCTGCATGTCGACTTTGGAAATCTTCTCCTCTTCAAATGAACTGCACTGCGCATCCAGGATCTTCTCCACGTTCACGGCGCCTCGGTCCGTCACGTCGTTCTGCAGCCTCCACAGCATCTCCGCCACCTGCACCCGGGTAAGGCGCATGAAGGCGGCTTGGACATCGTTCGGGATCGCGTTCTTGGATGCCAACGCACGGATCGCGCCTTCATACCATACGGATGTTTCCTTCGGTTTGATGCCGTACGCGCGCGTCAGCATCACCGACGCATCGGCCAATGTCACGTTGTCGGACGGATGGAAAAGACCGTCTTTTCCCCCTTGTACGATCTTCTCCTGCATGGCCAGGCAAACAGGTTGGTAGAACCAATCCTTCTTTTTGACGTCCCCGGGAACCTTGCATGAGCGGTTATCGGAAGGATCACGCAGCGTAATGAGGATCTTTACGAACTCCGCGCGCGTGATGGTGCGATCCGGTTTGAAACTCCCGTCCTTGTATCCGTTCACCACGCCCTTCTCTTTCAGAAAAACGATCGCTGGAACATTTTCGTGAGCCGCGGGGATATCGGAGAAAACGCCGGTTGCCGCGAAGGCGTACGCGGGCGCGAGCAACAGCGATGCGGCGGACAAGAAATGTCGTACGTAGGGCACTTGCCGATGCTACAGATACGCGTACGGAATGCCAGGTTTTTCTTTTTGTTTTCGCCGTTTGCCAGCGGGCGGCGGCCCAAGCAAGGAACCTCCACTGGTCCTCAGCGGATGGACGCGAAGGACGTCTTCGTCGTCACGCGGCAGCCCAGCGTCTGCAGCTGGGTCTGGAACTTCCGTACACCCAAACTACGCATGGAGGTAGGCAGGTAGATATGGACGTTCGCCCTGTTGGGATAGCTGCGGACCCACTGGAGTAAATTTGACATTTCCTCTACGGGTAGCGACGTATTCGCACTGCTCACGACCGTGGAGAAGTCGATGACGAGTTCCTGAGGACGGATGATGGATGAAGTAACTTGCATGCACCTAAGTGTACTCACGTACACCTTCCATTTCAAGTGTTTTCCGGACGAATGATGGAATAAAAAGTGATTCGGTTTTCTCGCGTTGCTGCTGCGGAAATTTTTTTGCGATCGAAAAATCGCAACGTACGCCGCGCGGATTTTCATCGCGTGTGCAAGGCGTAGATTTTTTCAGCGGATGGAAAACAGATACCTGCGGTGGTAGATCCTCTGAACGATCTGACTCGAAACGACTGCCAACGCGACGATGACTGCGTACGCCCCCAGAATGTGCTGGTGTTCGACCCACGCCGGCAGCATGCGCTTCAGCATGGACAGGAAGAATACGAAGTACCACGATGAAAACGACACCGCGCCCATCGCGAATGCGAGTCCTCGCAGGCGGTGGATGACATGCTTCGAACCGAACTCTTTCTTCAGGAAGGAAATATGGATCATGCGCGGCGCGACGTACGCGTGCATCAGAACGCCGTTGATTGTCAGCACTGCGACGATCACGGTCTTGCTGAAAAACGCGGGGGATACGCTGTACGTTGGGATATTCGAAAGGTAGATACAGAAACCCGTCGCATACAAAAGGAACATCGCTCCCAAAATCACGTTCGAAAGGATGCCCATCACCTCCGTTTCCTTCTTCGAAATTTTAAAATCCTTCAAAAAACTGAAGAACAGGAGATCGGCAACGGTCGCCCCGCCCATGCCTATGACCACGCTGAGAATGTGAAAGGTAAGGAACAGACGCTGGTATTCGGCGAAAAAATCCATGGACATGAAGCGATGGTATCAATCATCTCGACCCGTGCGCAAAAAGTTTACGTTGATGATTTTAATAATGGTGGGCCGGGAAGGACTCGAACCTTCGAAGGCATAAGCCACCTGATTTACAGTCAGGCCCGTTTGACCGCTTCGGTACCGACCCACGATATACTCTATTATAGCGTAAAAGAGCTGTTTTGGCTCGCGCAGTGTAGGGGAAGAATTGTGTACCATCAATAGATTCATCAAAACGCTCCATATGCTTCCATAGAGCTAAAAATTGCATATAATCGGAGGCTATGGAGAACGCCACTCCTTCCAAAAGCGAAAGGCTGGTCCGAACGGTGCTCAAGGCAGCGGATATAGAACTGAATGGAAACCGCCCCTGGGACATCCGCGTCCATGACAAGAGAACCTTCGACAGGATCGTCTCGCAAGGGTCGTTGGGGTTGGGCGAAGCGTACATGGACGGATGGTGGGATTGCGACCAATTGGACGAATTCTTCAACCGCATCGTACGCACCGAGGCTTATAAAAAGATGCCGATGAACTTCGAGACGCTGCGCACCTACCTCGCCGCCGTCTTCTTCAACCTTCAAAACAAGATGCGCTCGAAGCGCGTGGGGAAGGAACACTACGACCTGGGAAACGATTTTTACCAAGCCATGCTGGACCCGTACATGCAGTATTCCTGCGCGTACTTCAAGGATACCGATGACCTGGCGACCGCCGAGCGCCACAAGATGGAACTGATCTGCAAAAAGCTGCAGCTGAAAAAAGGCGAAAAGGTCCTGGATATCGGATGCGGCTGGGGAGGACTGGCGAAGTTCATGGCGGAACACTACGAAGTGGAAGTGACGGGCATCACGATCTCGCAGGAACAGGCGAAACTTGCCCAGGACTTCTGCAAGGGATACCCCGTGAAGGTGCTGGCGATGGACTACCGAGACATGAGCGAAACGTTCGACAAGATCGTGTCCGTCGGCATGTTCGAACACGTGGGATACAAGAACTACCGCGTCTACATGGAAACGGCGGCGCGCTGCCTGAAGGACGACGGCATCTTCCTGCTGCACACCATCGGACAGGCGGAATCCATCAAGACCTCGGACCCGTGGTTCGACAAATACATCTTCCCGGGCGGCATGCTGCCGTCCATGCAGCAGATCACTCGTGCCGCGGAGCGATTGTTCGTCATCGAGGATTGGCATAATTTCGGCGCATACTACGAGAAGACGCTCCTTGGTTGGTACGCGAACTACAGGGCCGCATGGCCGCGTTTCCGCCAGCGCTACGGCGACCGCTTCGGCCGCATGTGGGATTACTACCTCCTCAGCTGCGCCGGCGGCTTCCGCGCGCGCGGCATGCAACTGTGGCAGATAGTGCTGACGAAAAAGGGTATGATCGGGGGGTATTCATCCGTCCGATAACCCATGAAGCGCGCAATTATCGTCCACAGGTGGGAAGGATCCCCAAACGAAGGCTGGATTCCTTGGTTGAAGGATGAGCTGGAAGCCGACGGATTCAAGGTGATCGTTCCCGCAATGCCCGATCCTGACGCACCGGAAATCGAGGCATGGGTCTCGCACCTCGCGCGGGAAGTCGGCACGCTTGATTTTAATACATTCCTCATCGGGCACAGCATCGGCTGCCAGGCAATCATGCGCTTCGTGGAACGTACGCCGCAGGACCAAACGGCGGGAGGCGCTGTCTTCGTCGCGCCGTGGTTCACGCTGATGGGATTGGAAGACGAAGAAGATAAAAAGATCGCCGAGCCCTGGCTTGCGACGCATATCGACGACATAGCAGTTCAGGAACGGCTGCCGATCCTCTCCTGCATTTTTTCTGATGACGATTACTACGTGCCGCCGGAGAACAAGACGATGTTCGAGGATCGGTTGCAAGCGTATACGATCGCGCTGCATGGAAAGAAACACTTCACCGAAGACGACGGCGTCATGGAACTCCCCGAGGCATTGGATGAAGTGCGACAGATGAGCGATCCTTCCCTGTCCTGATGGCGCGGGAGGATATCGAGGAATGGGCGGATGGATTCTTCGTAGGGGAACTGAACTTCCACAAGCGCAAAACATTTAGCAGTCCATCCTACTACAAAGGCGGGAAGATGTTCGCGTTTGTCTACGGGGACGGTCTCGGATTGAAGTTCACGGAAGAACGCGCGACGGAATTGATCGCATCGGACCCGACGACCTATTCCCCTTTCAATCCCGGAGGTAAACATCCCATGAAACGATGGGTGATCATCGCGCACCCGGACGTGCCAAGTTATGAAGATGACCGGGCCTTGATAGAGGAATCGCTCGATGGATTTACTCGCAATTGATCACTCGAACCTCAACGCCTCCATCGGGCTCAGGTCCGCAGCTTTTTTCGCGGGATAGAGTCCGAAGAGCAGTCCCGTTCCCACCGCCATCACGACGGCGAGGAAGATGGCGAAGAACGAGAGGATGAATTCGAATTCCCCCAGCGCAGCGGCAGCCAAAGCGGACAAAAGCCACCCCATGCCTGCGCCGATCACGATGCCGACGATACCTCCGGTAACCGTCAGGGACACCGCTTCAAGAAGGAACTGCAGCAAGATGTCGCGCTTCCTGGCCCCGACCGCCTTGCGCAGGCCGATCTCGCGCGTGCGTTCCGTCACCGACACCAGCATGATGTTCATGATGCCGATGCCTCCGACGAGGAGGGAAATTCCCGCGACGAGCGAGAGGAACACCGTGAGTCCCAGCGTAACCGAATTGATGACGCCCGTGACCTGTTCCGCGCTGCGCGCGACGAAGTCGTCCTTGTCCGGATCGTTCTCGGGGTTATCGATATTGTGGCGCTGGCGAAGCAAAAGCGTGATATCCAATTTTGCAAGCGCGGGATCCCCTACCGATTTCAGCGAAATGAAAGAAAGGTATTTGGACCCGCTTACCGCCCTGCCCGTGGAAAACGGAACGATGACGATGCTGTCCATCTGCTGAAGGAGCGCGGATTCGACGGATTCCAAAACACCGATGACGAGGAACGACGACTCGCCGATCTTGATCTTCTTGCCCAGCGGCTCCACGTCGCCGAACAAATCTTCCGCTACCTTATGGCCAAGGATAGCGACGTATTTGGCACCCTCTTCGTCGCTCTTCTCCAGCAGGCGCCCTTTGCCGAGCGACAGTCCGTAGTTTTCCATCATTTCGTTGCGGGTGGCCATGACCATGGGCGACAACTCTTCCTTTCCGTATTGAACGGTTTTGCCCACCAAGATAATCGGGGCGGCGTTCTCCACCGTCGAGAGTCTGCGGATCTCCTCGAAGTCATCCATGGTGATGCTGTCGGTGTTGCCGCCGAACTTCTCCAGGCCGGTGGGGAACACGTCGATCGTGTTCGTACCGAATGCCTCGATCTGCGAGAGGATATAATTTTGGAAACTGTTTCCCATGGACACCATCAGCACGACGGATGCGACTCCGATGATGATCCCAAGCATGGTCAGCGCGGAACGCTTCTTGTTGACCGTGATGCCTTTGACGGAGGTGGTGACGAGGTCTTTGTACAGCATGGGTTATTCGTAGCGAAGCGCTTCCATAGGGCTCAGGCCGGCCGCCTTGCGCGCCGGGGAAATGCCAAACACAAGTCCGGTCATGGATGCCATAAGCAAGGAAGCGATAACGGATGGAACGGACACGGCAAAGAGGTAGGTCGACAGGATGGGGGTAATGAAAATGGATGCGGTGAATGCCAGGAAGATACCTAGCACGAGGCCGATGACGCCGCCGATTCCCGTGAGCAGCACCGCTTCGATGAGGAACTGCACGAGGATATTCCTGCGCGTGGCGCCAATGGCTTTGCGCAGGCCGATCTCGCGGGTGCGCTCGGTGACGGACACGAGCATGATGTTCATGATGCCGATGCCGCCGACGATGAGGGAAATGGCGGCGATGGTGGTGATGAACATGGTCAGCCCCAGGGATACGGCACCCAGGATCTGGTTCGCCTCCTCGGAGGAGTGGATGATGAAGTTATCTTTTTTCGGATCGTCCTCAGGGTTGTCGATATTGTGGCGGTAGCGCAGAAGGAACTTCAGGTCGGCAAACGCTTCGTCGAACGACTCGGTCGCCTCCAGCGTCATGTAGTCCAGGTATTTCTGGCCCGTGATGTTCCGCGCGACGGAGAACGGCACGTAAATGCGGTCGTCCGCACTTTGGAAGAACTGAGAACCGAGCGCCTTGGCAACGCCGACGATTTGGAAATGGTTGTTGCCGATCTTCACGCTCTTGCCGAGGGGATTGAGGTCGCCGAAGAGCTTCGTCGCCGTTTCTGACCCGAGGAGCGCGACTTGGCGCGATCCCCCGTCGTCGTTCTCGTCGATGAGACGGCCCTGCGCGGCGGTGATGTTTTGGTTCTTGAAAAACGTCGCGGGTACGCCGAACACCTGCGGCGACGCCTCTTCTTTTCCGTAGGTCGTTTTTCCGCGGATGAAGATGACCGGCGAGACGTTGGTGACGCTGCCGAGCTTTTTGATCTGTGCCAAATCCTCGAATGTAAGACTGTCGTAGCCGGGCATTCCTTGGGCGGCACCTTCCTGGTTCCCCGGGAAGATCACCATGCTCTTGGCGCCGAGGCTCGACACCTGGCCCAGGATCACTCCCTGCATGCTCGCGCCGATGGAGCTCATGAGGATGACGGACCCCACGCCGATGATGATGCCGAGCATGGTCAGCATGGAACGCGTCAGGTTCACCGTCACACCTTTGCCTGCCGTTTTCAGCGTGTCATGAAATTTCATGGGTTATTTGAGTTTGTCACCGTTGCCGTTGCCGGCGATGACGCGTTTGAAATCTCTGGAATCGGATTCGATACGGCCGTCGCGGATGAAGATGATTCGCTCGGCATGCTGCGCGGTTGCCTGTTCGTGCGTGACAAGGATGATGGTGTGTCCGTGCTTGTGGAGATCCTGCAGGACCTTCATGACTGCGACGCCGGACACCGAATCCAGGTTACCGGTCGGCTCATCGGCAAAAATGATGTCCGGATCCGTCACGAGGGCGCGGGCGATGGCGACGCGCTGCTTCTGCCCGCCGGAAAGCTGGCTGGACAGGTAGTTGGTGCGATCGGTGAGCCCCACCATTTCGATTGCCTCCGTCGCTTTCGCCAGACGTTCGCGCTCCGGAATCAAAGGGTGGTACAGAAGCGGGAGCATCACGTTTTCCAATACCGAAGTACGCGGCAGCAGATTGAATGCCTGGAAGACGAAGCTCACGCGGGTCGCGCGAATGCGCGCAAGTTCGTCATCTGTCATTTTTTTCGATTCCTCTCCTTGGAATAAATACTGTCCTGCGGTGTGTGAATCCAGGAATCCCAGGATATGCATCAAGGTGGATTTTCCGGATCCCGACGGCCCCATGATGGACACGAACTCGCCTTTCTCGATCTTCAGGTTGATACCGAAGAGCACGGGCGTTTCGATCTCCTCATTGAAGTAGGATTTGCTAAGGTCGCGGATTTCGATGAGCGGGGTGTTAGCCATGGCGCTTATTTGGTAAGGACGATGACAATATCCCCTTCCTTCACCCCGCTGACTATCTCAACCTCGCCTCCCTCGCCTTCCATTCCGGTCTCAACGACTACCTCCTTCACTTCGTCTCCGTCCTTCACGCGGACGATCTTCTCGCCCTTGTCATTTTCGATGACCGCGCGCAACGGTACCGTGACGACGTCCTTCTTCATGCCCGTGACGATTTCGGCGTCACCGGTCATGCCGATCTTCAGTTCGTCGTGCGGGTAGCGGAAGTCCAGTTTGACGCGGTACTTGGATACGCCGTCGACGTCGGTCGAGGTGGTGTCGATTTGTCCGACCGTAAGGGCGAAATCCGTACCGCGGAATGCGTCGAGTTCGACGGAACCGGTTTGGGTCAGGACGACTTTCGGAATATCGATTTCGGATACGAACATCTCGATGCGGTAGGGGCTAGATCCGACCATCGTAACGGCGGGTCCCACCGGCGTGAATTCACCGACCTTGATGTTCACCTTCGTCACCAGCCCGTCGATGGGGGCGGTAAGGACGGTGTTGGAAAACTGCGCGGATGCGGCGGCCAAGGAAGCGCGGGCCTGGGCGACTGCGGCCTTGGCGATCGCGATATCCGTTTCGCGCGTCGGGGCCTTCTTCAACTGGAGCTGGGCCTCGGCGATGCGCAGGGACGTTTCGTAGGTAAGAATGTCAGCGCTCGCCTTGTTCATGGCACCCAGCGCGCTGTCCAAAGAGGCCTGCTGCGTGGAAATGCGGCTGGCAAAGCTGGCGGATGCGTCACGCAATGCCTTGGCGGAAGAATCCACGACTCCGATGGCCGCTTGCAGCTGCGAGCGGCTGGTGGCCAACGTGGACTTGTATCCTTCCTTGGCAGTCGTGTCGAAGGAAGATGTCGTGGGGAGGTTGCTGATCATGTCGTACGCGCGATTCAAAAGGCTCCAGGAATTTGTGACCGCGGAGCGGCTGGAATCAAGGATTGTCAGAGCCGCTTGGAAATCCTGAGGGTTGGACTTCGCATACAATGCGCGGATCGCAGCCTGTTGCTGCTGCATTCCGGCATTGATCTGGTCGTAATCCGCGGGTGAAGCCTTGATGACCGCATCCAACACGTCGTTCTGGGTGAGGATTCCCTGCAGTTCGGAAAGTCCGTTCTGCGCAACCGTGAGCTGTTCAGTAACGGTGCTGCCCGCGGACGTGACGTACCCGGACAAGCTGACCGCCGCTTCGTTCTTCACGGAATCAAGCTGGATCTGCGCATTGGCATGCGCGGCCTGGGAAGTCGCGAAACTTGTCTTCGATGCTTCCAGTGCGGAGCGCTTGTTATCGACATCCGCCTGCGCGATGGCGATGTCCTCGGGGCGGTTGCCTTCCTGCTTGGCGCGCAAATCAGCTTCGGCAGACTGGACGCGTGCGGAAGCAGCCGCAATATCGGCAGCGAGGTTGTTGGAACGCAACGCCCCAAGCCTCTGCCCTGCGCGGACGCGATCCCCTTCCTTCACGGAAACCTGCGATACGATGCCGGACGACGGGAACTGCAATTGCAGGTCGCGCTCGGAAATCACGGTACCTACGGCTTCGACCGTCTGGCGGAGATCCTTGGTCTCGGCGAGTGCCGTGACGTACTCGGGCACCTTGGGTGCGGTTGCCGCGCGAACGATGAATGCGATAAGCAAGAAGACCAGGAGACCGATGATCGACTTCCACTTATGGGTGCGGATGACCGACCAGATTCTAAGAAGGACTGACATAGGAATGATGGTTAAGAATGCGAAAAGGAAGAATGAAGATGATGGAGGATGCGGACGAGTTCGCGCTGGTCTTTGTCCGATAAGCGGGAGAAGACGTCCCGCATCACGGCGGCGTGATGCGTCATTGCGGATGCGATCATGGCGTTTCCGGCTGCGGTCATCTCGAGGCGAACGAGCTTGCGGTTCTTGGGGTCCTGCTTGCGGCGCACCCATTTGAGCTTCACCAGCCTGTCCGCGAACGACGTTGCGGACGGAGAGGTAACCCTCAGCGCGTCGGCGAATTCTTTCATCGTAAGACCGTCATGCTCCCTTATAACCATCAGCGCGTGGAATTGTAGAGGATTGAACTTCGTTTCGGAATCAAATATGAGCTTCTTCCTCATCATGCGCGCCATCTCCATGAGAAGGGGCGGCAACTGATCGATGGCTGCGGAATTGGACTTCATATTGTACCTAATTGTTAGAGTGACTAATAATATGGGCGACAAAGTATGATGTCAACCGATTACGACGTAAAAACCGTGGAAAATTGGCCTTCTTCCCGCGATGGAACGGAGTTATACTAACTGCCGATGCCTAGAAAGAAGCGAAAAAAGTCTTCGATCAAAGCCCCGGACCTTCATTTGGAACTGGAGCCCGAAACGAAGCGCACCATCAGCGGGATCAGTCAGATTGCCTTGAGCATTCTCCTTTTCTTGTCTCTTCGTGGACAGGCCGGCCCAGCGGGCCAGACACTGAACGAAGTAATCGAGTTCTTCTTCGGATCCTGGGGGGCGCTCTTCCCTTCTTTCCTCTTCTTGTCGGGACTCCTGCACACGTTCGGGGCGGGAAAAATCGAATTGAAGCGCTCCGTGGGACTGACGCTGTGCCTCCTGTGCTTCCTTGGCTTGATGCACATCGGCGCGCCGCTGGAAGAAGTGGGCCCGCGCAGGAACGAACTGGCCGGGGCGATCGGCTTTATGATGAGCCTTCCGTTCCTTTTGGCCCTTAGCAGGGAGGTGGGATACATCATCCTCTCGGCCGGCTTCCTTATAGGACTCTTCCTGGCATTCGAACCTGACGTCGCTTCCATCTTCCGTTCGCTGAAGGGAGACATGGAATCCAAGCCGCTCAAGAAGGAAACAATCCGCAGGAAACAGGAAGAAGTGCAGGACTTTTACGAAGAAGAGGCGGATGAAGAGGAAGATGATTTGGTGGAAGACGATTCCAATGCCCCCGAGCTCAATATCGTCCGTCCCGTGTTCGCGCAGAGCGTCGTGAAAGGCAAGGCGGAAAAGATGATCAAGGAGAAGCTGAAGAAGAACGCGGGCGCATTGGAAATGAAGGACACGCGCTTCGAGGAATGGACGTTCCCAAGCATGGACCTCCTGGAGAACGCCCAGAGCGAAGTGGCCGTCGACGACGACTTCCTGAAGCGCCAGGCCAAGTTGATCGAAGAAAAACTGCAGGAATTCGGCATCGACGTAGCCGTGCGCGACGCCCGCCCCGGACCGACGGTCACCCAGTTTACCCTCCAGCCGGCGGAAGGTGTGCGCCTCAGCAGCATCGCCAACCTAAAGGACGACCTCGCCCTGGCCCTGGCGGCCCAAAGCCTGCGTATCGAAGCGCCGATTCCCGGCAAGTCGCTCGTGGGCATCGAAATGCCGAACCTGGAGCGCACGACGGTTCACTTGAGGGAGATCCTCGAAAGCCCGGCTTTCCACGACAGCCAGTCCTCTCTTGCCTTCCCGCTCGGCCGCGACGTGTCCGGCGAAGCGACGGTCGCAAGCCTGGAAGACATGCCGCACTTGCTCATCGCCGGAGCCACGGGCTCCGGAAAGTCCGTCTGTATGAACGTGTTCCTTACGGCGCTCCTCTACCAGAACGCTCCCCACGAACTGAAATTCATCCTCGTCGATCCCAAGCGCGTTGAACTCATGCCATACAACGGCATCCCTCACCTACTCACGCCGGTCATCACGGAATCGGACAAAGCGTTGCAGGCCCTCCGATGGGCGGTGGCGGAAATGGGCCGGCGTCTGCACCGCTTCTCCGAGCAGGGAGTGCGCAATATCAAGGAATACAACGAGAAACAGAGCGACGAGAGCAACCTCCTCCCGCGCATCGTCATCGTCATCGACGAGCTCGCCGACCTCATGATGCGCCAGTTCCGAAGGGACACGGAAACGATGATCGTCCGCATCTCGCAGATGGCCCGCGCGGTGGGCATGCACCTCGTCATCGCCACCCAGCGCCCGTCCGTGGACGTCATCACCGGTCTCATCAAGGCCAACATCCCCACGCGCATCGCGTTCCGCGTCGTCAGCTCCGTCGACAGCCGCACCATCCTGGACGGCATCGGAGCGGAAGACCTGCTTGGCAAAGGAGACATGCTCTACATGACGGCCACGACCGCCAAGCCCGTGCGTATCCAAGGAATCTACGTGGATACGAAGGAAGTGGAACGCGTCATCAACGCCGTAAAGATCGCCGGAGGCGGCAAGATCACCGAGCAGATCGGACTGGCTGAAAGCGACGGGGAAGATGGCGAAGGAAGCCAGGACGGCCCCCCGTCCGGCATGATCGACCTTGATGCCGATGACAACGGAGGAGACGACCTCTTCTTCGATGCCGTGCGCGTGGTGCAGGCATCGGGCAAAGCATCGGCCAGCTTGCTGCAGCGCCAGCTGAAGGTGGGCTACGCGCGTGCCGCACGTCTCCTGGATATCATGGAGGAGAAGGGCATCGTAGGCCCCGCGGACGGCGCCAAGCCCCGCAAGGTGTTCATCGAGCAGATGGCAGGAAGCCCGAGCAACGTTGGTGAAGAGAATACGTTTTAAAAAAAACCGCTCCGACAATAGTCGTGAGCGGTTGAACCATGACCACATGAACTCATATGAGTTCATGGATGAATTAGGTTAAGCTTGGATAATGCGGGAAGATGCGATCCATGTACTTCTGCTTCTTATGTATGCTTTTTTGCGATACAACCAAAGCTGAAGTCGATCACAAGCTGAGCCAATCATAAGCCGTGAAAGATTCCATCCTCTCTCCCGGCAAAGAAAGTTATGGTTTAACATAAAACCTTCACCAGTAATAATCATGTGACATATCATCGCGGTGATCAACAATACTGCCGGAGCAAGCCGTTCGTCCTTTTGAAGAGAATTCAGCTTTCGCTGGAAAGAACCGCTTCTGGTTCCCGGTACCGGGAGTCGCATATGGTACAACCCGGGCTGATATGATTTCGAATACCAAGAAAATCTTTCATAATCGTTAGGATTTCGTACGTTGATCAACCGCCTTCCAATTGCACTTTCGCATATCTGCTTCAATGACCAACCTCCGTATCTGATAATTATTCCCCCCGTTGGAACAGAAGGAAAAATCCCATTGTACTTTTCGCCGAATCCCAACATGTGCACACTATCGAATGCATATCCTAGGGGTGCCGGCCAATGTGCAACGAGGGCTTTCAATGTCTGCGGATCAGCGTTCGACATTTCGATCCAACGAGCTGCATCGATTCCTGCCTGCTCCAGTGCTTTAAAACCCTTGATTCTTTCCCTATAAGTCAAATCCCTCAGCTGAAGCATTGCGACTCCTTTTCCCTTAAACATCCAAACCAACCAATGAATTGAACGATCTATTTATATATTAATATATATTTATATTAAGTCAATTATTCGCAAATAGCTAAAAGTGGGGATGCAAGCATCCCCAAGGAGCGAAACACGGCCTACCAATGGTAATACCAGTGCTGAACGATCAGCACTACGCAGATGATGATTCCGATAAGGTCGGATATCGCCAGTTTCCATTTCCGCTCGAAGCACAGGTGCGCGAAGCGAAAGGTAACGACGCCCAGCGATAGCGCAACGGCAATGATCGGCTGACCGCATTGCTTCATCTGCATGTTTAGCTGGATTTGCATGGGGCCGTTGCAGACAACCGCGATTATGGATAAAACCGCAGTTGCCGAATAGCACATTTCCGACAGGCCGTTCATCATGTATGGACCTCCGTGTGAAAGGATCAATGTAGGTGTTTCGCCATGGTATAAAAGCACTGGACCCTGCTTCCTTCAAGTAGCTTTTTGCGCTACCTTATCGCTTCATTATGAAATTACTGATTGGAACCGCCAACGCAGGCAAAGCGATCGAAGTGCAGGAAGCCCTGAAGGGCCTGGGAATCGATTGTGTGCTCCCAACGGATTTCGGGATCGAGGAAAAACCCGAGGAAACGGGAACGACCTACGAAGAAAACGCACGCTTGAAAGCGAACTTTTATTTCGAACGGACCAAACTTCCGGTGCTCGCTGATGACTCGGGCATCGTCGTGGATGCGTTGAAGGACGAGCTAGGCGTCTACACGAGACGCTGGGGCGCGGGAGACAAGGTGACGGACCAGGAATGGGTGGATCACTTCCTAAAGCGCCTGGAGAACGAGTCGAACCGCAGGGCACGCTTCGTCTGCTGCCTGTGCTTCAAGGATTCGGAAGGAACGGAGCACATCTTCGAAGGAGCGTCGGATGGGGTGATCACGAAGACGCTGGAAACGGACTACAAACCCGGCCTGCCGGTGTCGGCTTGTTTCCGTCCGGACGGATACGACGTCGTCTACAACGCCCTTTCAATCGAGGAAAAGAACACGATTAGCCACCGAGGCCGTGCCCTGCAAATGCTCGCGGAACATTTTAGGAAAACCATGTGATATGATACGCATTATGAAGCACCTCCCCCTCGCCCTCGTCGTTTCCGTCGGCCTTGCCGCGTGCAGCGCGCCGATGGATCCCGACAGTCCGTTCGCTTTGTCCGACGGAACCGCTGCCTCTTCGTCCTCCTCACAATCTTCCGCGACGAGCGTCGCATCACTTTTGGAGATAGGAAAAACCTTTACGGATAAAAACGCGGGTTATTCCCTGTTGATCCCGGAAACCGTTACCAGGCAGATCTTGCAATGCATGACGGGAAACAACGAATACAACACGGAATTCACACCCCTAACTGAGGATTTCCCCGTGATTGCCTTGGAAAGCGGAAACTTCACGCACATCACCGTTAGCCATGAATACGATGACGCATGCATCAGGATCAACCATGATGCGGCATGGCTGGAAAAGATGTTGAAAGGGCAGACGCGCGGAATCCCCTGGTTAATAGAATCGCGAACGATTGCGAATGATAAGCAGCTGGACTCATTTATCAAGGAACGGTATGGCAAGGATTGTTCGTTGGGAGAGAAATATCCGACCCTGCAGGACGGCACGTTCGACATCGGCATCGACGGCATGGGCTCCCCGGAAGACGGCGATTGCTTCGTGAATTACATCACCGTGATGAAATACTCGCCGACGTTGAAGAAGCTCGTGTATTGGGACGTGGGTCAGGACTACTCGTTCCGCCCCGACGACATGGGAAGTTACGACCTGGATATGGTCCGCAGCTTCAGGTTCGAATAAGCGCGGGATCCACGGGGGTGAAATCAAGATCCTGGATCTTTTTCCATACGCGTTTGATCAATGCCTTGAGAGCATCCTTCTCCTTCTCATTCACCAGTATCTCCAGCTTCTTGCATTCCTCGTCGCGTTCGCCGATGAAATCAAGCATGTAGGCGACGGGCGTGATGAGCGGGTCCGCCTTCTCCAGGAGCAAGGCGTAAAAGGCTAATTGGCGGAAACGCTCGCCGTCCTCGGTCAGCGATAATTCACCCTCTTCCAAACCGCCGCGGATATCCCGCTCGGTCTTCGCGGATCCCGTTTTGTAATCGACGACGATGACCTCGCCGGATGTCGGACTGAGCTGGTCGATGCGATCGATCTTTCCCTTCAGGGGAATATCCCCGAGCTCGGCGAAGTAATCGCGTTCGATGGCGTAAAGATGCGGATGCGTGTCGGAGAGACACTGGGCGTAATAAGCACGCAACGCGGAGTCGCCCATCGCCAGCATATCCCTTCGTTGATTCTGCGTGAGGATGGTGCGGTTCTCCAGGTACCCGTGGAATGCCTCGATGAATTGCTCCAAGGTCAACTCCCCGCCTTTCTGTCGGGCAACGCCCCACTCGCGCAGCGCCCAGTGCACCGCGCTTCCGTAGGCAAGCGTGCGCATGGAATTCTCGCTGAAGTACTCGGGCTGGCCGAGCAGGTCCACGCGTTTGAATTCTTCCGGATCACGGATGAATCTATTGAGCGAGGTTGCCGACAAGGCGAAGTTCTGCAATCGATTGCGCAGATAGGACTTCAGCTCTTCGTCGAGATCACGTTTCGGTTGCAGCAACAGCAGGGAAGCTGTCTCCGGGTGGCGCAACGATTCCGAACGCTCCGGCAGCTGGCCCGCTTCCGCAAAAAAGGCGGAGGGAGAGAGAACCTTATGTTTTTGACCGACGGAAATTTCGGCCGGGCATGAAAATATCAATTCGCGTTTAGCCCTTGTCATAGCGACAAAAGCGACACGACGCTCATCCTGGTGCTTTTCGAACTTCTTGATGTCATCATCCCATCCGAAGAGCAGGTTTTCAGGGATCGAGACGGATGCCGGCTTGCGTCGGTTATCCCAATGACCCTCGCGGAAATTCGTCAGGATGACAGTATGGAATTCGAGTCCTTTGCTTTGATGCGCCGTCATGAGCTGCACGCCTTCCGTGACGAGATGAGGGACGACGTAGGTCAGGCGGGCCTGGCCGTACTGCGGATCGGCGTAAAATTCTAAGTCGTTGAGGAATGCCTCGAATCGCATGGACGGTTTGGCCAGGCATTCTTCTTTAGCAAATCCGAAGAACGCTTCGGCGGCAGCGAGATCCAACGGATCCTTCGCATTTTCGTTGGAAATAATGAGGCGGAGCACCCGCTCGACCGTTTCGATGACGGTGCGTGCGTCGACGTTATTGCGCAATTCCAACAATGCGTCCCGGGCCTCTATGAGTTTCGGTTTCTCAAGATACGGATCCTGGCTGGCTTCGAGATCAACAAGCAATTGGAGCAACGGCGTTTTGCGCTCACAGGACAAAAGGATGAGACGCGATACATCGGCGGGATGGCAACCGAGGGCCGGACAAGACAGGGCAGTCGCGATTGCCGCATCTCGTTGCTTTTCGGTCATTGCGCGCAACAAGCTCAGCGCCTCCGTCACAAGACGATGCCCCATGAGATCCGCCTTCCCCTGCAGGACAACGGGGATGCCGCGGCTGCGTAAGACGTCGTAGAGTGGGAATAATTCGGCATTCGTCTGGGTAAGTACGGCGATCTCCTCTGCGGGGATGCCATCCTTGATCCGCTCCTCTGCGATATCGGCCACCATCCATGGTTCGGCCTCATTGCTCGGCGGACGCAGCAGAACGGGGTCCAAGCCCTGCCCGCCTACCGCCGCCTCGAGGTGCTTGGTCAATCCCTCTATCTCATTCGTCAGTCGCTCCTCGTTATGGCTGATCAACTTCTCTGCCGCATCGAGGATGCCTTGGGTCGAGCGGTAGTTTTTCTTCAGCACGATGACGGGCGCCTTGGGGAACCTCTCGCGGAAACGCAGCATGTTCCTAAGGTTGGCACCCTGGAAGCGATAGATCGCCTGGTCATCGTCGCCTACGACGAACAAGTTCGGATCATTGGGTAAATTCGCGAATGTCGTGAGGGTTTCGAAGACGTCCCACTGCGCGCCGTTCGTATCCTGCGCTTCGTCCACCAGCACGTACTGGTACCGCTCCTGCAACGACTGCAGCATCCACTCCTCCTCACGCAGGGCCTTCAGCGCAAACAACACCATATCGTCGTAATCGTATTTTCCTTCGCGCTGCAGCATCTCCTGGTACAAACGATAAATTTCGATGAACTCCTCGAACTTTTTCGCGGACAAGAGATTACGGGCATGCGCCTTCGTTCCCTCCTTGCTCTTGCCCGACATTTCTTTCCTGTACTCGGATGCAGCAGCCAGCAAATCATCCATACTCTTCCCTTCGCGCTTCACCTGGCTGATACGCGAAAGGATGTCGCCGTCGCGTCCGTACGGGTCTTTCGGATTCAACAAAGACGAATTCTTCAAAACAGAATCGATGATCGCGTTGAGTTTTTGGTATTTTTCCATGTCCGACAGCTGCTCCCGGGCGTTAAAATCCTCGAATACGGCGGGATTGCGATCGATGATCGATTGGCAAAATCCGTGGATGGTGGAAACGGTGACGCCGTACGCGTCGGCACCGATCAGTTCGCGCAGGCGCTCGCGCATGGCGATGGCGCCGCTGTTTGAAAACGTGAGACAGAGGATGTTGCTCGGCCGCATGTGCGTCCTCCTCAAAATATTCGCGACGCGCATGCCCAACACCTGGGTCTTTCCCGTTCCCGGGCCAGCCACCACCATTACCGGACCTTCGATCGTCTCGACGGCCTTGCGTTGCTCTTCGTTCAGCCGGGCGTACGACTCCTCAAAAGTGGACATGAATGCATGGTATCAGATCCGACATGAACGCCAATTATGTAACACTGATATAAAGCTTGATTAAAGCAAGCATTTTCATACAAAAGACAGGTATAGTTAACGCATTTACTTCCCCCTTTCTTCTTATGAAGAACATTTCCTACATCCTGGTGATCGTCGGAGCCCTTAACTGGGGTCTGGTGGCCATCGGAGGTTTTTTGGGCACGAACCTGAACGTCGTGAACCTGCTGCTGGGCAGCTGGCCGATGGTCGAATGGATCGTGTACCTGCTCGTAGGACTCGCCGGCGTGTACATGCTCGTCGGAAAGAAATAATCCGGGACGGAATCTTAAAAGCCCTCTTCATCGGGGGCTTTTTTTAAACCAAAGATTTCGGCTCCGCGAAGGCCTCGGGAAACGCCTTGATGCAGCGTCTTCGCACGTCCTGCATTTCCTGCAAGACGGGGGCATTGGGATCGATGCGTTCGATGACTCCGATGGCATCGAACAGACGGGACAGGAAAAGATTGGCCATTCTCCAAACCGCTTCCTCATGCGCCCCCTTCGGCATATCCAATACCGCCGTCAGGCAATCATGCGCCGCATCGGAAAAATACTCGTCACCCTCCGCGGAAGGACCGATGACATCGCATGCCTTGCGCACGAGTGTCCTACGGGCAACGTCAACACCAGGATCAAACAGCCGCAACGGAAGTTGCTCGAGGGAGGGATCGGGACCGCCTAAGCGAAAACCGACGGACATGACGTATCTATAGCACTCTTGAAGCCGGAATTGCTTGCTTGCATTGAAATCTATGTCAGATGACAGATATCAATCAAATAACCCTTCCGAACGAGCGCTTTGCGCGAAGTGGAGGAAGTCATTGCCGGATAGATAGTTCATGAAAGAAAACCCGGCCTGCCCGTCCGTAGCTCGGAAGCGAAGGCGGGAGGCTTGTCTTTCATGCCTCACAGCTCGGTATCTTCCATTTCGTACGCGCAGTGGTCGCACTTGAGTATCGGCATACCGTTCTTGTTGAGCGGCGACAGGATTCCCTTGTTGCATTTGGGGCACATGAGGGAGCTGGCGAAGGCGGGAACCGGGGCGAAGCCGACGCGCTTGGGCGGCAGGCCGTGCTCGCGGATGGTAAGCGAGCGGGGATGGTCGCGCATCTTCTGGAGCACCTTCGCCTCGATCTGGCGGATACGCTCGCGGGTGACGCCGAATTCCTGACCCACTTCTTCCAGTGTATGGCCGATGCCGTCTGCAAGGCCGAAGCGCATCTCGATGATCTTGCGCTCGCGCGGCGTGAGGAAGTCCAGCATCGCGTGGACGTTCTCCTTTTTCAACTGGCGGTTGGTGGCTTCGAAGGGGTTGATTGCCTCCTCATCCTCGATGAAGTCGCCGAGTTTGGAATCCTCTTCGGAACCAACGGGAGCTTCCAAGGATACGATATCCTGGCTGATCTTCTGGATGTGCTGCACTTTCTTGATATCCATCTCCATTTCCACGGCGAGTTCCTCCAAAGTCGGCTCGCGGCCGAGTTCCTGTACGAGTCGGCGCTGCGTGTGGGTGAGCTTGTTGATGGTTTCGACCATGTGCACCGGGATACGGATGGTGCGGGCCTGGTCCGCGATGGCGCGGGTGATGGCCTGGCGGATCCACCAGGTTGCGTAGGTCGAGAACTTGAATCCGCGTTCCGGGTCGAACTTCTCGACGGCGCGGAAGAGGCCGATGTTGCCTTCCTGGATAAGATCGAGGAACGAGAGGCCGCGTCCGATGTACTTCTTCGCGATGGACACTACGAGACGGAGGTTGGCCTCGGCGAGCTGCTGCTTGGCGGAGGCGTCACCCTTGCGGATGCGGCGGGCAAGTTCCACTTCCTTCTTGGCGTCGATGAGCGGAACGCGTCCGATTTCGGACAGGTACATGCGCACGCTGTCGTTGCTGATCTCGAGGAGGTCCACTTCGCGCTCGCGCTTCTTCTTTTTCTTGTCTTCTTCGGAAGCCGATTCCTTGGACTCGTCCGGTGCGATACCGGCCTTCGCCACCATCTCCATCACGCCGGACTCCTCATCATCGTCGTCGAGCTTCTCGGCGACGCTGGACGTCGTATCATCATCGTCCGAATCATCGGAATCCCCTTCTTCGCCGGCGTCATCGGACACGATGGACGCAAGGTCCTCGGTAACCTCCGGAACATTTCCGGCTTTTCCTTTCTTCTCCCAGATGAGCGCATCTTTCACGTCGATAACCTCGATACCAAGATCGACGAAGAGCATGTAGATCTCATCGAGCAAATCAACGTCCTCTTCCGCATTCGGAAGGGCCGCGATGATTTCCTGGTGGGTGACGTAGCGCTGTTCTCTTCCTTTCTTGACCAAATGACGGATATCCTCCGGGAATTTCTTAAGATCGTCCTCCGTAGGTTGTGCAATGAATTTACGTGGGTGTGAAGCCATGGCGAAGAGCAAAAAGGAATCGAGCCAAAGGGATGGCTCGCAAATAAAGTACTGAAAGACGTGCGAATGGGGAAGGGAAAATGCGATTGGGACGGAGTCCCGCGCCCTGATTCCATTGCTGCTTCCCCTTCCTTATATACCAAAAATGGCAGAATTTCAACCAAACGGGCGTTTTTCTTCAGGAAACCGCACTCATGAGGTTTGAGAATTCCGCATTGAGGATCTGCTCCTCGTCCTTCTTTCCTTCCTTCCGGGCGATCAGGATCTTCTTCGACAGCTCCTGGATCCTTTTGCGCTTCACGTCGCGGTTGGCGATGTCGATCATCTTGTTGATCTCGCGGATGCAGGTTGAGTCACTCCATCCCGCCATCCCGTTCTCTTCGCAGAAAAGCACCAGGATGCCCGCGCGCTGACGCACGTCTTCGGGCAAGGACATCGCGGACAACATTTCCTCCCCGGGCTGGGTGACGGATTTCAGACCGTCAAAAAGCTGCTTTGCGAAAGCTTCGTCCGGCTCTATGAGTTTCGCCAGCAAACCGAGTTGCGCCGGGTACATGAGGAACAAGCCCAGGGCGATATCGACGCTACTGAACATCATCGCGTGGGGGGCGGCGGATTGCGAGGCGGATCGGCGGATGGGAGTTCCCTTGGATGATTCGGTCGCACGCAGGTCATCCTGTAACGCGGTTTCGGAAATCTTCATGGCCTGCGCCGCCTTTCGCATCCAGAAGGTCCGGTCGGTCGACGTGGGCAGCGCCTGCAACAACGTGAGAAGACGATCCAATGCGCCCTTGCGAATGGCGGGCGAATTGAGATCCTGCGACGAAATGTCATCAAGGACGATATCCAAATACGGTCTTCCGCCCGTCTCGAGGATCGCCCTGAGTCCGTCCGCATCCTCTAAGGCGGCATCCGCGGGATCCTTGGTGCCGAGCACGATACCGTTCACCGCCAGCCCCTCCTTGCAGCACGTCTGGAACGCGCGCTCGGCTGCCTCGCGACCAGCGCGGTCCTGGTCCAGGCAGAGAACGACGGTGTCGACGTAGCGCTTGAGCAGCTTCGCATGTTCGTCCGTCAGCGCGGTACCGCAGCTTCCAACGGTGTGGATTGCGCCCACTCTATGACAAGCAAGCACATCGAAGTATCCCTCGACCACGATCACTTGCTTCTTCTCGCGCATCGCCTCCTTGGCAAGATGGATGCCGAACAGAACGTTGGACTTGTGGTAGAGCGGGCTTTCGGACGAGTTGAGATACTTCGCGTCATCATTGCCCATCGTGCGCCCGCCGAACCCAATGAGACGGCCCTGCAGGTCGTGGATCGGGAACATGAGGCGGTTCCTGAAGCGGTCGTACACGCGCTCTTCCGTAAGCTCTTTCTGGATCGCCAGGCCGGACGTAACGATATCCTTCCTGCCGAAGCCGGCTTTCAACAGGTGGTCGTAGGTTTCGGAAAACGAATCCGGGGCGAATCCGAGTTGGAAATGCTTCCGCTCTGCTTCCTCCACTCCCCTCTTCGTCAGGTACTCCAACGTCGGCTCCTTCGCGGCGAGGTTTTTTTGAAAGAAAATATTCGCGGATTCCAGGCATTCGCGAAGCCTGTCCTTCTCGTCTTTCTTGATCGCCTCCGGACGATCCGGCAACTGCACGCCCGTCCGCTCGGCAAGGTCCTTAAGAGCCTGCGGGAAATCCACGCCTTCGATGAGCTGGTAGAAACTGAAAATGTCCCCGCCTTTCTGGCACGGAAAACAGTAGCAAATGCCTTTGTCCGGCGACACGAGGAAACTCGGCTTCGTGTCGTTATGGAACGGGCAGAGCCCGACGAAGTTCCTGCCTTTCTTCGTCAGCTGCGTGTACTGGCGGACGAGTTCCTCTATGGAAAGACGCGCTTTGATGTCCTGGACTGCATCCACGGAAGAAGGTTGGGAACGGACGATGAGTATACATCACCCTGTCCCCTTCTTACCATGAAAGCGTCCCCTTTGGCAGGACGAAGGCGGAGCAATCGTACGTCTGCCTACTGCCAAGCGGCACCGATCTCAATGTGCAGGTCTGATGCGGCAATCCGCAACGGAACTGATGGTCGATCTCGATCCCCTTCCGGTTGTACTTGGAATACACGAGCAGACTTTGGCCTACGGCGCAGGACGGAGCCGCGGATGCCAAGGCCGCCATGCCGAGACCGCAGACCAGAATCGTGAAAACCGCCGCAGACGCAATCATCATCCTGGGCGTCACATGCGAGGTTATTTTTTTAGTCTCGGAAACGAGGTGATCGAATGCGAAGGGATGGGAGATGGTCAACATACGTCTGGTAGACGGATGAAGGCCTATTCTCTGACACGGAACCAATCATGGGCTCGTCCCTCGACGGGCTCAGGATGACATGGCTCACCATGACATACTCACCCCATCTGTACGATCCAACGCGGGATGTTGTTTTTCAAACGTCCGTTTTTGGCCAATCCAAGGCCGATTCCCATATTCCTGTAACGGATGATGGCATGTCCGTCCAAATCCGCGGGACAATCGATATCTTGCGCGGACAAAAGCTTTTCAAGTTGGTCGAGATCGACATCGAAGACGTTCTTGGTCGCCAAGTGCCCGCGAAGCGTTGCGATCTCGTGGCTGATCAGAATGCGTCCGTCCTTCAGCATTTTCCCGAACGGCAGACCGAGAGAGTAATTCTGCACCGGAAGTTCGAAGTGGGCGGCGTCGTTGTTCGAGAGCAGAATCATTTCCCCGCGGGAGAACAACCTGTCTTCCTCCCCGACCATCGGGAAGCCGTAACGCTGCTCCATCATGGAGGCGATTTCCTCCTTCCTGCGCCTGGATAATTCCTTCTCCTGGAAGGGCTCCATCACCATCTTGTCGATGTACCGGGTGGGTGCTTTCTTTCGCAACACCGCACTGAAGAAGCCTTCGGTATCGTACGTCTGCGGCCACAGGCGGATAAGAGGAAGAGGGCTTGCATCAGGGCTGAAGTGTAATTGCTGCACCTTCGCGGAGTCGGCCAAAGCCTTGTCCCAGTAGCCCTCCGGCGCGATGTTGAGCGTACGCGGGTCGACGACCTCCAACTGGTCAGGGAATTTGTTAAGCATGTACAGGATGACGCCTTCGTTTTCCTCCGGAGTGAGCGTGCACGTGGAGTAGACGATGCGTCCGCCGACCTTCGCGGCGTGGACGGCGGACTCCAACAATGCATGCTGCAGGCTCGCCATGCTCTTCGTATTCTCGATCGAGCAGTACTTCAACGCGTCGGAATCCTTGCGCGCCGTTCCCTCGGCCGTACACGGCGCATCGCAGAGCACGCGGTCGAACCGTTCCGTCATGTGCTTTGCAAACCACTGCCCGACCTTCTTGCTGACGATCACGTTGCTCACGCCGGAACGATGAAGAGCGGTCTTCAACGTCCACAACCGTTTCTCTTGCACGTCGTTCGCAAGGATCACTCCCCTCCCGTTCTGCTTGCCGGCAATCTGCGTCGTCTTGCTGCCGGGTGCGGCGCTCATATCCAGAATGGCCTCCCCTGCCTCGGGTTGCAGGAGTTCCACGGGAAGCATGCTGGCCGCCTCTTGCATGTAGAAATGTCCCATGAGGTGCATCAGGTCTTTGCCCAGCGCGTTGCTCCTGTCCTCCCGGTCGATGAAGAACGCCTCCTTGGACCATGACACCTCCGTCAGCATCCACTTCTTTTCCTCGGCCCACTTCTTGAAATCCTCCACCGACGACTTTAGCGTGTTCACCCGTACGCTCTTGCGCAAGGGCCTGGCACTGTAGTCCAGGAGTGCCTGGAGATCGGTAAATGACGCGTAACGGTCGAAAGGATGGCTTTTCATGGCGATACAATAGCATGCTTCCGGGAAACGCGTTTGCATTTGTAAGCGGGACAAAAGGGCCTAAAATAGGGCAATGAATCACCCGGGCTTGGTTCCCTATGCCTATGAGGCAAAGGACGTCCAAGAGAATTTATACAGGCAGGTGCTCCAGGAAGCCGCATCCAAAAACAGGCGACTCCCCAACGTGCTGGATTTCGGTTCAGGCAAACGCGGGACAGGCCGGGTATTGATGGATCCGATTCTGAGCAGGGAAGGCGGCGGCTTGGATCTGTACGAACCATTCGATACCGTCTCCCCTTCCTTTAACAAGGATACCAAACAGGTGGACGACGATGCGGTTTTCGGCCCACGCAGGAAGGAATACGACATCGTGAATATCTCCTACGTCTTATGCACCATGCCGCCGGATGAGGCCGGCGCGCTGCTTATCCGCCTACGCGAAGCGCAGCCTCAAGCATCGTATATCATCGTCGATTACATCCTTAAGAACAGGACGCGCGACGAGGTAACAAGCGTGCTGCAAACGGACAGTGAAAAACAATGGATGGCACGAAGCGGCGTGGATGCTTTCCTCGCCACTCGCGGCCAGCACGATGTGGCAACGTTCGCGGAGCTTCTGAAGAAGCACAATATGCCAGAAGTGGCACAAGCGAAACTCATGGATACATACCCTACGCGCGCTGCATTCGTACTGCAGGAAGACGCCGATCTCCAGCCGTTCATGCTGTCAGAAAACCCAATTCGTATAACCGCGAGGATACTAAGACGCATGAGCGCGGTATATTCCTATGCGATAGGAAAATGTATGAACCGCGTGAAAGACGCGGAAAAACTCACGGACATAACCACAGTGACGAATGCCATGCGCGACAGCATCGATATTCTCTCTGCGGGCTTCGGCAACGACAGGCTTGAAAAAATATCCGCCGACACCCTTCGCATCAGGGGCTTCACCGATCTTGCGATCGACCTCGAAAGAAGGGTCCAGAATGAAGTATCTCCGTCAAGAAAAACCCTTCTGCCCTTGCTCAAGGCGAAATGGGATATCGCGAACATTCAGAATGCGCGTTTACAGTACCAGACTTACTAACTTCCCCGGTACGTAAATCTCCTTCTTCGGCTCGTTTCCTTCCAAGAATTTCACTACGTTCTCCTGCTTCTTGGCGAGCGCGATAATGTCTTCTTTGGACATCGCGGCTGGGACGTCGATCGTGGCGCGCAGCTTGCCGTTCACCTGCACGGCGATTGTCAGCGTATCGGCGACAAGCATGGCCGGGTCATGCGTGGGCCATTCTTGCTCAACGATGAATCCCTTGCCGCCCGACATCTCCCACAACTCGTCCGCGAGATGCGGGGCGAGCGGAGCGAGCAACTTGATGAAGACCTGCGCAGATTCTGCGGTAATCCCCTCCTCTTTTTCGATGGCGTTCAATAGCTCCATCAACGTCGAGATGCACGTGTTGAATTGGAGGCGCTCCAAGTTGTCCGAATTCATCTTAATCGATTTATGAATCAGCCCTAGCAGAGGCCTAGAATCCTGTTCTACTTTATTGTTCAACTTATCGGGTAGGACCTTCGTGATGCGCTGCACGAAACGGACGACTCCGTTAATTCCCGTATCGCTCCAATCGCCTCCGTCGCTGAACGGACCCATGAACATCAGGTACATGCGGAACACGTCTGCCCCGTACTTCTCCACGAAGCTGTCCGGACTGATGACGTTGCCTTTGCTCTTACTCATCTTCGCGCCGTCCTTGGTGATAAGGCCTTGGTGGAACAAATGCTGGAACGGTTCATCGTGCGACACGATGCCGCAATCCTTCAGCGCCATCATGACGAAGCGCGCGTAGAGGAGGTGCATCGTCGCGTGCTCGGGACCCCCGATGTACATGTTCACCGGCATCCACTTTTTCTCCACCGACGGATCGATGAGATTCTTCTCATCGCCCTCCGCAAGGAAGCGCAAGTAATAGAAGCTGGAACAAACGAACGTATCCATCGTGTCGTACTCCGGCGTCCAACCCTTGCCGAATATTTTCTCCGTGCGCTCCAGGAATTCCTTGGAATCCACGAGCGGCGACTTTCCCGTCGGTTTGAATTCCACGTCCGTCGGAAGCAACCAGGGCAGGTGCTTCTCGGGGATGGGATGAGGATTTCCTTCGGGATCGTACACGATGGGGATCGGGGCGCCCCAGTAGCGCTGGCGGGACACGAGCCAATCGCGGAGCCTGTACTGCGTCACGCTGCGGCCGCAGTCGGCGTCCTCCAGCCACGCGATCATTTTCTTCTTCGCCTCATCGGTGGAAAGGCCATCGAGGAATTGCGAGTTCATGGCGACACCCGAGCCGTAGGGATCCTCTCCTTCCATGACTTCCACGATGGGCAGTCCGAATGTCTTCGCGAATGCATTGTCACGCTCGTCATGCGCGGGGACGGCCATCACGGCGCCCGTTCCGTAGTTCGCCAATGCGTAATCGGCGATCCACACCGGCATTCTTTCCTTTGTAACGGGATGCAGGACGAACGCGCCCGTCGACACGCCCGTCTTTGTTTTGTTCAAGTCCGTACGTTCCAATTCGGTCTTCTTCTTCACCTCCTCGCGGTATGCATGAACGGCTCCCCAGTGCTCCTTCGGGGTGATTTTCTCTACCAATTCGTGTTCCGGGGCAAGCACGACGTACGTCACGCCGAAGAGCGTATCGGGACGGGTCGTGAAGACCTTGATGACGTCATCGAATCCTTCGATCTTGAAATGGATTTCCGCCCCCTCGCTGCGTCCGATCCAGTTCCTCTGGACAGACTTCGTGCGTTCCGGCCAGTCCAGGTCGTCCAGGTTATCAACGAGCTTGTCCGCGTACTTCACGATATTCCAGAACCACTGCGTCAGGGGCTTTTGGATCACTTCCGTGCCGCAACGCTCGCACGCGCCGTCCTTCACCTGTTCGTTGGCCAGCACCGTCTGGTCCTTGGGGCACCAGTTCACATTGGCGTTCTTCCTGTAGGCGAGCTTGTGCTCGAACATCTTCAGGAACAGCCACTGCGTCCAGCGGTAGTACTCCGGATCCGTCGTCGCGAGCGTCTTGTCCCAGTCGTACATGCAACCGATACGCGATAATTGCTCGATCATCGTCTCCACGTTCTTCGCGGTCGACTGGGCGGGAGGCGTGCCGGTCTTGATGGCGTAGTTTTCGGCGGGAAGGCCGAACGCGTCGAATCCCATCGGCTCGAATACGTCGAATCCCTGCATGCGCTTGAAGCGGGCGTACGAATCTGCCGGAGCGTAGTTGTACCAATGTCCCACGTGCAGCTTGTCACCGCTTGGGTACGGGAACATGGTAAGCGAGTAGAACGGCTTCTTGGCTTTGTTCAGATCGGCCTGGTGCAATTTGGCGTCCGCCCATTTCTTCTGCCACTTCGCCTCGACGTCGGTGGGGCTATAGGGATTCATCGGGGCCATGGTAGCGGTTTTCGCCTCGCGGTGAAACCATTGACTCCCACCGCCGCTGGCTTATCCTCTTCCTCCAAATGGAATCCCAAAACGCGATCTTCGACGGCTTGGAAATGGAACTGCGCCCCATCCACGATTTCTATTTCAATACTCCGAGCTTCCGCGATGTCCGCCAGAGCGGGTCCCAACGTGAGTGGAATTATTTCATCAATGCCATCAACAGGCAGGAGTTGGATTCGGGAAGAATTCTGCGAAGCATCCGAGATACGTACATCCACAAAATCCAGGCACTGCTTCATCCAGACCTGGACAAAACCGTATGCCCGTACAGCGATACGGAGAGAGAGGTGATCCTCCGCGAACGACGAATGGTCCTGCAGGATTGCCTGGACTGCCTGCGCACAACGAAGCAAGTCATGAATACGCTGCTCGATGTACCCGGGGACACGTACCAGGAAAACAGGCCCGTATCCATCGTGGAATTTTCCGACGAACATATCCCGGCCATAAAGATTCTGGAAGAACAAACCTACAACGATGCGATAAACGGGACGAAATTCGCGGAGATGTTCAAGCTCATGAGGGACAAAAACAAATTGTACGACAAACACAATAAAGCACACCCGATGCACTTCAGGGTCGCGGTGCATCCGTCAAAGAATCGCCTGGTGTACGGATACATCTTCACGGAATCCTCCACGACCTCCGCATGCGACATGCATACGTACACGTCGTTTCGCGGATCGTTCGCCGAAGCGCGTCGGCTGACGAAGATCATCACCATGGCCTGCCAGCCCGAAGCAACGGCCAGGGCGGTTCCCGAACTCATCGCTGATACGCTGGATCACATGCAAAAGCGCCAGGGAGACCGTTTTGAGGACCATACGAAGCAGTATCATCAGGAGGGGTAAGCCTGTACACTGTCGCAGCTATGGCCAAATTACCCGTGGTTGCCATTATCGGCCGTCCCAATACGGGAAAATCGACGCTCTTCAACAGGTTCGTCGGTTCCCGCCGCGCCATCGTGTCCGACACCCCCGGAACGACGCGCGACCACGTGATGGAACGCGTGGAATGGGACGACATGGATTTCCTTCTGCTCGATACGGGAGGCATGGGCGGAGGATCGGTCGATACGGACTTCGAAGCGGACGTGTCGGCGCAGTCCACGGTCGCGCTTTCGTCCGCGGATCTCATCCTCTTCACGGTGAACGCGAAGGAACCCATGACCTCGTCGGATGACGCCGTGATCGAGGTGCTGCGCAAGCAAAAGAGAAAGCACGTCCCGATCATCATCGTTGCCACGAAGTGCGATAATCGCGAGACTGCGGAGCAGGCCGAAGTGGAATACCAAGCACTCGGCATCGCCGACGACATCATCCCCATCAGCGCGGTGCACAACATCGGAGTGGGAGATTTGGAGCAGGCAATCGTCAGGCACCTGAAGACGCTGCACTTTGAAAAAAGGAAAAAAGAGGAGGCAACGGATTCGCGCATGCCGCGTATCGCGCTCGTGGGAAGGCCGAACGTCGGCAAAAGCTCGCTCGTGAACGCATTCATGAGCGACCCCCAGCGCGAGCTGTCGTCCCGCATCGTGTCGGATATCCCGGGAACGACTCGCGACAGCAGCGACACGGTGATCAAGCACGAAGAAAAGGAATACATCTTCGTCGATACGGCCGGACTCCGCCGCAAGTCCCGCGTGGACGAGGACCTGGAGTACTACAGCAACATGCGCAGCATCCAGGCAATCGAGGATAGCGACGTGGTGGTGCTCATGTTGGACGCCAAAGACGTCATCAGCAAGCAGGACAAGCGTATCGCGGGCATCGCCGTGGAAGCGGGCAAGGGCCTCATCCTGTTCGTGAACAAGGCCGATGAATTGACCGCCGAGGAAAAGCAGGAGAAGGAAGGCGAAGTACGCGCTTCGCTGCCGTTTTGCCGCTACGCCACGATCCTCTTCGGCTCCGCCAAGACCAGGGACGGCATCCTGAAGGTGTTCCCGATCATCGAAAGCATCTTCCGAAACCGCAACCGCCGCGTACCTCAGAAAGAACTCATGCGCTGGTACCAGGACGCCATCAGCCGCGTGCCATCGCAGGTGCTGGGCAAGAGCAAGTTCATCACGCAGGCTGAGGAATTACCCCCGACGTTCGTGCTGTTCGTGAAGAACGCCAAAAAGGTGGACGTCTCCCAGCTTCGCGCATTGGAAAACAGCATCCGCTCCACGTTCGCATTCGAAGGTACTCCGATCAAATGGATCGTGAAGGAGCCAAAGCCGCACGAATAACAAATACATTCCGAGTACCAAATTCCACATTCCAGTAAAGAACCGATCTTTAAATTAGTAAATTTAAAAATGCCCTTTGAAAATTCCTTGGCTACTTGGTATTTGGAACTTGGAATTTTCCCGCGTCAGCCGGGAATGTGCTGGTCGCGTACGCGACTGTCTTTCCTGAGCGGCAGCGGGAACGCGCGAATGGCGGCTTCCAACTTGTCGAGCAAAATCTTCGGATCATCATCGAAGACGATGTTCGGAGGGATTTCGCGGCGGCACAACTCCTGCACGATGTGCGGGATGGAATTCGAGATGCCCCCCGAATTGGTGATGATGCCGATCGGGCGGCCCTCGTCGTACGCGATGGTGAATTCGTTCAGGGTGCCGATGCCTCCCCCCACGATCACGACCCCGTCGGCGGAACGAATGTTGATGATGTCGCGCTCCATGAAGCCGAGACCGGTGTAGATCACCAAGTCATGGCCGTGCGGCGAGAGGTATTCGTGGACATGCTCGTATTCGGAGAAAGCCGGCGAGATTCCGACCGTGAACCCGTTCATTTCCTCGGCGCCGAGCAACGCGTCGTTCGGCAAACCGGGACAAGCGCCGTTGATGAACACGTGCCCGCGGCGGGCGATCTCGCGTCCCAGCTCCGTGGCCTTCTGGCGGGCGATCGGATCCTCCGTCTGGGCGCCGCTGGCCGACCCCATCACGCCGATCTTGATGCGATGGGAATGTCCGCCGGTGAGAGGAAGTGCGTTCATGTTTGGGTACTGTTTATCATCTAATTATAGCAGAAAAACCCTGTTTTTGACAGTAGTATAAAATGGCTTGTAGGGGCGTTCCTATTGCCTATACACTGACAACGATGTCCATTATCACCCCCTCAGAAAACGTCCAGATCGAAGGGTTGATCGCCGAGGCCGATGCCTCGCTGGAGCGAAGGGATGCGCCCAATCTCGTAAAGCAAGCGGCGGCTATAGCGAAAATACAGAATCTTACCGCCCATCAAAAAGGAAGGATTACTGCCTACTACCGTTTTTTAAGCGAAGACCTTCAGTCCAAGAAAAGCCCCGCTGCGAGCGTCACGCCAACCATCGAACCTCAGCCTCCCGTCCGACAAACGAGTCCTCTTCGCCCTCTGGCACCCCCGGTCGCACCGGGCAGAACGCCGGCAATGAAAAAAGCTGAGCCTGTTGCAGCTGAAGATACAGGTATCGACGATAGTGATTTGGTGTGCGAGACAATAGACGCACAGGAGCTCTTGGATATCCTTATCGATGATCCGGACGGCAAACCAAAGTTACTCCAAGCGCTTAAGCCGCATTGCGAAGCAATCGCCAAAATGACGGAAACCGACGAAAAAACATTGCTGGAATTGCTTCGGAAAATCGCCGTCGATTCGAAGGGTGACGATGAAGAAGGAAAGGTCGACCATTACCAGGTTCGCCTCATGCTACAACTGATCGCCCTTCGCAGGCAGATGGATGACGACCTGCGCGACAAAATGATCGAGACGGTGGACACGGTCATGTACAGCAATGACGCGGATGACGAATGACCCGGGCCATACTCAAAGATACTTCGCCTTGTTCACGTTGTGCTCGTCATTCGTCGTAGCGTAGCGGATCTGCCCGTCGGACCCGTGCAAATAGTAGTAGTACGGCGAGCTTTCGGGTTCCAACGCGGCGCGGATGCTGGAGAGGCTGGGGCTGGCGATGGGGCCTGGCGGCAGGCCTCGGTACTTGCGCGTGTTATAGGGCGAATCCACCGCAAGGTCGTTCACCGTAAGGGGTGCGGTCGGCTTTTCGGCGATGTAGCGGATGGTCGCATCCACGTAGAGTCCCATGCCTTCGTCGATGCGCTTCCACAGGATACCGGAAACGATCGCACGCTCGTCGCTCCTGCGCGTTTCCTCCTCTATCAAGGACGCCATCGTAATGACTTCGTGCAAGGAGCGTTTGGATGACTTCAGTTCGCCTTCCATAGGCGTAAGAACCTTGGAACGGAACGTGCCGAGCAGGCGCTCCATGAAGAACTTCGCGACGAAATTCGTGGGATCGACGAAGTACGTATCCGGATACAGGTATCCTTCCACCTGTCCGCCGCGCGTAGCCAGGTCGGTGCGCTTCGGTAGGAATTCGAACGATGAGAAATCGCAGGTAAGCGCACACTCGGCGAATTCACCCGCTTCGATCAGCCCTTTCTCCGCAAGCAGCTTGTCGATATCGAACACCGTATACCCTTCCGGGATGGTGACGGACGATTCTCCTTTCTCACTGCTCGTCAGGCGCTCGATGACTTCCGACACGGTAAGCGACGGCGTGAACACGAAGCTGCCCGCCTGCAACGCGGACGCCTTTCCATTGAAACGGACGTGCCATTTGAAAGCCGTCGACGAACGGATGACGCCCGCTTCCTGGAGCAAATCGGCGATGGCGGCGGTGGATGATCCCGCTTCGATCGTCACGGGAATGCGCCTGTCCGAACCCGCGTCCGGCGCGCCCAGCGCTCGTTTATACCAAAGGAAAATCACCACGAGGACGACGGCCGCGACGATGGCAGGCTTTTTCCATCCCACCGGCTTCCGTTCATCGAAACGCGTGCGCCTCATTGCTCGCCCGTGGGAAGACCCATCTGGCTCATGACGCCCTGCATCTTCTCGGCGGCATACACCTGGGCCTTCTTCATCGCGCGGTTCAAGGCATCCTTTACCAAAGCGGGAATACGCTCGCGTGGTACGGACTCGGCGATTTCGATGCTGACGATCTCCTGCTCGCCGTCGACGATGACTTTCACGCCCTCGGCCTCGGCCTCGACGTGCACCTGTTTCAATTCTTTCTTCACGCGCTTCGCCTCCTTCTGGATGCGGTACATGTCCTTCATTTGGGAAAACGATGACATACGGTTGCTTGGAAAAGACTAGGATTGGAGTATAGGTGATTCCTCACCCGCGCAAAAGTATCTCGGGCCGAATTTACCTCTTGATGCCGATGCGGTCCTCGATCTCCTGGTCGACGAAGATCTTCTTGCGGCCGTACTTCATGCGGCTGTATTCCTTGATGAGCCCGGCAAGCTTCTCGTTGCGGTCCTTTTCGTCGTAGATGGTTCCCATGCTGAACGGGCGGGACGTCGTGTTGTTGATGTTCAGCTTGGTGTAGCAGTGGAAATTCGGGATACCGATGACATCCTGTTCGCTGAGCACGGGGGCGAATTCCTTCGCCATGTACTCCGCGTCCTCCGCGCCTATCTTGAAGCTCATGATGGTACCGACGTTACCGAATACGGCGTCGCGGATCTTGCTGTTCGCGCCTTCGTAAGCGGACGTTTTGTCGGTCAGCTGGCCGATGTACTGGTGAGCCATGATGAGCGCGAGCTCGTACTTGCGGGCCTCCGAAAGGATGGTTGCGAACGCATCGGTGATGAAGTTCTGGAATTCATCGACGTACAGGTAGAAGCGGCGGCGCTGATCCTGGGGCATTTCCGCGCGGGAAAGGGCGGCCATGTTCACCTTGTTCACGAAGATGAGTCCCAGCAGCTGCGCGTTGATGTCGCCGATCTTTCCCTTGCTGAGGTTAACGAGCAGCACCTTGCCGTCGTCCATGATCTGGCGGATGTCGAACGCGCTCTTCGGCTGCCCGATGATATTGCGCATCGTGGAGTTGGTGATGAACGGTCCGAACTTGGCGCTGAAGTACGGGATCATTTCCTC